>NZ_JBHYFM010000002.1:139002-295986 GCF_051859525.1 Roseinatronobacter sp. | reverse complement strand
CCTGACGTGAAATCCCCTGATTTCTGTTTTTGCGGGGCCGAACGGCAGAAGCCCTGACCGGGATCCCGTTGTGAAAAGAACTGGCGCTCCCCCTCGAACCCGTCGGAGAAACTCGCCGGGTTCGAGCTGTTGGTGGAGGCGGACGTTGACCACAGTGGCAAGATTGACTGACCGTAGCGGCGCATGTCGGTTGCCATAGTCAGGCTTGTGGGTCCTGCGAAATGAAACAACTTGATGCAACGCAAGGACGCTCCCCCCGTCAATTGCTATTCTGGGTTGCAAGATATTTCACGCCTGCTTGGTTCCAATACATGAAACCCAAAGGCCTTTGCACTGAGGAGGCGTCATGAACACCCCTAGAATGCCACCGCCGCCTGAACAGCCTGACAAACCGGCACTAGCGCGAATGCTCTGGCTTTTTGTATTGGGCTTGGTTGCGTTGACATTCATGCTGACGCAACAACCGACCGCGCCCGGTGCCACGGCGACCATCTCATACAGTGAAATAAAAGCCCTGATCCGCAATGGCGACGTGCGCGAGGTGACGCTGGAGGAAACGGCCATTGTTGCATGGCTGCACGACCAAAGAAGCGATGGCGTCAGCCGTGTGCGGGCCATCACACCAGCGCAACCTGATCCGACGCTATTGCCCTTGCTTGAAGACATGGGCGTCATCGTGACGGCCCAAGCCCCGCGCGCCCCTTCGGCCTTGATCTGGTTTCTGCCATGGATCCTGATCCTTGGGTTCTATTTCTGGCTCAGCCGTCGGATGATGGGCGGCTTGGGTGGTCGTCTGGGCGGTGGATTGGGTGGCGGGATGGGCGATTTCCTAAGCGGTCGGTCGTCGAAACCCGCGAAGCTGACCAGCAAGGTCACATTTGCCGATGTCGCAGGTCAGGACGAAGCCAAGCGCGAAGTGTCGGAACTCGTGGAATTCCTGCGCGACCCCGACCGTTTCCAGCGCGTGGGGGCCACGGTGCCGCATGGGGTGCTGATGATGGG
The DNA here is from genome assembly GCF_051859525.1 of Roseinatronobacter sp. Taxonomy (NCBI): domain Bacteria; kingdom Pseudomonadati; phylum Pseudomonadota; class Alphaproteobacteria; order Rhodobacterales; family Paracoccaceae; genus Roseinatronobacter; species Roseinatronobacter sp. The sequence goes on along the minus strand of NZ_JBHYFM010000002.1, from coordinate 294,984 downwards.
TCCGCCCGGCACTGGCAAGACGCTTCTGGCGCGCGCATTTGCAGGCGAAGCGGATGTGCCGTTCTTCTCGACCTCGGGATCGGAGTTTGTGGAAATGTTCGTCGGTGTTGGTGCCGGGCGCGTCCGCAAGATGTTTGAAGCCGCACGGCAGCATGCGCCTGCGATCATCTTTATCGACGAATTGGACAGTATAGGGCGCACGCGCGGCACAGGACTGGGCGGGGGCCATGACGAAAGAGAGCAGACGCTGAACCAGATACTGGCCGAACTTGACGGGTTCAGCGCGCGCGAGGCCGTGGTGGTGCTGGCCGCCACCAATCGCCCTGATGTGCTTGACCCTGCGCTTCTACGTCCGGGGCGGTTTGACCGTCATGTGACCCTGTCGCTGCCCGACAAGGACGCGCGGCGCGCAATCCTGAATGTGCATATCAGGGGCCTGCCCCTGCACAGCGATGTCGATCTGGATCAGGTCGCGGCGGGCACGCCGGGTTTTTCCGGGGCGGATCTGAAAAACCTGCTGAATGAAGCCGCGATTACGGCCGCGCGCCGTCATGCCGGCGACATCACCCATGCCGATCTGGACGAGGCGCGCGACAAGGTGATGATGGGCACTGTGCGCACATTGGCGATCCAGCCTGATGAACGCCACCGGCTGGCTGTCCATGAGGCGGGCCATACGGCGGCGGCCTTTTACAACCCGGGCAGTGATCCGATCTACAAGGTCACGATCATCCCGCGCGGGCGCAGTCTTGGCAGCACCCATATGCTGCCCGCCCATGACCGTCACACCCTGCCTGAATCCTATTTGCGCGCGCAACTTGTCACGCTGCTGGCCGGGCGGGCGGCAGAGAAGTTGCTGCTTGGTTCCGTCAGTTCGGGTGCAGATGACGATATCCGCCGTGCAACAGCGCTGGCGCGCTCGATGGTTGCACGCTGGGGGATGCATAGCGACATTGGCCCTGTGGACCTGCGTGACAGCGAAGATCATCCCTTCCTCGGCCAACAAATCGCGCAACCGCGCAGCTATTCGGACGAAACCGCTACACGGGTCGATCAGGCCGTGATAGGCCTTTTGCAAGACGCCGAAGCCAAGGCAACTGCCCTGATCGAAGAGCATCGCGACCAGATCACCCGCCTTGTCGCGCGGCTGGAAGCGGAAGAAACGCTTGATCTGTCCGCTATTCGCCACTGCCTGGACCCTGACAGCAAGATCATGCCGCTCGCCAGAAAAAGGACGTAACTCATGCCGCCCCGCCGAGCAAAGCCATCCAAAAGCAAACTTGACCCGTCAGCCATGGCGCGGCTACCGGCAGTGACGGCCCCTGTGTCGTCCGAACCCAAGCCATCACATCAGAATTTTGACCGCGCCGCGCGGGGCGTCATGGCAAAGCTGAGCGGCGGAGTGTCAAACCATGCCTTTATCGAGGCCTGGAGCGATTGGGCGCAGCATATGGCGCGCTCACCTGGCCGTCAGCTTGAACTTGTCGAACATGCGCAGCAAAACGCAATGAAGCTGTTGGCCAGCGTCACTGACCGTGATGCAGGCCCGGCTTTCGCGCCCAAATCCTATGACCACCGTTTCACGCATCCCGACTGGCAGAAACAGCCGTTCCAGATTTGGCATCAGTGGTTTCTGGCGATGCAGGACTGGTGGGATCACGCGACGGAACCCATGCGCGGCCTGCGCCGTGAAGATGCCGAACGCGCGCGTTTTTTGGCCCGCCAGTCCCTTGATCTCGTATCGCCCTCCAATTTTCCATGGCTCAATCCCGAAATTATCCAGGCCACGCGCGACACAGCTGGCCGCAACTTCACCGAAGGCATGACCAGATTTTCGCACGACATGCTCAAGACACTCAGCGGCCATCGCGATCCTGCCCCCGAAGGCTTTGAAATCGGTAAGGAACTGGCCTGCACCCCCGGCGAAGTGGTGTTTCGCAATGACCTGTTCGAGTTGATCCAATATGCCCCGCAGACCGAACAAGTGCAGGCAGAGCCCATCCTGATTGTGCCCGCGTGGATCATGAAATACTATATTCTTGACCTTTCGCCGCATAATTCGATGGTGCGCTATCTGGTGGGGCAGGGGTTCACGGTCTTCATGATTTCCTGGTGTAACCCGACAGCTGCGCAGGCGGAATTGTCATTGGAAGACTACCGCAAGCGCGGTGTTCTGGCTGCGCTTGACGCTATTTGCGCGATTGTGCCTGATCAGCCGGTGCATGCGGTGGGCTATTGTCTGGGCGGCACGATGCTGGCGATCACTGCGGCCACGATGGCGCGCGATGGTGACAGGCGGCTTGGGTCCATCACGCTGATGGCCGCGCAGGTGGATTTCGTGGAAGCGGGCGAACTGCTGATGTTTCTGGACGAAAGCCAGATTGCGTTTCTCGAGGATCTGATGTGGGAACAGGGCTATCTTGACCGCCCGCAAATGGCCCGCGCCTTTGTAGCAATACGGTCAGAGGATCTGATCTATACGCGCAATGTGCAACGCTATTTTCTGGGACGTGATGACCTGCCCAGCGATATTGGCGTCTGGAACGCCGATACCACGCGGATGCCTGCCAGAATGCACTCAGAATATCTGCGCGCATTGTTTCTGGAGAACCGGCTGACGGCGGGGCGTTTCGCGGTTGAAGGGCGTGTGATCGCGCTGAAAAACATCACCGCGCCCATGTTCGTGATCGGCACGGAAACCGACCATATCGCGCCGTGGCAGTCCGTATATAAAACGCAGCTTTTTACCGATTGCGACCTGACATTCGTGTTGACCAAAGGCGGGCATAACGGCGGCATCCTTAGCGAGCCGGGCCATAAATCTCGCCACTATCGCCTGTCGCATAGGCCCGAAGGGGCATTATACACTGGCCCTGATGCGTGGTTGGCGCAAAATGCGCCGAAGGCCGGTTCATGGTGGCCCGAATGGGCCGAATGGCTTGCATCGCGAACTGGTGGCGCGGGGCCTGCGCCGCAAATGGGTGCGCCCGACAAAGGCTATTCCCCGCTTATGCCCGCGCCCGGAAGCTTTGTTTTCCAGCCATGATGCCGCCCAGAAGCTGTTGGGTGGTTTATCCCTGCATGCGCGGTTCACCACAGTTAGTCGGAAACGCCACCTCATCGCGCAACGTATTTTAGTGCTCGCTCTCGCCATGCGCCGCGGACTGTGCCGGAACTGTGTCGGACGCCGCATGGCTTGGGGTAGTTGCGTCGCGCGCTGATTTCCTCGACCTTCCAGCACGCAGGAAATCCCGGCCCAGCTTGCCTCTTTCAATGTCGGCCACAGCACAGCTTGTATTTCCGGCCCGACCCGCAGGCGCACGCATCGTTGCGGCCTTGTTTCCCTATGCGGTGGGGCGACATCATGCAGCTTGGTAAAATATTGGGCATAGCCAGTGCCCAAGGCTTATGGTTCGACTTTTACGTATGCCGTCCGCCAGCCTCATGAATGTGGCGCGTCACGATTGCCCCCGATCCGTCGGGTACATTCTTTCAAGCCGAAGCGGGAATAGCATTGCCAATGAATTTCCTGCTGTTCACAGACATCCTCAATGAAAGCCATCACCCGACAGGCCAAGTCCCACTGCAACGGCAATGTGATTTGGCCTTGGATGTCGCGAAGCCGTAGGCTTTCGATCAAGTCAGCAAAAGGTCTGTTCATGCGTCTGTTTCTGATTGCCGCCTTGTTCAGCGCTCTCGCCGCTTGCGGTGTCGCGCCGCGCCAGCAGGCGGGTGATATTCTGGTCATCGGTGATTCCGTTTTCGCCTGGAACCGGAGTTCGGGGCAGGATGTGGGGCGTGTGATAGAGATGGAACTGAACCGTGATGTCACGAGCCGCGCCAGATTGGGGGCGCAATTGCAGTCTGGGCGCCTTGCCAGTCTTGGCGGGCTTAGCATACCGGACCAGCTAACTTCCGGGTCCTGGTCCTGGGTCGTCATGAATGGCGGGGCGAATGATCTGGCAAGGGCTTGCGGATGCCAGCGCTGCGATGGTGTTATTGACCAGCTGATCGGACCGGATGCCATGACCGGGGCTATTCCCGATCTGATCAGTCGCGCCCGCAATCAGGGGGCGCAAGTGATCTGGGCCGGATACTATGAGGCACCAGCCTCACGGTCGTTCGCAGGGTGTCATCCTTGGCTGGTCACTATGGAACAGCGCATCGCCCGTTATGCTGCAGCAAAACCGGGGGTTTATTTCATGGACATCGAAGACGTGATTGACGCAACTGCCTCGCACCTTCTTGCCCCTGATCGCACCCATCCGAACAGCACGGGCTCTGCCGTGATCGGCCGGTTTATCGCCACAAGAATAATCGCCGAGAGCTGAAGCCCCGCTATGTCCGCCACGACACGCGTCACGCATGACAAAACCGAGGAGGGACGTATTGCGTCCATCCACACACGCGCAGGCTATGCATTCCAAAAGAAATCCCGCAGCAACGGGGCAGGATCATTGCACGGACCTGACCGGAGTGCCGGCTTCACTCTACAGTGATGGTGATGACTTCCGACAGGATGGGGGGATCATGCGGAACATGGTTGTGATCACCCAACAGCAAGAACATGGTATGTGTGCCCGCGGGCAGGTCCAGCGTCACTTCGGTTTGTCCCCCGCCAAAATGACGATACTGATCATCTGCAGGCAGGCCGAACTCCATATCAACTTCGGTCGGGTCGACATTGATCAACAGGTGGTGATGGCCGGTATCGGGCCAATCTACGCCTGCAGGTGCAATGCCAATACCGCGCGCACCGAACTGGATCGTGACCGGGTTCGAAACAACGGCACCGTCGGCTGGAGTAATGAAATATACCTCTGCGCCTTCCGGAGCGGGTGTGCGGGCCATGTCATCATGGTTATGGGAATGTGTATCTGCGAATGCGGGGCTTGCAACGAACATAAGGCCAGCTAGGGCCCCGGATAGTCTAAACATAGCTTTCCTCCCTGATGCAGCGGAATGCTGCAATTTTCAGGATTGCGCTTCGCAGCTATCAGATCAAGCTTTTTCAACCCAGACGGCTGTTCACATTCCGGCGGGTATCTGCATCTGATCGGACTAGGTATCCGCATTCGCCCTTGGTGCATGTTGCTCAAAAGCGGGAACCGGTTTTGAGCTTCTCGAACATGCAAAACCAGTAAGTTAGAGCATGTCGGGTGAATGCGAATGAGCGCGACATGCTCTAGACATCTAGCTCTGGTGTAAGCTGGTTGAGGGGGGGCGTCACCGTCAGCTTCTGTTGCCAGAACGGCAATGGGCAACATTGCGTGCATTGAACGCGACTGTCTTGCCACGGGGCCGCCACCGGCTGTTGGTGCGTGCTCACCGGTTTCGCGCTGGGCGGCAGGCCGGGAATGTCCCGCGGTTCGCCTGCAAGATCGGGGCTTGATTGTTTGAAACGGATTCAAGCACTATTACACCGGACATGAGTCAAAATCGGGCCGAGTTGCGAAACCGCTTGCGCGCATAGTTCAAGGCGGGATCCCCGCGACAAACAAGGACAGCCCTGCAATGACACCCCCTGATACTCTGATCGATGACCTTTCCGCCCCCCATCCTCGCGCCGTGAACGGGGCCGCGTGGGAATTCGTGTCGGACCGCGTCATGGGCGGTATCTCGCGCGGGGCAATGACCCGCGAGATAGTCCGTGACCGCCCCGCGCTGCGCATGCGGGGACAAGTCAGCTTGGAAAATAACGGCGGGTTTGTCCAGATCGCCCTCGACCTTGACCCGCGCGGCGGCACGATCGATGCGCGGACTTGGGCAGGGATCGAGATGGACATCACCGGCAATGATAAGGATTACAACCTGCACCTGCGCACGCGCGATGTGACACGACCATGGCAATCCTACCGCGCCAGTTTCCGGCCGGTCCCCGAATGGCAAACCATCCAACTGCCTTTCGCTGATTTCACTGCGCACCGGATTGATGCCGCACTCGATCTGTCGCAGCTGCGCCGGATCGGGATTGTGGCCATCGGTCGGGCGTTTGACGCGGATATCGCCATCGCCGGCATACGGTTCTTTCGTTAAGCCGAACCGGTCACGCCTTGCCGTGCATGGACCAACCCGCGATCAGCATACCCCTTCGGGGTGTCATGCCGCGCGTCTGCGGCAAGGTCATTCTATCGCTTACCGCTGATACCCCCGATTTAACGGGGGTGGATTATTTTCCGACCGCCGTGCAGATTAGCGGCAACAACAATTGACGGAATACATGCAATGTGCGCAGCGAAAAGTCCTTGTCAGACTTGTTTTTTAAGGAAGAAAGACATCTTCAACCCATTCACAGCCCATGAACTTGATTTCATGCAGGCGTTCTGGGCGGGCGAGGACACGTTTGAACGCGGCGATATCCTTTTCTCAGAAGGCGATGCGCTGGATTTCTTCTATACGGTGCGTCACGGACAAGGCGCACGTTATCGTCATCTGGCGAATGGCGACAGGCAGTTGGTGAATTTCATCTTTCCTGGTGATACTATTGGCCTTCAGGGTGTTCTGAGCGGCGAGGCCTCATCCACAGCGATTGCAGCAGAAAAAATGGTGCTGTGCAAATTCAAGAAGTCGCGCTTGCCCGAGTTGTTTCGGGAAAGCCCGAAGCGGGCCTACTCGCTGGTATGGATCGCGGCTGTCGAAGAGCATTTCTTATGTGAAACCATCACCACACTGGGCCAGCGCAATGCCACGGAACGGATGGCATGGGCGTTTGCCAAGATTTTCATGCGGCTAAAAGCAGTCGGGCTTGGCAGGGATGATACGGTCGTTTTTCCGTTCCGCCAGCGGGATATGGCCGATGCCTTGGGCCTGTCGCTGGTGCATACCAACAAAACCCTTGCGCGATTGCGCCCCTATGTCCAATGGGAGGGCGGACAGCTGCGTGTCCGCGACCTTGATCAGCTTGCCGAAATTTCCATGATCGATTACGAGGCTGTGCCAGAGCGCCCATTGCTTTAATCGTCTGCGATCTGCTGCACCAATGCCTCCAGATCTTCTGTGAAGAAGGGCAAGACAAGTGACGGAAACGAAGAGCGTGCCGCCGCTTCAAGCGAGTCCACAAGCAAAATGACCTTGCTGCCTGCGGCGTCAAGCAACGGATATAGTTCACTTCTGACAAACTCTTCGGGGCTGGCCTGAATGATTGCCAGCCCGACCAGATCGCCCTGACCGCGCTGGGCCAGCCAGTTCACCGCGTCCTCGGCGGCAGGGCTGATCTGGGGAACGCCCATATCGAATTGCTGCAACGTCGTTGCGATATCGCGCGCGACAAGCGCGAAGCTCACATTGATCAGGGAAAATTTGCGCATGAAGCCTTCGTTGCAACCGGTGTGCCCCCAGTTTTCAACAAATGGAAAACGAAATCTATTAACTGCGACATACAAGACAGAAATTATGCAGGCCGTTCAGCCCCATCAATTCCCTATGACAATCGCAGGTGGCGGGCTTTGTTCAGTACCGGCCGACACCCTTGTGCGCGGGTCACCGTAGGGGCTGGCGTTGCGCCAAACTCCCCAACCAAGACACCACCTGCGACACCGTGCTTTGCTTTCGTCCCGCATTCGACAGGGTATAAAAATAACAGGCATCGGCATCAATCGCGGTCCGGGACAGTGTAATCAGGCGGCCATCGCGCAAATGGCCTGCGATCAGCGCTTCGCGGCAAATGGCTACACCCTGTCCGGCCAGCGCCGCGTCTGTCAACAGGTTCGACCCCGCCAGATACAGCAGCCCTTTGGTTGGCGGTTCAGGCGCAGCGCATTGCGCGGCTTTCGCCCAGTCGGCCCACATGCGCGAATCTTCGTCCTGCAGCAATCGCGCGGTCAGAATGTCCGCGTCGCTTTGCATCGGGTGTCGCGCCAGATAGTCCGGCGCGCAGACCGGAATCGCCTTGCCGGTGACCAGGGGTTTTGCGCCGGCGGGCAAATCACCGCTAAGTGAGAACAGGATCGTCACATCCGGTTCGGGGGTCATGGGCTGGTCGGACTGGATGGTTGCCAGATGCAGGGCAACATTGGGGTGGCGTTCATGGAATTGCGGCAGGTTTGGCAACAACCAGTTTTGCGCAACCAGCGGCATGGCGGCCAATGTCACGGGCAGGCGTTCGCGCATGGTCAGGCGGTCCACCTCATGGCGGATGCTGCTGAACCCGCGATGTACGACCAGTGCCAGACTTTCGCCCGCATCGGTTAGTTGAATTCGCCGCCCCTCGCGGATCATCAACCGGACGCCCGACCATTCCTCGATCTGGCGCAACTGGTGTCCGATGGCTGATTGCGTGACATTCAGGTTTTCTGCCGCCGCCGCGATGGAGCCGTGTTTCCAGACCGCTTCCAGAACACGCATGGCCCGCAAGGGGGGTAATCGATCGCGCATGGCACCTCAATGCACAAATAAAACTTGGGTAATCAGACTTTATTGAACTTTTTTATTTCATTCAAGCTTGTTACGCTGATTTCAAGGCAGACCAGACCGCACCCGCAACGCCGTCGAAGGAAAGCAGTCACATGACCAGCCCACCCCCAATGGACACGATCAGCCCGACCCAGCTTCGACTGGCGATGGCGCAAATGACGTCTTCCAACACCCATGCTGACAATATTGCCGCATTGCACGATATTGCCCGTCAGGCCGCAAATCAGGGCGCGCAGCTTCTGGCGCTGCCCGAAGCTGCGGGGCTGATGAACCGCGACAGGGCATCTGCGCGCCAATCAGTGACGACCGAAGGCAACGACCCCTATCTGGCGGCCTGCCGCGATACTGCACGCGATTACGGCATTTGGGTGCAAACCGGGTCCACCCCTGTTCTGGACCCGCCGGATGAACGGTTTCGCAATCGGGGGCACATGATCGCCCCTGACGGCAGCATTGTGTCGCAATATGACAAGATCCATCTGTTTGACGTCAATCTTCCGGGTGAACCCCCGCGACGGGAATCCGACCGCTATGCCCCCGGCCAACAGGCCGCGCTGGCGTCAACGCCTTGGGGTTTGTTTGGCCTGTCCATATGTTACGATCTTAGATTTCCACATCTTTACCGCGATTATGCGCAGGCGGGTGCGACAGTCCTGTTTGTGCCATCTGCCTTCGCGATGAGCACGGGCAAGGCGCATTGGGAAATTCTGCTGCGCGCGCGGGCCATTGAAAACGGGTGCTTTGTTGTGGCGGCGGCGCAAAACGGGCACCATGCCGATGGGCGCCAGACATGGGGCCATTCACTGGTGATCGACCCATGGGGTGAAATACTGGCGGATATGAAACAGGAAAACGGCGTTGTTGTCATTGATCTGGACATGACCGCGGTAACCCGCGCCAGACAAATGATCCCCGCACTGCAAAACACGCGCCCTTATGCGAAACCCGAACTGCCGCAGCCGGATGCGCAGACCGACCGATAATAACAAGAAAAACCAACATCCCCCCAACCTGACAGGAAGGACCTGAACATGCTGTTCAAAAGATTTTGCTTCGCTTCCGCGCTGGCACTAAGTGTCAGCATCCCCGCTTTGGGTGCAGCCCAAGATCGCCCGACGCTGAATTTCGCGGTCGACAACCTGTGGCCCACCATGGACCCTGTGATCGGGATTTCCACCACGGGCGGGCGTGTGCATTCCAATATCTTCGAGACATTGGTGCAGCGCAACTACTTCGAGGACCCCGACGGGAACGAGTTGATCCCTGGTCTGGCCACGTCATGGGAACGCACATCGGATACCGTGTGGACATTGACCATTCGCGAAGGGGTCACGTTCCACAATGGGGATCCCATGACCGCCGCAGACGTGGCGTTCTCGCTGTCGGCCGAACGCCTGTGGGGGGATGCGCCCATGGCACCGCGCGGCGCAAGTTTCGCCAGCGGACTGGTCCGCGTGGAAGCGGTTGACGATTACACTGTGGAATTGGAAACCGAATTCCCCGACGCAACCTTCATCGCGCGGCTGACAACCCCCATCGGGTTTGTCCTGCCAAAAGACTACTACGAGTCTGTGGGCACCGAAGAATTCGGCCAGAACCCGATCGGAACCGGCCCTTACCGCGTGGTCGATTTTGACCCTTCTACCCGACTGACAGCCGAAGCCTTTGACGGGTATTGGGGCAGTGATCCCATGTTCAGCTCGATCAGCTGGAATGTGATTTCGGAATATTCCACGCGCTATGCAGGGCTTGTGTCCGGCGAATTCGATCTGATTGTCAGCATTCCCACCGACCAGCTTGACGTCGTGGAAAATACCGACGGCGTGAACCTGCTGGTGTCACAGGTGGGCAATTATCCGATGTTCGCGTTCAACACGCTGGATATTGACGGCATGGAAGACAACCCCATCATGGATGCCGATTTGCGCAAGGCCATGGTCATGGCCGTGGATATGGACACATTGGCGCGCGCGCTGTGGGATGATGCCACCTATGCGCCCACGCCCTTCAACTTTCCTGAATATGGCGACTACCATGATCCCGACCGGCAGGCGACCTATGGCTATGACCCCGAACGCGCTGCCGAATATCTGGCGCGCAGCGGCTATGACGGGGAAACGCTGCGCTGGCATATCGTGCGCGGGTTCTTCCCCAATTATGAAACTGCCGCCGAATTCATGGTCGAAGAATGGGCCGATCTGGGCATAAACGTGGAAATCCGCATTCTGGACAATTTCGCGCTGGCCTATGAACGCCCCTTCCACCTGCTGAACATGTCCATGTCGTCGGAATTCACCGGCGACCCGTATCGCCCGCTGTGGCTGGATTGGGGTCCGGGGTCCAACCGTGTGATTGCAAGCCACCGCACATGGGAACCGACCGAAGGGTTCCTTGAGGCAGGCCAGCGTTTCGCCCGCGCGCAGGAATTCGATGAACGGTATGCGGCCTATATGGACCTGCTGGCCGAATGGGAAGATGTGATGCCAGCTATGTATCTGTGGCGCAATGTGCAGACATTTGCCATGCGCGACGGGCTGGAATTCGATCCCGGCAGCACGCAGGTCACCGTGTTCGATGAACGCTACGTCACCCTGACCGAGTGATCGATGACACAGGCAGGACACCCCGTCCTTGGGCTGCGCGATCTTAGCATCGCGCTGCCCCATGGCAGTGACCGCGATTTTGCGGTGCAGGACATATCCCTGACAGTGCAGGCGGGGGAATGCGTTTGTCTGGTCGGCGAAAGCGGGTCGGGCAAATCGATCACCGGTCAGGCCATCATGGGCATGGTGCCACCGGCGCTGACCCGCCATTCAGGGCAGGTCACATTCTGTGGTCGCGCGCTGGATCTGGATCAGGGTCATCACATGCAGACCCTGCGCGGGCGCGAGATTGGCATGATTTTTCAGGAACCGGTTGCCAGTCTGGACCCGATCATGCGTGTGGGGGCACAGATTGACGAAGTGCTGGCAGTGCATGGCATGCGTGACCGCGCCCAGCGTCGCGCGCGCCTGCATCAGTTGCTGGAGGCCGTGCGCCTGCCAGATCCGGAACGCATTGCAAAATCCTATCCGCATGAGTTGTCAGGCGGGCAGGCGCAGCGCATTGTCATAGCCATTGCGCTGGCCCATGACCCCAAACTGATCATTGCTGATGAACCCACCACTGCACTGGATGTCACCACGCAAGCCGAAATCCTGCGGCTGCTGAAAGGGTTGCAACAAGCCCAAGGATCGGGGCTGTTGTTCATTACCCATGATCTGGGCGTGGTCGCCGATATTGCCGATCATGTCATCGTTATGCAGCACGGGCGCATCGTGGAACAGGGCAGCCGGGACGCCTTTTTCTCGGACCCGCAGCACCCTTATAGCCGCAAGCTGCTGGGTGCGCTGCCCCAACGCAGGCCCCAAACCGCGCCAGTGCCTTGCCCCGCTGCCCCGCCGGTTGTGCTGGAAGCGCGCGACATTTCCCTGACCTATCATAAACCCGCCGGTTTGTTGGGCCATACCCGTGTGCAGGCCGTGCGCGATGTATCGTTGCAATTACGGCGCGGGCAGACGCATGGCATTGTCGGCGAAAGCGGGTCTGGAAAATCCTCTTTCGTGCGGTGTTTGCTGCATCTGGAGCGTTTTGACAGTGGCAGTGTGCATATTGACGGGCAGGATACCGCGCAATGGGGCGGCACATTGCCCCGCAGCATCCGGCAGCGTATCCAGATTGTGCTGCAAGACCCCTATACCGCACTGAACCCCCGCCAGCGCATCGGTGACACCATAGCCGAAGCCGCGCAAATTCACGGCGCCGGACGCAGCGATGCGCGCGCCCGTGCGCGCGAGCTTCTTGAACTGGTCGGTTTGACGCCCGCAGCCTATGCCCGCTATCCGCATGAATTTTCCGGCGGGCAGCGCCAGAGGATCTGTATTGCGCGCGCCCTTGCGCCCGAACCCGAAATCCTGATCGCGGATGAAGCGGTTTCCGCGCTGGATGTGTCCATTCAGGCGCAGATACTGGCCCTGTTCCGTGACCTTCAGGACCGGCTGGGATTTGCCATTCTGTTTGTTACCCATGATTTGCGCGTGGCAAGTGCCATTTGTGACGATGTTACGGTCATGCGCGCGGGTGGCATCGTCGAACAAGGGCCGATGGCGCGTATATTCGACGCCCCGAGCGCCGAATATACGCGCCACTTGCTGGACGCGATGCCTGACAGGCAGAATTTTGCCCTGTCCGGGGTGCTGGCACCGGCTGGGCAAGCAGCCACAAGCACGGGCGGGGTGACCCCATGACACGCATTATCCTGTTCAAGACCTTGCGCGCGATCATCACGCTTCTGGTGGCTGTGACGCTGGTTTTCTTGTTCATCCGCCTGTCGGGCGACCCCGCCGTGGCACTGGCCCCGCCAGATGCACCCCCCGCCGTGATCGAGGAATACCGCCAGCGTCTGGGGTTGGACCAACCGCTATGGACACAATACATGGCCTATATCGGCGGCATGTTTCAGGGGAATTTCGGCTATTCCATCCATACCGGACGCAGTGCGCCGTCGCTGTTCATGGACAGGCTGCCTGCAACATTGCTGCTGGGATTGACGGCCTTGGGCATTTCTGTGGCGCTGGGCATGACACTGGGCACTATCGCAGCGTTGCGGCATAATTCAGCCATTGACCGGCTGGTGATGTCCTTTTCGGTCTTTGCCTTTGCAATGCCGAATTTCTTTTTCGGGCTGTTGGTGGTGCTGACGGGGGCCTTGGTGTTCGGGGTCTATTTCGGCGGGTCGGGGGCCACGCGCAGTCTGGGCCAGTTGCTGGCACCGGCGGCGACATTGGGACTGGCCACAATGGGGTCTTTTGCACGGTTCACGCGATCATCCTTGCTGGAAACGCTGAACAAACCCTTCATGACAGCGCTTGCCGCGCGCGGCGTGCCCTTCAGGCGCCGGTTGCTGCGCCATGCCGCCCCCAATGCGGCCATTCCCGTGGTCACGATGCTGGGCCTTAGCCTTGGGGGGATTGTTGCGGGTGCCGTGGTGACCGAACAGGTGTTCAGCTGGCCGGGTGTGGGGCAGTTGCTGATCCGGTCAGTGGAAACCCGCGATATCGCGGTGCTGCAATTCATCGTGTTGATGATTGCGCTGGTCATGACCGTAACCAACCTGCTGGTTGACCTGCTGTATCTGGCGCTTGACCCACGCATGAGAGGGGGCAAAAATGACTGAGCAAACTGCATTATCAGCCGCGCGCATTCCCTTTGTTGTGCGCTTGTCGATGGGGTTTTTGCTGTTGTTCGTGCTGTTTGCCCTGTTTGGCACATGGCTGACCCCATACGGTTTCCGCGAAACCGCCCTGATGCACCGGCTGGAAGCCCCCGGCCTGTTCGGCAGCGGGTCCGATTATATTCTGGGAACGGACGCGCGCGGGCGTGATCTGGTCGCGCGGCTGGCAGTGGGGGCGCAGATCACGCTTCTGGTGGCTGTTGTGGGCACGCTGATCGGCACCATATTCGGGTCGTTGCTGGGGCTGATTGCGGCCGCGCGCCGCGGCTATACCGAAGCTGCCATCATGACCGCGGTGGATGTGCAGTTGTCCCTGCCCATCATTGTGGTGGCGCTGTTCGTTCTGGCGATGTTTGACAACAGTTTCACCCTTCTGGTGCTGCTGATCGGGTTCACCGGCTGGGAAGCCTATGCGCGGCTGGTGCGCGCGGCCACGCTGTCGGCCAAAACCCAAGGCTATGTTACCGCGCAGCGGGTTCTTGGGGCAGGGGCTGCGCGCATTTACCTGCGCCATATCCTGCCCAATGTGTTCAATGTCATACTGGTGCAGTTCACGGTGAACCTGCCACTGACAATTCTGCTGGAAACCGCGCTTAGTTTTCTGGGGCTTGGGGTTCAGCCCCCCATGACAAGCCTTGGCCAGATCATGAGCGAGGGGCGCGACAGGTTGCTGAACGCATGGTGGCTGACACTGCTGCCCGGCACGCTGATCTTCCTGCTGGCGCTGTCCATCTCGCTGGTGGGGGACTGGCTGCGCGACCGGCTGGACCCCACATTGCGCGGTCGCCAGATCGCATGACCCCACTATCAGAAACAAGGAACCGGTATGTATACCGCACATGAAATGCCCCCGCAGCTACCGCAGGCCGATCTGGACCTGCTGGCACAGGCAGAAACCGCGACCATCGGACATTTTCGTCATATCGGGTTCATGGATGTCGCGCTGCGCCCCCTTCACCCCCGCCAGCGGATTTGCGGGACGGCGGTAACACTGGCGCTGCCGTCATTGGATTCGTCCATGTTGCATTATGCGCTGTCGGACATGCGCGCGGGCGATATTCTGGTTATCGACCGGCTGCAGGACCAGCGCTTCGCCTGTATCGGCGGGGGGGTCGCATTGGCCGCGCTGGCCGCAGGCGTTGCGGGGGTCATTGTAGACGGCCCTTGCACGGACCCTTCGGAGATTATTGAGGCCGGCCTGCCGCTGTGGTCGCGGGGCATTTCGCCCATTACCACGCGCATGGCCAATATCGGCGGGGCGCTGAATATTCCGGTTTCCTGCGGCGGGACTGTCGTTCTGCCCGGTGATGCGATTCTGGCGGATGAAAGCGGCATTGTCGTTCTGCGCCCGCATGAAGTGGTTGAAACCGCGACCGAGGCGATCAACAGGCAAAACCGCGGCGCTGAACGTCAGGATCTGCTGCGCAAGGGTGTGACCCGCATCGGCGATTTGTCCGGCGCGCGTGACCGTGTGGCCAAGGCATTGATGGGGCCAGCCAGTTAAGCACGGGGTGGTTCGCTGGCTTGGTTCACGCGTGTCACACCAGCGCGGGTTTGGTGGGGCGGTTGTTCAATCACGCCGCCCGCCAGTATTGCGCCTATCCTTGCAAGCTGGAGGATTTGCGCGCCTTGCTTCGCTCCAGTCCCAGTTTATGCTCTCGCCAGATGATCAGGATACCTGCAAGCATAATGACGGCTGCCCCGACGATCACGGTTGTGGTTGGCACTTCGCCGAAAACACTCCAGCCGATGAAAACCGCGATAAGGATTGAGCTATATTCAAACGGTGCCACGACAGACGCGTCCGCATGCCGGTAGGCCGATGTCAGGCAAATCTGCCCCAACCCGCCAACCAGCCCGATTGTGATCAGCAACACCAGCGTCATGCCCTGCGGCATCACCCAGCCAAAAGGGATTGTCAGCAAACTTAGCAATGCAGACGTTATCGTAAACCAGAACACAATCGATGTGGTGGATTCAGTCTGCGACAGCTTGCGGATGAAGATATGCGCCAGCGCGGAAAAGACGGCACTTCCAAGGGCCACGACCGCGCCCAGAACACGCAAATGGTCGGACACAGCGGCACCTGTCAGTTGCGGCGACATGACAATCACCACCCCTGTCAAACCAAGTCCCACCAT
Organism: Roseinatronobacter sp.; assembly: GCF_051859525.1. Classification (NCBI taxonomy): domain Bacteria; kingdom Pseudomonadati; phylum Pseudomonadota; class Alphaproteobacteria; order Rhodobacterales; family Paracoccaceae; genus Roseinatronobacter; species Roseinatronobacter sp. The sequence continues at coordinate 279,159 of NZ_JBHYFM010000002.1, read as the reverse complement.
CGACAGGCGAAACAGGCGCACATCTTCGCCCAGAAACATGCCTGCAAAAATCACGATCAGCAAAGGCGCGGCGAAGAAGATCGCCGTAACTTCCGCCAGTGGCAACAGCGATAATGCCCAGAAACTTAGCGCCATCGAGGTCGTCCCGATGATCCCGCGAAAGAAATGGCCAATGGGCCGGTCCGTCCGTAACCCTTTGCGCAGTTGCCCTTTGCCTTGCAACAGCAACCAGCCGAAGATCAGCGGCAGGGCAAAGACAGACCGGAAGAAAACCTGCTGGCCCGGCGGAACCGGCTGCTCCGCTGCGCCGGTCACCTTGATCAGCGCGCCCATGATGATGAACAGCAGCACGCTCAGGCACTTAAATGCAATACCGCGCCATGGTGACGTTTCCATAAGCTCTTTCTGTGGTTTTTTGCCTGTTGCGCGGCGTTGGTGGTATCCGGCCACGGCCAATGCCGGGGCACTGGAACACGGCAGGCCGTGCAAGTGGCGTTCCTAACTTCCAGCAGGCATTTTAATGCACAAGGTTCAAGCTGCAACCCGCATTCGCCCTTGATGATCCTTGTCGCAACCCTTTTCTTTTCGTGGCTGCTAAACCGGCATGGCATGCGGACTGCCCCCAGCTGGCAACGGTGGCCGCGCCTTATGCGTGCCGCACTGCCCCGTCCCAAGCTGGATCGGCTGCACCAACTTGGTCGCCTTCGGGCGACACTCCGACGGCATGCACGATCCCAAGATGGTTGACATGCCCGTCGCCCGACAGTTCCGGCGGGGTACCCCATGCATGAAGCGCACCGATAACCGCTGCCCCTGCATGTCGATGCGCACGCGGCGTGGACCCTTTCAGGGTCACACGCGGGAAGGCCACTGCCTGTGGAAGGGCGAGGTTCCGGTCAACAACATTGACGATCACTTGCATAACCGCGCCCGGAATGCGTTCACTTCCCGCAGCACCTAAAGCAAGCAGTAGTTTTCCGTCACGGGTGACAACCGTCGGGCACATCTCGGTGACATCGCGCGCGCCGGGGTCAGGGCGGGTTTCCATCTGGTAGCTGCGCGCCAGCAGCACACCATGTGTGCTGTCGGTCACGGCCTGCCCGAAATGCGGCCCAATGGAGCAGGTGAAAGACACGCAGTTCCCCTGTGCATCAAGCACCGAAGCATGCGTTGTGTCCTGATCCAGCGTTGCGGTCGGGGTCGCCAGTGTTTCAGGGTTCAGGTCGATGGGCGGGGGCAGGTCAGCCATCTCTTGCACAATGGCATCGGCACAGCGCGCGGCATGCGCTGCCGATGACAGGCGCGCAAGCTCCACGCCTTCCGGACGCGGCTCCAGTGTGCCCAGATGCTGTGGCCGGTCTGTCAGGGCGCGGCGAATGACCAGCACAAGCCTGCGGGCTTCGTCCGGTGTCATTTGAGGGCCGAAGCGCGGCAGCGCGTCCAGTATCGCAAGCATCTGGATCAGTGTATGACCCCAGCCCTGTCGACCGATGGATGTCACCTCGCAATCGCGGAAACGTCCGGTAATCACCTCTCCGTCGCGGGCGGCGCTGGCGGTCAGGTCGCGGGGGTGCCACCACCCGCCCTGCGCGCGAATATCGCCTGCCAGCGCCTTGGCCCGCCCTTGATGTGTCAGCACATCACCGCCAAGGCGCGCGAAATCACGCAACAGGGCAGCCAGACGGGGGTGTGTGAAATGCGCGGGCACGCGTCCGTTCTCACATAAATAGCTTGATGCAGCCGGATGACGTGAAAGTGCGTCCAGCCGACCTGCCCAGACGTTGCGCAATTTCTGGGTCGGGGTGAAGCCCGCCTCTGCCAGCCGGATCGCGGGTTCGACAACTTGCGCAAGGGGCAGGCGTCCATGACGGGCGTGCAGTGCCGCCAGCGCCTGCGGCAGGCCGGGGATCGCAGCGCCGGAAAACCCCTCGACAGAGGCTTTGGTCACCGCCAGCGGCACGATGGTGGTGCCATCCACCGCGTCCACGCGCCCCTCGGAATCGCGCCACAGGAATTGCCCGCGCCCGAAAAAACTGCAATTTGCCGGATCGCTGACCGCCAGCGCAAGCGCGGTTGCAACGGCTGCATCAGCGGCGGTGCCGCCGTTGCGCAGGACCGTCGCGCCAGCGTCAGCTGCATAGGGGGTTCCGGCCGAAACGATGCCGCCCGCGTCACATTGCGCCCGCATGTTCATGGTGTCCTTCCATAAAGATTGTCACCCGCACAGCGTTCAACTGCGGGCATGTTTGGCCCTTGGGTCCAATATGTCGCGAATACCATCGCCCAGCAGGTTGAAGCCCAGAACCGTTATGAATATTGCCAACCCCGACAGGATCGCGGCACCCGGCGCCACCTCCATGAAGGCGCGTGATTCCTGTAGCATCCGGCCCCAGGACGGCGCGGGCGGCGGCAGTCCAAGCCCAAGAAAGCTAAGGCCGGCCTCGCCAAGGATCGCGCCGGGAAACTTGAGTGTTGCCTGAACGATGATCGGTCCCGAACAGTTCGGCAGGATATCTTGCACAAGAATTTTCCATGGCCGTTTGCCAAGGGCGACCGCTGCCAGAACATAGTCAGCCTCCTTGCGTTGCATGACTGTCGCGCGCACCACACGGGCAAAACGGGGCACACCCACAATCGTCAGTGCCAGAACGATGGCGCCCATCGTGCCCCCGAAGACCGCGACAAGCGCAATCGCCAGCAGCAGGCCCGGAAAGGCCATAAGCGCATCCATCAGGCGCATGATAACCGTGTCAGTCGCGCCGCCAACGAACCCCGACAGCGCGCCCAGCCCCACCCCGACAACGACCGAGAGGATCGTCACCGCAAAGCCCACCTGAAGCGAGATGATGCCGCCATACGCCAGCCGCGTCAGAAGATCGCGCCCGAAGTGATCGGTGCCCAACAGATGCGCGCCGCCCGGTGGCTGCAATGCGTTGCGCACGTTCATCTGGACCGGATCGAACGGCAGCAAAAGCGGCAGAAGAAGTGAGAAGGCGATGACGAAGCCGACCAGTACCAGCCCGATCATGGCCAGCTTGCTGCGCCACATCCGCCGCAGGAGGGTTCGAAGTTCTGGACTAAGTGACATTCAGGGCCGGTCTCGATCAAAGGTTGCATCAAATAGGTACGGGGGGCGGCAAGCCGTCCCCCGGAAGGACTCAGCGGTCGAGCCAGACATACTTCAAGCCGGTTTCCGCGTTCGAGAAGCCGCCCTGCCGGTCAGTGCGGAAGTCGCGCACGTCATGGCTCCAGGCCATGGTGTTCGGGGCGAAATACAGGATCGGGTTCGGCACGTCCTGCTGCAGGATGTCGAACACCTGCTGGTAGAGTGCGCGGCGCTGGTCATTGTCATTCAGACGCCGCGCCTCGTCCAGAAGTTCGGTCACTTCCGGATTGTCATAGCCGCCAGCGTAGAAATTTGCCGGACCTTCGGGCGTATAGAAGCGTGCGTAGCGGCCATCAGGGTCTGCGTACCAACCCGCCGCAGCAACGACCATGTCGAAGTTGTTCGACCGCATCCGTTCGGCCAGCGCCGCCCAGTCCGACACAACAATAGAGGCGTTGAATCCTGCCTCATTCAGTTGACTTTGCACAAGCTGGGCATCGTCGAGATAGAGCGAGCGCGCCTCGATCGTGATGTCCAGCCCGTCACCATGGCCGGCTTCTTCCAGAAGTTCGCTTACGCGGTCAAGGTCGCGCTGGGGCAGGGTGGCTTCCATCCGCCAGACACTGCCTTCGTCCCATATCTGGTTGTCGACATGTCCGAAACCGAAGGTGCGCGCCAGCATCAGTTCTTCGCGATCAAGCGCCAGATCGACAGCCTGCCGCACGCGCACATCATCAAAGGGCGCACGGGTCGTGTTCATCGAGGCCATGCGCCAGCTGGTCCCCGGCGAGATCAAGAGTTCAAACCCGCGGTCTTCATTCGCCATCAGGCTGGGCAGTAGCTGTGCGGGAACCGACGTGATCAGATCAACGGCACCTGTGCGCAGCGCGACCATGCGCGCGGCATCGTCACTGACAGGCGTCATGACGACGCTATCAACAAAAGGCACATCGTCGCGCCAGTAATCGTCAAACCGGTCAAGGGTCAGGTTCTCGCCCATGTCATAGTTGTTGAACCGGAACGGGCCAGTCCCGACCGGATGGGTGATTGTCCCGTCATCGTTCACACTCTCGGACGGGATAACAGCTGCCCATACGCCAACCATATTGGCCAGGAATGGCGCGAAGGCGCTTTGCAGATGCACCTCGACCGTCTGGTCGTCGACAACTTCGATGCGGTCGATGATTTCCAGATTCTGGCGCCGGCGCGATCCGGTTTCGGGGTCCAGAATACGTTCAAGACTGAATTTCACGTCCTCGGCGACCATTTCGCGGCCATTGTGGAACTTCACGCCCTGTTCCAGCTCGAATGTATAGACAAGCCCGTCATCCGAAATCGAATAGCTGTGGGCCAGCCATGGCACGATGTTCATGTTGGCGTCAAAATGCAAAAGCCCTTCGCCAATCTGGCTAAGTGCCCAGACGGTGTTGTCGCCAAGGATCACATGGGGATCAATGCCATTCGTCACGGTGGTGGAACTGACACCGATGGTCAGCGTGCCGCCGCGACGTGGCTCGTCAGCCCAAAGCGCGCCACTGGCGAGTGTGACGCACAGCGCCGTGGCGGTAAGCAATCCTGTTCGTTTCATTGTATTCCCTCCTTGGTTGGTTATTGGTTCTTTTCTTGTCAGCTGAGCTTCACGCGCGGGTCGAGGTAGCGGTAGCTTACGTCGACAAGCAGGTTGATCAGCACGTAGACAACCGCCGCTATCAGAACCACGCCCTGAATCAGCGCGTAGTCCCGCTCATAGACCGCATCGACGGCAAGGCGTCCGATGCCGGGCCATGCGAAGATCACTTCTGTCAGCACAGCACCTTCGAGCAGGCCACCGAACTGAATGCCGATGATGGTGACGGTCGGGATCATTGCATTCTTCAGGACATGCACGCCGACGATCATCCGTTCGCCCAGACCCTTGGCGCGGGCGGTGCGCACATAATCCTGACTAAGCTGTTCGATGACCTCGGCGCGGATCAGGCGCGTCAGGTTCGCGGCCATTGCGGTGCCCAACGTGATTGCAGGCAGGATCAGGTGCCGCATTGCCGCGCCAAAATCGTCAGCGGGGCTGACGTAGCCCATGGACGGCAACCAGCCAAGATATTGCGAGAAGAACAGCACCAGAAGGATACCGAACCAGAAATTCGGGATCGAGATACCGGCAAGGGCGATGCCCATTGCGCCGAAATCCGGCAGACGGTTCTGATAGAGTGCGGCAATGATGCCCGCAGGAAGGCTGATGACCAGCGCGACGATGGCACTGGCGAAGGCCAGAAGCAATGTGTTGGGAAACCGCGCCATGATCATGTTCAGGATCGGTTCGCGCGAATAAATCGACACACCGAAATCCCCGCGCAGCAGATTGGTAAGCCAGGTCCAGTATTGCACGGGCAGGGGCTGATCCAGACCATAGCGTGCCATTAACGCAGCTTCCACCACCGGGTCGCGCCCGTCGCCCATAAGCACATCAATCGGACTGCCGGGCACCATATGGACCAGCGAGAAGACCAGAATTGACAGGATCAGCAGCACCGGAATCAGCTGCAACAGGCGACGGATGACAAATTTCAGCATGAAGCGGCCTCTGGGGCAGTTGGGGTGGTCCAGACCGGCCCGCGCCGCAGGACAGGCACGCGCAGGCAGGCGACTTCGCGTCCGGAAGCGATCGGGGCAAGTGGCGGCGCGGTCGCGGCGCAGCCCGCGTTGGCATGCGGGCAGCGCGTGCGGAAACGGCAGCCGCTGGGCGGGTCAAGCGGGCTTGGCACATCGCCCGGCAGAAGTTCGACACGCGCGCCATTCGCGCGGCCGGGCACCGGAATTGGCACAGCGGCAATCAGCGCGCGGGTATAGGGGTGGACGGGGTCATTGAATATCTGTTCGGTCGGGCCGGTTTCAACGATGCGCCCCAGATACATGACCGCAACACGGTCGCAAAACGCACGCACCACCGACAGGTTGTGCGAGATGAACAAAAAGCTCAGTCCGAAATCCTGTCGCAGCCCCGCCAGAAGATTAAGGATCTGTGCCTGAACCGAGACATCAAGGGCTGAAACTGCCTCGTCGGCGACCAGAAGTTCGGGGCCGGGGCCAAGCGCGCGGGCGATGCAGATGCGCTGGCGCTGACCGCCAGAGAACTCGTTCGGGAAGCGGCCATAATCGTCGCCCGACAGCCCCACCTTTTCCAGCAAGTCACGGACGCGCTTGCGGCGCCCCCGCCCGACAATGCCATCGCCAATGCTGGAGCCGATACTGCGGCGCGGGTTCAGCGCGCTGAACGGGTCTTGCATAACAACCTGCATGCGCCCGCGCATCCGGCGCAGGGTGGCCGTGTCTGCCGTGCCCAGATCGACCCCGTCGAAGACCACGCGCCCCGATGCAGGCGGCGTCAAATGCAGGATCGAGCGCGCGAGCGTCGACTTGCCGCAACCGGATTCACCAACGATGCCCAGCGTTTCGCCGCGGCGCAGATCGAGGCTGACGCGATCAACCGCATCCAGCCATTGTGACGGACGCCCCAAAACATCGTGCGCGACTGCGAAGCGCTGACTCAGTCCCTCGACTTTCAAAAGCATGGCGTTGTCGGTTTCAGCGTGCATGAAGCCAGCACCTTACAGAATGGCGGCCGCGCAACACTTCGGGGGGCATTGTTGTGCAATGCTCCATCGCATCGGCGCAACGCGGTCGGAAGGGGCAGCCGGGGGGCGCGTTTCCGGGCCGTGGCGGGGTGCCGGCCAGTGCCGCCAGCGGCCCGCCTGCTGGCGGCAGATCAACCCTTGGCACAGATGCCAGAAGCCCGCGCGTGTAGGGGTGCAGCGGCGTTTCAAACAGGTCGCGTGCAGTGGCCTGTTCGATCAGTTGGCCCGCATACATGACACCGATCCGGTCTGCGGTTTCGGCGACCACGCCAATGTCATGCGTGATCAGAAGGATTGCGGTCCCCAGTTCCGCGCGCAGTTGATCCAGCAGCGACAGGATCTGCGCCTGCACTGTCACATCCAGCGCGGTCGTCGGCTCGTCCGCGACCAGAACGCGGGGGTTGCACGACAGGGCCATGGCAATCATCACGCGTTGACGCATGCCACCGGACAATTCGTGCGGGTGCTGGTCCAGCCGCCGCGCAGGATCGGAAATGCCGACCTTTGCCAGCATCTCGGCTGCGCGCTGCCGCGCTGCCGACTTGTCCAGCGGCTGATGCAGGCGAATGGTTTCGACCAACTGGTACCCCAGCGTCAGCACAGGGTTGAGAGAGGTCATCGGCTCCTGAAAAATCATCGCGATTTCGCGCCCGCGCAGGCGGCGCAACTCGGTCCGGCCCATTGCCGCGATGTCGCGTCCGGCCAGACGGACGCCCCCCCCGACGACAGGCGCCAACGCCAGCAGCGCCAGCGCAACAGTTGATTTGCCGCTGCCGGATTCGCCGACGATGGCATAGGTTTCACCTGGCATAAGATCGAACGAAACGCCGTTCACGGCGGGCACCGTGCCATCATCGGTCTTATAATGGACCGCAAGGTCGCGCACGTTCAGCACCGCACCCGACATCGGTTCGGACGGGTCCGGAGTGTCATTCATGCTGGTCATGACGAAAGCTTCAGGCATCTTGGCGGTCCTTGTTTCCGCCAAGCTGTCATGGTTGCGCCAAAGCGCACAAGACTATTACCGCCATGCATGGAACCATGCCCGAAGCGGTGCAACTTCAATCGAGGGGAACGCTTTCAACCACGTCCTGAAGGCACTCGGACAGGCGCGCGGCCTCGGCGCTGAGTGTCAGGTTCGCAGGTCGCATCAGGGCCATCTGGTGAACCAGCTCGGGTCGGAAAGGCACGATTACTGTGCCGCTTGGGGCCGCGTCGCGGGCCATCAACTCGTTGACGATTGCAATGCCAAGGTTTCGTGCAGCAAGGTTGACCGCCAGTGTGACGTTCGGTGTCTCGGCGGCGATGCGCTGCGCCTTGCGGGCATTGCGAAACGCGTGATCGATGGCAAAGCGCGCCGGGTCCGAGCGCGCAAGCAGAACCAACCGCTCGCGTGTCAGTTCCTGCGGCGACAACGTCTGATGACGGGCGAGCGGATGATCCTCGTGCAGCACGCACACAGTAGAGAAGGGCCGTATCGGCGTAATGTCCAGCCCGGGGTGCTCAATGGGCAGAAACAGAAGCCCCAGTTCCAACTGGTGGCTGGTCAGCATATCAACAACGATCTTGCTGGGGCGCGGCTCGACAATAACGCGGGTGTCGGGCATGTCCTGCAAAAAGCGTTCCAGCGCACTTGGCACGAGGCGGTTGACCAGGCTTGGTGCGCAGCCCAGCTTGACCTCGCCCATGCGCCCCTCTCGCAGTGCATGGGTGATCTTGCGCAGGTTCTCTATGTTTTCAAGGGTGCCGAAGATGTCCTTGCTTAGCGCCAGCGCCGGACGGGTTGCCACAAGTCGCCCGTTGATCCGGTGGAACAATTCGAAACCCACATCCCGCTCCAGACGACTGAGCATCCGGCTGACGGCAGGCTGGCTGACGCCAAGGCTGCGTGCCGCCTGGGACACGGTGCCGGTTTCCAGAATGGCGCGAAAGGCTTCCAGTTCTCGAATTTGCATCCGGTGTCCCGTTGTCCCCTTCTCATATCAATACGGCCATGCGCGAAGCATCAATGATACCGGCCCTCAGACAGTTTGGCGAGACCAATAACACCCGCCGCGCGGGCGGATATCCGTAAGTATGGTTCCTCAGGTTTGTGATTTTCACCAACTTCAATCATCAATGCCCATGCGTCTTGGTGGTGACAAGGATCAACGTCGCGGTTTCAACCCGTCAGCGGAACCTCTACGCCCGCTTCGCCCAACAGCTTGTAAAGTTCAGCAAAGGATTGATCCGCTGGCATCTGTTCATGCTTTCTTTGGCACAGAAAGTTTTCTGCGGGGTCGGCAAACCGGATTGCAGCATCAATATCGGGGTCGCCCCCCGCTTTATAGGCGCCCATGCGGATCAACTCTTCCATGTCAGAGTATTTGGCAAGCAAACGGCGCGCAGCGGCAAGAACCGCGTATTCAGCGCTTGCATGGCAGTCAGGCAGCATTCTGGACACACTTTTTAGCAGGTGGATCGCCGGAAAGCGGCCACGTTCTGCGATCTGGCGGTCAAGAACTACATGCCCGTCCAGAATTCCGCGAACTGTATCCGCGATGGGGTCGTTCATGTCATCGCCATCGACAAGCACAGTATAGATACCGGTTATATCGCCAGCTTGTTCGGTGCCCGGTCCGGTGCGTTCCAGAAGTCGCGGCAGTTCGGCAAACACGGTCGGCGGATACCCCTTGGCGGTGGGTGGTTCACCTGCTGCCAGCCCGATTTCACGCTGCGCCATGGCGAAACGTGTGACGCTGTCGATCAGCAGCAGCACCTGAAGGCCAGCATCGCGGAAATGCTCGGCAACTGCGGTCGCGGTCCACGCAGCCTGACGGCGCATCAAGGGCGGCTCATTCCCGGTTGAAACGACCAAGACACAACGTGTCATTGCCTCGGGACCAAGGTCACTTTCGATGAAATCCCGCACTTCGCGACCACGCTCGCCTACCAGACCGACGACAATAACATCAGCATCTGCCCCCTGCGCCAGCATCGCCATCAGTGACGATTTTCCGACCCCTGATCCGGCGAAAACCCCCATACGCTGGCCACGGCACAGGGGGGTGAAAATATCTAGCGCCTTTATACCTGTATCAATGCGCGCGCCGACGCGGCGGCGGTCAAACGGTGGCGGCGGCGCACGTTTTATCGGGCGCGCGACTGTGCCTTCATGCAGCGGGCCGCGCCCGTCTATGGGGTTGGCGAGCGCGTCCATCACACGACCAATCCACCCTTTGTCAGGGCGCACGATATCGCCGCGCGGGCTGCTTTCGACAAGATCACCCACCACGACGCCGTCCCATGTTCCGAAAGGCAACACATGGACGCCCCGCGCATCGACTGCGACAACTTCACCAAGAACAGGGCCGCGCGCACCCTGAACAATACAGCGCGCGCCGATTCCCAGCGCACGCTCTACACCTTGGGCCGTTAGGGTCAGGCCCAGCACGCCGCTGACCCTGCCCGCAATGCGCGCGCCCTCGATATGTCTTGCTGCCCCTGACAGACCAGAAAATATAGTGTTCATGTATAAATCCACTAGTCAGGAAGTTTTGTTCATGTTATTTCATGTTTATCCTTAAAAGGAAACCGAAATGAAACTAAACTCCATGTCTTTCTTCCAGCTCGCATCGCAGCGGATGCAGTGGGTTTCAGCAGGGCAGCAGGTGGTGGCCGAGAATATCGCCAATGCCGACACCCCCGGTTTCAAGGCGCGCGATATCAGCCCCTTTGCGGAGCTTGTTGACGGTGCGCGGCATGGCGGGGTCAAAGCCACGCATAGCGCACATATCACGGGCGGAGGGCATGCCGGGGGCGTGCGCGTTTCAACCGACGATGCAGCTTGGGAAACAAGCATAAGCGGCAATTCGGTCGTGCTGGAACAGCAGACGCTTAGATCCAGTGAGCTTAGTGGCACTCATCAGCTTGCAACGCTTCTTTATGGCAAGGGGCATCAGCTGCTGACCCTTGCTGTTGTTGGTCAACGGTAAGGAGGGCGCTGGATGGATCCCTTAAGCTCTATCGGGAAGGTCGCGGCCAGCGGTATGCGTGCGCAGGGCGAGCGGTTGAAGGTTGTTGCCGAAAACGTCGCCAACGCAGGCTCGACCGGAACGCGGCCCGGTGCGGACCCCTATCAACGCAAGACGCTGGCCTTTGAGGAAATGGTGGACCGCAACAGCGGTGCTTCAATGGTCCGTATAAGTGAGTTGGGCCGTGATCTTGCGCCATTCGGACGCGAATATGACCCATCGCATCCGGCAGCCGATGCGATGGGTTATGTAAAGACAGCCAACGTCAACCCGCTGCTTGAGATGAGCAACATGCGCGAAGCATCGCGCAGCTATGAAGCCAATCTGAACATGTTCGAGGCAGGTCGCCAGATGCGTGGGCAGATCCTGGACCTGCTTCGATAAGGACCGCAGATGATCGAGAATTCTTCAATGTCCTTTGTTGCGAACGGTGTGCGCGATGCCTATCGCAACGCGCAAGGCTTAAGCGGGGCCGCGCTTCCTGCGGCGCCCAGACCAGAAGCCGGAAGTTTCAGCGAGCTGGTGCGCAACGCCTCTCAGGATGCGATCGCAACGATTCGCGAAGGGGATATGGCGGCGCAGCAGGGCCTGCGCGGCGAGATCGGACGGCAAGAAGTGGTCGAGGCAACGCTGGCGCTTGAATCAACCGTAAAAACCGTGGTCGCACTGCGCGACAAGTTTGTGGAAGCGTATCAGGAAGTGCTGCGCATGCCGATTTGACGCGTGCGACATGATTGGCGCGCTGGGCCAGAACGCGCATGAGTTGGTTTGCCCGATCTGCTGGAAGGGTCTTGGCGGGCTGGTTGCGCAGCGCAACAGGAACAAGAGGAATCGCGCGGGATGGATGCCACAGATACCTACGCGATCCTGTCCGAGATGTTTATCACTGTGCTGCTGGGCTCTGGGCCTATTCTGGCGTTGGCCTTGGGTGTGGGTCTTGTCATCGCGTTCTTTCAGGCTTTGACGCAGATTCAGGAAATGACGCTGACCTTTGTGCCCAAGATTGTAATGATATTTCTGGGGCTTCTGGCCGCAAGCCCGTTTATCTATGCGACGCTGCGACGGCTTTCGGACAGGGTTTTCGATTTGATCTCAAGCGGGGCGATGTGATGCGCAGGGCCGTCACTTTCGCAACTGCGCTGACGCTTTGCTGTGGTGGCAGCACATCTGTGGCAACTGCGGATTGGTCAGACTTCTACTATAGCGCTCCCCCTGAAACCTCACGCAGAGCCGCCGCGCTGCCGGATCGAACAGGAATGCACCCTGCGCAGCCAACGCGCCGCCCCCTTGCCAATAGCGCGAGGCCAGAGCCCGCAGGCATGTCCCGACCCGCTGTCCTGCCATCTGTTACCCCCAACGACCCCTTCGGGAAATGCATCGCGGAAATTCTTCGCGCCCAGCAGCGTTACGGCATTCCCAACAATCTGCTGCTTGGGATCGGCCTGCAAGAGGCAGGCACATCGCGCGGCGGGCGGCTGACCGTCTGGCCCTGGGCGGTGAATGCCGCAGGTGAGGGGCGTTTGTTTGACACCCGTGAGGCCGCGATGACCTGGGTGCGTGAACGGCAGCAAAGCGGTGTACAGTCGATTGATGTCGGTTGCATGCAGATAAACCTGCGCTGGCATCCCAATGCGTTTGCAAACCTGGAACAGGGCTTTGATCCGGCCATCAATGTGGATTATGCCGCACGTTTTCTGCGCGGCCTATATGCCGAAACGGGTGACTGGATGCGCGCGGCGGGGGCCTATCATTCGCGCACCCCGGATCTTGCGGCGATCTATCTTGCGTCGCTTCGGCGCAATGTCGCGGTTGCCAATGACCGTATTGACGTGTTTCACACTGCCGCTGGCGCGGTTGCGTCAACGCAGTCGCGACCGCCGGTGGCGCCGCAAGCACATGCACAACATTCATCCTATGATCCGCCCGCCCCCCAAGCGACGCCTTGGGACCACGGCTATTGGTCCACGCAACCGGGCGATGCGGGCGGTGCCTACGGAATCTATAGCCGCGAACGGCTGGAACCGGTCCTGCCCCAGTTCCAGCAACATTTCTGACGGAGCGCAGAATGGCATTCTCTCCTTCCCGACAGGAACGAAACGATCGTATGGTCGCCTTTGGCTTTGCCAATCGCGATATTGCTTTCGCGATTGGCGTGACACTGGTTCTTGGAATGCTGTTTGTGCCATTGCCGCCAGTGATACTGGATTTCGGGCTGGCCGTGTCGCTATCGCTTTCGGTGCTGATTTTGATGGTCGCGTTGTGGATACCGCGACCACTGGAATTCAACAGCTTTCCAACGCTTCTTTTGGTGGTGACGATGTTGCGTCTGTCGCTCAACGTGGCCTCTACGCGCCTGATCCTTAGCGAAGGGCACACTGGGCCGGGGGCTGCGGGTGGTGTGATCGAGGGGTTCTCGCGTTTTATTGTGTCCGGCAATTTCGTCATCGGGCTGGTGGTTTTCACAATCCTTGTCGTGATCAATTTTGTTGTCATCACCAAAGGCTCTACGCGGATTGCAGAAGTGTCTGCGCGGTTTTCGCTGGATGCCATGCCGGGCAAGCAGATGGCGGTTGACGCAGACCTTGGCGCAGGGCTGATCGACGAGGCAGAGGCGCGCAGGCGCCGCAAGGAACTGGAAGATGAAAGCGGCTTCTTCGGCGCGATGGACGGTGCATCCAAATTTGTGCGCGGTGATGCGGTTGCGGGCATCATCATCACGCTGATCAACGTAATTGGCGGTATTCTGATCGGGGTCATTCAACATGGTATGGGGGTGGGTGCCGCAGCAAATGCCTATACCGTGCTGACCATTGGCGACGGGTTGGTGACGCAGATCCCCGCACTGATCGTGTCGCTGGCGGCGGGCCTGATCGTGACCAAGGGCGGCACCGTCGGGGCCGCGAACGAGGCGGTGCTGCAACAGTTGGGCCGCTTTCCCAAAGCCCTCTATATGGCGGCTGGCCTGTTGCTGGGTATCGGATTTCTGCCCGGATTTCCGTTTGGCGTGTTCCTTGCGATGGCTGTGATGCTGGCGGGTATGGGGCTGTTCATGCAACGGCAGGGTATTGCCGCCGCTGGCGCGGAGATACGCGCGACAAAGGACGCTGAAGCCGCTGCCGCAGAAACCAGCCGTGATGACATCACCGAGACTTTGCGTCTGGATGACCTGCGGTTGGAACTGGGAACTGCACTTGTGCCCCTGATCAGTAGCCCTGAAGCCGCGCTGCCCGGCAAGATTAAAAGCCTGCGCCAGCTTTTTGCCCGCGACTTCGGCTTTGTGTTGCCTGCGGTGCGGATCAAGGATGAACCTTCGCTGCCGTCAAACGGCTATGCCATTCTGGTTCAGGGCGTGCAGGCTGCGCGCGGCGAAGTGCGCCCCCGCCAGATGATGGTCCTGAACCCCGGCGATGCACCGATGGACCTGCCGGGCGCACGCACGACTGACCCGACTTTCGGCCTAGAGGCGATCTGGGTCGATGCCGAGTGCGCATCCGAGGCAGAAACCCTTGGCTGCACGGTTGTCGATCCCGAAAGCGTGGTGACCACCCACCTGACCGAAGTGATCAAGCAGCACATGCCCGAACTGCTAAGCTATGGTGCAACGCAGACGCTGATTGACGGGCTTGCGCGGGAATATCAGAAACTGGTTGGCGAAATCTCGACCAGCGCGCCTGCGATCCTTGTTCAGCATGTCTTGCAGGCGCTACTGACGGAACGGGTCTCGATCCGAAATCTTCCGCTGATTGTCGAGGCAATCGCTGAGGCAAGCCGCAACAGCGCCAATGTTGTCACGATCACCGAACATGTGCGGCGGCGGCTATCGAACCAGATATGTCAGGCTATGGCTGATCAGGCGGGCTTTGTGTCCGTTATCACCATGTCCCCCGCATGGGAGAGTGAATTCAACGCAGCTGTGCGCGTGAATGGGGATGAGCGGAACTTTCTGATGTCGCCCCAGCGTGTCCAGGAATTTGTTCTGGAGGCGCGCAAGGAGCTTCAGCGGTTCGCGCAGGCTGACGAATGGCCCGCGTTGATGGTCAGCCCCGAAGTGCGCAGCTTTGTCCGGTCTATGATAGAGCGTGTCAGCCCGATGACGCCGGTCATTTCTCATAATGAAATCCACCGAAAGGCGTCCCTTCGCACTGTCGCCACGATTGGCGGCTAGGGTGGAACTGGACACCTTTCTGACCTCGCAGTTTCTGGCGGTCGCGCTGGTTTTCGCGCGGATGGGAAGTGCGCTTGCATTCATTCCGGGTTTTGGTGAGCGGATGATTGCCCTGCGGTTTCGACTGCTTCTGGCGCTTGCCCTTTCGGCCGCGCTTGCGCCCGCAACCCCGGTCGATGCGCAGCTTCTGGACAGTCCGCAGATGCTGTTACCAATCCTTGCAATAGAGATCACGCTGGGTGTCTGGATTGGCACGGTGGCCCGCATTGTCATGTCAGCCTTGCAGTTTTCGGGTTACCAGATTGGTCTGGTATCCGGGCTTTCCAATGCGTTTGCGCCCGAAACCGGGGCGTTTCAAGGCTCTACCATGATCGCGGATGCCCTGATGATGGCGGGCGTAGCGCTTATTTTTGCTACCGATCTGCACCACCTGATGATCGACGCCTTGATGATGAGTTACAGCGTATTTCCACCTGGTCAGATAATGCCCGGTGATCTGGCAGGGCAGGCAATCAAAGCGGTTGCGGCGAGTTTTTACATAGGCTTCGCCCTGACTGTGCCATTTCACGTCATGGGACTTGTTCTGAACCTTGGCATGGGGCTGGCAAACAGGATGATGCCGGCCCTACCGGTTTTTTTCGTCGCAACGCCTGTCCTGATCGGCGCGGGGCTGTTTGTGCTGGTGGTCGCAGCACCCACAATGCTTGACGGTTTCATGCAGCGCTTTGCCGATTGGCTAAGCAGTTTCACCTTTTAGGCGGGTGTGATGAGCGAGGAAGAGCAAAGCAGCAAAACCGAAGAACCAACCGAGCGCAAGCTTCGCAAGGCGCGTGACAAGGGCGATGTGCCCGCATCGCGGGAAACCGGAAACCTGATGTCAGTGTTCGCGCTTCTGGTCATCACCGTGTTTCTGTTGCCGCAGGTTCTGCCCAATCTGGCGGGGGTATTGCGGGGCCTGTTGGAATTGGCGGGCCAGATCGAGATAGGAGAGGGCGCCGCCGGACTCGCCGATATTGGTGCGGTCTCTGGCCAGCTTTCGCGCGGCATAGCGGTCGCGGTGGGACCGGTGGTTGCGGTTATGGTTCTGGCGGCCCTTTTCGGCGTGTTGATACAGGGCGAAACGGTGGTCGCCCTTGAGAGGATCAAACCCAAAACATCCAAGATATCGCCCATTGCCGGAATAAAGCGCCTGTTTTCAGCGGACACACTGGTTGAGTTTTTAAAAAACGTCGCCAAGGTTCTTGTGGTGGGCACGCTTGCCGTTTTCATCGCGCATGGTGCTGTCACCGCGATCTGGCAATCGCCCAACGCAATTCCCGAGAGCTTTCTGACCTATGTGCGGCAGGCTGTGCTGCGCCTGTTGATCGCAGCAACGCTATTTCTGGTCGTCATTGCGGTGATCGACATCCTGTGGAAACGCGCGCAATGGATCAAGAAACAGCGCATGAGCATGCGTGAGTTGCGCGACGAGCATAAGGACAGTGAAGGTGACCCGCATATCAAGGCCAAACGCAGTGAAATTCGGCGCAAGCGCGCCCGCCAGCGCATTGCGACAGCCGTGCCGACCGCTACGCTTGTGCTGACCAACCCGACCCATTATGCGGTCGCATTGAAATACGTGCCAGGTGTGGATCAGGCCCCGGTCTGTGTGGCGAAGGGGACCGGGTTGATGGCCGCACAAATTCGGCGCATAGCCCGTGAAAATGATGTGGCCATCGTCGAAAACCGCCCACTTGCGCGGACACTTCATGCGTTGGTCGAGATCGACAGCGCTATCCCGATAGAGCATTGGCAGGCAGTCGCAGAGATCATCGGCTATATCATGGACTTGCGCCGCAATATCCGGCGTAAACCGCCGGTCGGGTCGCAGTTGCGGGACGTGGACTGAGGCGACAGTTCTGATTCTCAGTGGATGCCGGGGATCAGTCCAGACGAATCTCGTTCAAGCGGCGGTCGCCTGGAAACTTCGCGCGCTCCAGCAGGATCAGGGACAAGGCGCGCGCACGGACAGGGTTTATTGCGGCAAGAATGGGTGCGGCGTTACGTTCCGGCATCGTTCCCAAGACCGTGACCATCACTTCAAGATCCAGATCATTCATGATGGCGGCAGCATCGCGCGGCTTCATGTTGGAATATAGCGCCACAAGCCGCTCCACATCGGCAACATGCTCCAGACTTGCGCGCTCTAACAAGGCCTCAACTTCAAGTTTCAGGTCGGCAAGGCGCGCTGTCTCTGTCGCAAGCATTGCATGCGCAAGATCAATTTCCGCTGACCGCTCTGCCAGCGCAACGCGCTGTGCGTCCAGCAATTCCCGCTCTGCCTTGATGGCCGCAAACAAGTCTTCTGGCATGTCACCTTCGAGCATTGCCAGCTCCGGGTGCCGGGCGTCAGCGCCATCAGGTTCATTCTCTGTCTCGGCAGAGGCTGTTGCAACGAAGAATGACGCTGCATTCTCTGTCCGTGGCATGGGCGCGCCTGACTGAACGTGTTCGAATGTTGCCAAGGACAACTTGCCCAAACCGGCAATTACAAGCCCCCCTAAGACGACACGCAGTGGACGCGTTGGTATCATGCGTTCCGGCTCCGGACTGTTTCGAAGAAGCCGCGCACCAGATCTGCCTTGCCATTGACGCGCGCCATGCCGGGCGGCATTTCAGGTGCAGTTCGGTCTGGCAGGTCTTTTTTATCCGAACCAGCCGCGCCATTGGCTGCCGACAGGGCCGCTGCAACGGCCGATGCTCCGGGGCGGGTCAGACGCGGTTCTTTCTCGCGACGGGCGGTCGAGAAAACAGGCGTGTCGATCTGCATCGATTTCACCGAATTTTCACTTCGATCAACAGCAGCGGAAAACTGGCCAACCACCGGCTCCAGTCCGCGCAGCGCCGACATAAGCGCGCGCACCCGGCGATCAACAAGGAATGCGTATCCTAAAGTGCCTGCAAGCAGCAGCAGAATAACCAGATCAATTATCAGGGCCATATGCGCCTTCCTTCTGTTTCCTATCAAGTTGTGCGGTGACGCGTAGCGCGACAGCGCCATTTTTGCGACGACCGATGGCTGCGCGGAACATGTCTTTGCCACTGACGGCCACTGTGATGTCCTGCGCGGCATCAATCCCCAGATCCAGCACCTGACCACGCTGCCAGTCCAGCACATCGGCAAGTGGCAACATGTGTTCATGTAGGATCGCTGTCAGGGTAACAGGGGTGTCATTCAACGATTGCGACAGCAACGCGCCCCAGCCGGGATCCTCGTCCAGCTGGCCTGATGCGCAGGGTTTTGACAGTGTTGTGCGCAGTCCATCCAGTGTCCGATGGGGGACAATCAGGCAAAGCTTCCCGCTGCACCCATCCAGATTGACGCCAAACATAACTCTTACGCATCCGGAAGCGGTTGGTGCCAGCATAATATCATGCGGACCGCTTTCAATCGGCCCCGTTTCGAATGTGACGGCATCAACTGGCGCAAACGCAGTTGCTAATTCGTGCATGACCAAACCAATCAGGGTGCCGCCAAGGCGCTTTTCAATCGAGGTGAACGCCCGCGGTTGCCATGTGGTCAAGGTGGATCCGGGCTTTGTTTCAGCGCCCACTTTCCCGTCATCTGGTGCGCCAAGCATGACCTCTAGCGCGGCAAACAGAAGTGCCGGTTCTAATGTTACCGCAAGCACGCCAGACCATGGCTTTGCAGTAACCACCGCAACAAGTCCGGGGGCAGGCGCTTGATCAAGCGCTTCGCCGCAAGCAAGATATTCTACCGCATGCAAGGACACTTCCACCTTTGTGTGCAACGCTGCACGCAGTGCCGGTCCAAGCGCTTGCGCCATGCGCGCCATAATCACTTCAAATACAGGAAGCCGTTCATACCTATGCAACGCTGCGTGGATAATCTCTTCCTGCACCTTCGCCGTCTTGCCGTGCGATGCCGTTTCCGGATGCGCCCGCGTCATTGCACCACCAGCCCAAGGATGACCAGTTCATGCGGGGCATTGCTGCCTGCGATTGCGCGTGCACGTCGCAACAGTTCCGACTTGAGGGTGACAAGGCCAAGTGTGCCCTCGATGTCACGGTCTGTGAGTTGGCGCAAATAATCCTGAAACGCGTCCCGCATGTAGATATGCCGCGACTCCACCAGCCCCTGCTCATCCTGAGCCTGGTCATAAACCAGCGCCAGATCAACCTTCATGAACCGGCTGGTCAGACGGCCAGTTTCAGAGGTCGCAGTGATATTCACAATCATTTCCTCAAAGGGCATGACCAAAAGATTGGCACCCGCCGGAAGCGGGTTGGCTTCATCTGTTGATGCCGATGCGGTAACATTTTCGATGCCAGCATCGTTCAAGAATGTCGGCAAAAGCGAGTGCTTGAAGGCAATCAATAGCCCGCCACCAAGCGCAATTGCCGAAAGCACCGCCACGCCAAGAATTGCAACGCTCCTGCGCTGCAGCCAGATCTTGGGCGCGCCCCCTCCAACTTCAGGGGCCGCAGAATTACCGGGGGAGGTTTTCGTTTTGATCATGTGCTAACCCGCAAGTCCGATAAAGACAGTTTTTAATTCTTGCTGAATATGAAATAAACACGAATAAATGGCAACAATTAAAAAACTATACTTGCTATACATGTGGCGTGGTGTGTAATGTTCCAGTAAATCAGCAATACCGGATTTCGACATTGCAGCCGATCATCAACAATCTTCTGTCACTGGGGCGGAACCGGCTTCTTGCGCTTGGGGCGACGGGGGTTGGCCTTGTTCTTGCGCTATTCTTCGGCCTTGCTGCTGTCATGAAGCCAACGTTTGCGCCACTTTACAGCGACTTGTCGCTTGCTGGCGCAAGTCGTGTTGTGGCCGCGTTGGAGCAAGATGGCTTCAATGTTCAGTTGGGCGGGGGCGGGGCGGTGGTGCTGGTTCCCCAAGAAGACGTAGCGCGTGCCCGGATGGCACTGGCCCAGCAGGGCCTTCCTGACGAGGGCGCGCCGGGATGGGAGATTTTCGATAATTCCAGCGGGCTGGGCATGAACAGTTTCATGCAGCAGGTCAGCCGTCTGCGCGCGCTGGAGGGCGAGCTTGCGCGATCCATCCAGACAATCGACGGAATCGATGCCGCCCGCGTCCATCTTGTGCTGCCGGAACGCGAAGCCTTCTCGCGCAACAGGCCGGAACCCAGTGCCTCGGTTATTGTTCGGGGGCGTGCAACACAAAATATCGGCCGTAGCCAGGCGCTTGCGATCAGGGCACTTGTCGCTTCTGCCGTGCCGGACCTTTCTGCCAATCGCGTTACAGTGCTCACGGCAAGCGGCCAGACAATCCTGTCAGAGGATGGAACCGGCGAGGTTTCCATCGGGGCGTCAGGCACGGCCATGCAGGAACAGTTGGCCCGTAACATCACTGAAATCCTGTCCGCACGGGTCGGCGCAGGAAATGCGCGCGTTCAGGTCAATGTCGAGCTGAGCAATGAACGGCAGGTCATTCGGAGCCAGAGCTTCGATCCGGAGCAGCAGGTTGTCAGGTCAACCGAGACCCGCGAAGAAACCCGCGACGACCGGAATTCCACAGGTGACGATATTGGTGTGGCGAACAACCTTCCTGCCGAACTCGCAGACGCAGGGCTTGGCCCACAATCAAGAAACAGCAGCGCACGCACTGACGAGATCATCAACTACGAGATCGGCTCAACCCAGAGCGAGACTGTACGCGAACCGGGCGAGGTGACGCGCCTGTCGGTCGCTGTTCTGGTCAATGGCATTTATGAAGTCGCCGACAATGGTAGCGTCACATATTCCGAACGCCCGCCAGAAGAATTGGAAAGGCTTGCGCAGCTTGTACGCGCGGCGATAGGCTTTGATGCAGCGCGCGGCGATACGGTTTCAGTCGACAGTCTACGCTTTATTGACTACTCGCTTGATGTTGGTGCGCCATTGGGCATGTCGATCATGCAAGTGGTTGCCGCTAACCTGATGACAATCCTGCGCAGCATTTTTGCGTTCGCCGTTGTCGCGGTTTTCCTGATCTTTGGCCTGACACCGATTATGCGGCGCATCTGGCCCGAAGATGGCGTGCCAGTCTTGGGCGCAGTGGGCACTCAAGGGGCCTTGGCGCAAGCAGGATCAGCCGCCGGAGCGCCCGCACTTTCCGGACCGACAGACGCAGTTTCACGGCAGGATGTTTCGGTTTTTTATCCTGAACAGGCCGACCAGAACAGCGAATATATGACCTTGGCCTCGGTATCGGATGGGGTTCGTTCTGGACGGATCAAGGCGCTGGGGCAACTGGTCGAGCAGGAACCGTCCGAGTCGCTTCGTGCAATCCAAAGCTGGTTGGCAGAAGAGGTTTGAAGAAATGAGCATGATATTTGACCGCGATTTCGACCTTGAATTGGAGCATGAAGCGCGTCAGGCGCGCCGCGACGCGCGCGCCTGTCACACACCAGCGGAACTGCTTGATGCCGTCGAGGCCGCGCGCGCCGCAGCCTTTTCTGATGGCCGGCGCGCAGGCCATGCCGAGGGGCTGGCGGATGCTGCAAACGCAGATCATGCGCGCCGCGTAGAAGCATTAGATGCGTTGGGGCCGCAGATCCGCAAATTGGCGCAGGCCAGTGACGACCATTGTCAGGTCCTTGAAGCACAGATACTGGATTTCACGCTGACCGTCTGCGAACAGGTATTCCCGGAGCTTCTGCGCCATCGCGCACATGATCGCGCCCTCGCGCAAGTGCGCCGGGCACTCAGTCTGGGGCTGGGCAGTGTTTCACTGCGCATTTGCGTGTCACCCGAAGCGCTGGAACTGCTTCACGACGATCTTAGCACCGCGATCGCTGAGAACGGGCTGCAAGGGCGCGTCGAACTACAAGCCAATGACGGGCTGGAAGATGGTGAAGCGCGCGTCGAATGGGATAGCGGCTTTCTGGAATACAGTTTCTCCTCAATCTGCGACCGGATTTTGCGCACGCTGCGCGAAGCCCGACCCGCAGCCCCCATCCCCCTTTCGGAGCGTTGAGCATGGCCGAACAAGACGACCCCGCAGCAAACCCGCAAGTACCTGATGCAACAGAGGGCCAAACACGTCCTGCGCCGCTGTCCGAGGCCTTCCCGAGCCTGAATGCGGCCGAGGGTGCCACTACACAAGCCGAAATGCACACGGCCCCCAAACAGCAGCAAGGCCGCAATATTGATGCGATGCTGAATGTCGATCTGCGGGTTCAGGTCATACTGGGGCATACGCGGATGCCGATTTCGCAACTGTTGAAATTGTCGCGCGGGTCGGTCATCGAACTGGACCGCAGGATCGGAGAAGCCGTTGATCTGGTCATCAATGACAGGCTGGTGGCGCGCGGCGATCTGGTCAAACTCGACGGTGACAAAATCGGCATCGCGCTGGCCGAGATTGTCAAAGACTATGTGCTGGACACATAGGCGCAAATGTATCGGTTCACTGCTTCCAAGCGTCTAACATCAACTGCCTTGGGGTTGTTGTTTGGCCTATCGGCGGGGCCATTGTTTGCACAAGATGCAGGTGGCTTGCTGGGGGCGCTGTCGGGTGCATTCACAGACGCACCGGTGGGATCTGATGAACGCGCAACGCTAAGCGGGCGTATCCTGCAATTCATCGCCTTGATGACAGTCCTTAGCGTGGCGCCCGGCCTGCTTATGATCATGACGTGTTTCACACGCTTTGTGATCGTATTCTCGATACTGCGATCCGCCCTTGGTCTGAACCAGACACCGCCAAATATTGTTTTGGCCAGCATGGCGTTATTCATGACATTCTTTGTTATGCAACCTGTATTCGAGGAAGCATGGGAAGGGGGGCTGCGCCCGCTTCTGAACAATTCCATCACCGAGGAACAGGCGCTGGAGCGTGTCGGGGAACCGTTCAAGCGTTTCATGTTTGCCAATACACGCCCCAAAGACCTTGCCTTGTTCCGCGATCTGGCTGCGCGTGCTGACGGTGGCACCAGTTCAGACATGACGCCGGAACCACAGTCCCCCGAGGAGGCGGGCTGGCGGGAACTGGTGCCCGCATTCATGATTTCCGAGTTGCGCCGCGCCTTTGCTATTGGATTTCTGATTTATCTGCCGTTCATCGCAATCGACTTGATCGTTGCATCAATCCTTATGAGTGCGGGCATGATGATGTTGCCCCCTGTCCTGATCTCATTGCCTTTCAAGATCATCTTTTTCGTCCTGATTGACGGCTGGTTCATGCTGGCTGGCAGTTTGATGGAAAGCTACCTGCCGCTTGGCGGGTAGGAACTGTGCGCCAATACCCCCCATGTCCCGAAAAGGAACATTGTGATGCCATACACCAAGATTGATCCCGGCAGCACCAAACAGGATGCACGCACCGGCCGCAAGCTGCATGGTCCGGAGAAAGCTGCGATCCTGTTTTTGTGTCTGGGCGAGGCACGCGGATCAGAGTTGATGAAACAACTCGATGATAACGACATTCAGAAAATCACGCGCGCGGTGTCTGGTCTTGGCGTCATCCCGGCCCCGTGGGTTGAGGAGGTCATCACCGAGTTTTCGGAGACGGTCGCCACCGGGGCCGGTGTTGTCGGATCTCTGGCCATCGCTGAAAACATGCTGCGCAGCTTCCTGCCGCCTGATCAGGTCAATTCGATCCTAAAGGATATTCGAGGCCCCTTGCAGGAGCGCGATCTATGGACGAAGCTGGGCACCATGCACGAGGCGGTGATCGGCGAGTATTTGAATCGCGAGCATGAGCAAACAGCAGCGGTAATTCTATCGAAACTACCAACCGAAATTGCAGCGCGATCACTGGCGCAGTTGCCGTTGGAGCGTATGCATACTGTTGTCGAGCGCATGATCCGCATGAAGGCCGTTCCCGCTGAGACAATGCGCCACATCGAAGAGTCGCTGCAACGCGATCTGATTGCGAATTCAACCCAGCAAGGGTCAACCGAAATGCAAAAGCGCATGGCCGATCTTTTCAACAAGCTGGATCGTGACACATTCGAGGCGCTGTCGCATAAGCTGGAACAGCGCATGCCGGAAGATTTTGGTACCATTCGTCAGAAGATGTTTACATTCGACGATCTGCTAAGGCTTGATCTGCAATCGCTTGCGCGCGTTATGCGGGCGCTGCAAGGCAATGTTCTGCCGATGGCCCTGCGCGGCGCTACGACAGAGATGCGCGACCACTTTCTTGCGGCCTTGCCCATCCGTTCGCGGGACATGCTGCTGGACGAAATGAACACGATGGGGCCGGTTCGGGGCCGGGAAGTGCGCGCGGCCCAGTCCGCGATCGTCGATTGTGCCCGTGCCCTTGTCGCACAGGAAGTCATCCGGATGCCCAGCGCAGAGGACGAAGAGGAATTTATCGACTAGGCGCTGGCGAACACTAGCGGTATGGATGTCGCGGCAGGGTCCCGATTGCGGCAATATCCAGGGTAATCGGCACAAAACGCCCCTCGCCCGCGGCGGAATTGATGACGCCGGACATGATCTGGACAGCGGCGTTCCGGCCTATGCGGGATGTGTCGCGCGCGTCAGTGATGATGGTATAAAGGCGTTCCAGCCGTGTTCGCTCTTTGGGGTCTTGCAGCTTTTCAAGGTCGAACTTCCTGTCAAAAAGCGCTGCCTGCCGGTCGATGTCAAGGCGCACCGACGCCTCTGGCAGGCCAAGTGCTGTGCGCATGAATTGCGCCATGACCGGATCTTTCAGAACATCGAACCATGTGTTGACGCGTGGCGCGTTTTGCCGGAATTCAAGCACGTTGGCGACGCCTTCGCTTTGGGTGGCTTGTCCGTCAATAAACTGCCGCTCGACATAACGTGCAACAATACTGTCTTGCCATGTTTTGTCAGAAACCGAGTCGTTGCCTTTTCCATCAGGGCCAAAGCCAAGACCCTTGTGCAATTCCAGAAAGCGCGGGTCCGTCAGGCGCCGGACCAAAGCGTCCGGTTTGGTCGGATCACTCTCCAGTACCTTGCGGATCATTGCTTTGCCAAAGATCTGGTTTTCCAGATCAAACGCCTTCATGACAAAGACGTATAGGTCGCGATCCTCCATCAGATCGCTGACATTCCTGACATCGGCAATGCGTTCTTTGAAGGCGTCAATGGCGCGGCTATGTTCAGCGCTGTCGCGTATGGCTGTTATTCGTGCTTCGCGGGTGGCATCGGCAATACGCAAGCCAAGATGGGTCGAAAGCCCCATCGCGCCAGTCATGACCGCGCGGCCAGTGGTTGTGGCGATGAACCTTGCACAGGCATATGCGCAGACAAAGCCGCGTGCTTTGGATTGGTTGCGTTCTGTCGGGACATAATCTCTTCTTCATGCCGCAAGACAGGACGCAGCGCACTTAGGGCTTTGTAGTAATCGCCGATGCTGACAAAATTCGCTGCCTCAAAGATCTGACCGCAACTGCTGCCACCAAATACCGTGGCCAGAACTGCAAGCTGTTTCTGGATCGGGGTTACCAGATCCTCGCGCAGGTCGGCACGCGTCAACGCGGTCTGGATCAGAAAATAGACACGGCGCACAGGTGTCACTATGCCATCGGAATCCAGCAGGTCATGGCCGCGGATCACATCAGCATGGGTTTCAATGGTCAGCACATGGCGGCGCGAGGAATTGCGCATGGCACAGCCGTTGACGATAATACGTTCATCGGGTTTCAGGGTCAGTTTCAGGGCCATTGCATTACCCCTCCTGCGGCACGGTTTGAAGCGGGCGGGCGGCATCTGTTTCGGCGGATGGCTGGTCTGGTCTGGACGCGGAGAGACCGGTGATGATGCTTCGGTTTATGTCGGCCAGTGCACGCACGCCAGCTTGCCCGCCCATGACTGCGCTGGTCTGCCGGTCTATCCACAGCGCGATGGACAAAAGGCCTGCGCGCAA
This sequence comes from Roseinatronobacter sp., assembly GCF_051859525.1. Classification (NCBI taxonomy): domain Bacteria; kingdom Pseudomonadati; phylum Pseudomonadota; class Alphaproteobacteria; order Rhodobacterales; family Paracoccaceae; genus Roseinatronobacter; species Roseinatronobacter sp. The sequence goes on along the minus strand of NZ_JBHYFM010000002.1, from coordinate 253,382 downwards.
GTCGGGTGACAAGCCATTTTCGGGCTGTGCAAGGTCATATTTCAGTTCGTTCCAGAATGTCTGGTTCTCGGCCAGCGCGGCGCGCAGCCCGTTGGACAGGATCTGGACGCGTTCGAAGCTGGTCGCAGTGTCATAGCCCACATGCGCCTCCAGCGTGCCGGTCAGGCGCGACAGGATGCGCCGCTCGATCTGGCGGGGCGATTCACTTTGACGGATGGTGGATTTATAGGCGGCAATGCTCATGCGTTCTGCTTTCATACGGTCCCGGTCTTCTGACCGGGAAGCGGTGAATATGGGAATGCCTGTCAAACGGGTGCATAGCGGGTGGGGGCGGGGGCCGAATGGGTCGGCCCCCGCATTTGCCTGTATGTCTGACCTCAGGTCAGCTCAGCGCCCTCAGCGAAACAGGCTCAGAATGTTCTGCGGCCCTTGGTTTGCGATGGAAAGCGCTTGTGTCGCCAGCTGCTGCTGGACTTGCAGCGCTTGCAGGCGGGCGGCTTCTTCTTCCATATCCGCGTCGATCATGCTGCCGATGCCGCTGTCCAGACGATTGGAGAGTTCGCCAAGGAATGTCTGTTGCGTCTCAATCGCTTTTTCTGACACACCAAAAGATGTCGCGGCATCTACCGCTGCTTTCAGTTGTTCTTCAGCGTCGCTAAGAAGATCTTCGAGGTCAGCACCACCAGCCGATACATCAATCGCGGCCAGTGCAGTTTGAATCGCTTCAAGATCTTGGGCTTCGATTGTGATCGTAGTCAGGTCGCCAAAAGCGCCGGTAGCGTCACGGGAAATCCCCGTTACAGCGGTTATGTTACCGTCGCCATCCTGCACCAGACTGGCACCATTGAAGGTAGACTGGCTTACGATTGCTTCGATATTCTCTGCCAGTGCATCGAGTTCAAGCTGCACTTTCTCCAGGTCAACACCGGAACCCTGCGCGAAGGCAACACGCTCGACAAATTCGCGCGCCAGATCGGCGACAGTTTCAGCACCCAAGCGCGCGGTCGATACGGCGTTTTTCGTCAGGGCAAGCCCTTCGTCGATGGACTTGATCATCCCGCTGTCGCCCTTCATCGTGGACGAGATCGAGAAATAGGCCGCGTTGTCCTTGCCTGATGCCACTTTCAGGCCCGTGCTGATGCGGTCCTGTGTGGTGCCAAGGTTGTTGTTGATGTTGCGCAATGTGGTCAGTGCATTCATTGCGGAGTTGTTCGTAAGGATCGAAGTCATGTCATTTCCCTTTCTAGGGTCTTGAGTATGATGTTCGTCTTTCTGACGAAAACTGGCATTTTGGCCTGCTTCGGCCTTGGCCGTATCAGGAGATTGGCCGCACGGGTTACGGCGCGGTTAACATTTCACACAGAACGGTCAAAACGTTGCACAGCAATAGGTTCTCCCGCGCGCTGGGTGCCTGTCGCGCTGTAGATGCCGCGCAATCCATGCCGGTCGCGGATGCGCGCAAGTTCGGCGACCAGACTGCCTGTTGCCTGCGTCATGCTAGCCAGCAATGTCTCGTTTGCCTCTATCTCTGCGCGCAGGGCCGTGATCTGCGTGACCAGCGAATCATCTGTCGGGTCGGCAGAAAGTTTGTCCGCGATAGCATCCGAGGCCGCATCAAGGGCCGCACCAAGCTTTGCCTTGCGGGACATTTCAGTGTCGATTTGCACCAGATCACCCTTTCGAATGGCCGCATTCTCGCGTTGCAAAAGCTGTGTCAGGGCCTTGATCGTGTCGCGTTCGGGGTCGTTTGTCATTTGCTGGCCTTTCCGGTGCTATAGGCTGCAATGCCTGCCTCAACACTGCGTGCGATTCCGATACTGCCATGCGCGGCGATTTCTTCGGCAAGGGCGCGCGCCATAAAGCTGCGCCACATCTCTTCGCCATGACCGCCGCCAAATTCGCCTGCTGATATGCCCCGCATCATCTCCTCGACTGCTTGCGACAGGAACACTGTCTCAAACTCATGCGCGGCGCGGGCTTCGTCAGTCGTCGGGGCCGCAGCGCGTGCGGCGTGCACAAAACCGGGCGAGGCGGGGTTCGCGACCTCCATCAGATGATCTCCAGATCTGCATAAAGCGCGCCAGCGGCCTTGATTGCCTGCAAGATCGAGATGGTCTGCGTGGCGCCCAGTCCGATGGCGTTCAGGCCATCGACCAGCCGTTGCAGGCTGACATCGCCCTCCAGAACCGTGAACTGCGTCTCTCGTTCCTGAACCTGCACATTCGTTTGTGGCACGACAACGGTTTCACCGATGGAAAATGGCGCGGGCTGGCTGACCTCGATATCTTCTCGGACAATTACGGTCAGCCCGCCCTGACTGACCGCGACCCGCGCAATCCGGACGTCTGCGCCAATGACAATCGTTCCCGACCGCGCGTCGATCACGACCTTTGCAATGCCGTCGGGCTGAATGCGCAACCCCTCGATCTCTGCCATCAGGCCAAAGATGTCGGACTTTCCATGCGGCCGGACCTCAATCGTGCCCGGATCAAGTGCAACCGCTGTGTTTGGTCCGATGGCACGGTTTATAACATCTTGAACGCGTGCTGCGGTGGTGAAATCTGGTGTGCGCAGCGCAATCCTTACACTGTGCAGCGAATTAAAGGACAAGCCGACCTCATTTTCTACGGTTGCGCCATTCTCGATTCTGGCAACTGTCGGCACCCCTTCGACTATGCTTGCATTCAGGCCCTGCGCGGCATAGCCCGCAACAGCAATCGGTCCTTGCGCAACTGCATAAACCGCCCCATCGGCACCTGCCAGAGGCGTGACGATCAGCGTGCCCCCCCGCAAGGAGTCTGCATCGCCCAAGGAGGAGACGACGACATCAATCGTGGACCCCCGGCGGGCAAAAGGCGGCAGATTTGCCGTGACAATCACGGCGGCGGTGTTGGCTGTGCGCATCGTTTCGGTTGACAGGTTGCCAACGCCAAGGCGTTCCAGCATTCCCTCTAGGGAGCGCTGCGTGAACGGGCTGTTGCGCAACCGGTCCCCCGTCCCGTCAAGGCCGACAACCAGACCATACCCGACAAGCTGATTTTCACGCACCCCCTCGAAAGAAGCGATGTCCTTTATGCGCACATCCGCGTGCGCCAACCCCGCGCCCAACCCAAACCAGACCAGCACGCCAAGCATTGGAGCCCCAAGGAAGGATGATAAACGCAAATTCGACAACATGGCAGTTCCTGCTTCTCAGCCACAGAGTTCGGGCCGTACATGAACAATAAAACAGTTATGCGAAGGATTTATCAAGTATATAATATTTCTATACTTGATTTTTTCATGTATAAATCGTCTATATTGCGTAGAACTGCGCTGCAACTTGCTTCATGCATACCTTTCGCGGCTGGGCAGCAAAGGACCCTAATGATGCATATCTATGTCTATGAGCCTCGTGATGAGCGTATCGGCGGACTTATGGCCGAGTTGGGGGCCGCGCAAATAGTGCCTGTGCGTATTTCTGACGCGTTTTTCGAGGGTGACCTTGGTATGCTGACCCTTGAAGGGCACAGCTCGCGCCCGTTTCTTTTGGCTGATAGCGCCTTGGTCATTGGTCAGATTACAAGGTTGCGCGGTGCCGGATGCCGCAATCCTATCATTATCCTGCGCGATTTTCGTAACACGCGCGCGGCAGCGGGAACACTTGACTGTGGGGCTGATGACGATCTGGTTATCCCACTGAGAGCGATAGAGTTGCGCGCGCGTATCAATTCGATCACGCGGCGCGCTCATGGCCACGCAGCCCCAAGCCTGAACATTGGCGAAGTCACGGCCTATTTTGACGGGCGCGATCCGGAGGTGGCAGGACAGCGGGTTTTCCTGTCAGGGCGTGAACATGCGATATTCCAGTATCTTGCGCTGAGCGCCAGCAAGGTCATTTCGAAAGCCGCGATTTATGAAGCTGTTTATGGTTTGTCCGAAGACCAGCCCTTCGACAAGGTTATCGATGTCTATATTTGCAGGATCCGCAAGAAGATCGCTGCGGCCGCAGTATCGGGGCATGGATACATCGAAACAGTGCATGGACGCGGCTATAAGATTTCCGCCCCTGAGCAGGCAGGTTACGAAACTGGCGATACCTTGCTTCCGGCGCCTGCCGATAGCGGCGCGCTTACATATAGTTCAGGAATGACAATCGAGACAGCCGCGCAGTAATTGCATAGGTTGCTTCAAGCTGTGTTTGCAGCTGGGACAAACGCGTTGCTGCCTCATAGGGGTCAACCCCTTCCAGCGTCAGAACCTGACTGTTGAAAAGGGACTGCCGGTCTCGCTGCGTCCCCAGGACTTGTTCGACGGTCTGTTGCTGGCTACCCAAGCGTGATTCCGCCTCGATTAGCCCCGAAATGCCTGACGAAATTGCGTTTGCCGCCGCGCCGACCCAGACCTGATATGTATCCGGGTCGGTGATGGTGCTGACATCCAATGATGCAAGCATGGAAAGCCCGCGCAGAAGGTCGGTAAAGGCAGGATCATTCGCCTGAACACCGTGTTGCAGCGTGGTTGATTCATCGATACGCGCCGTGACCCGCGGCGATGCTGTTCCGTCAAGGGCAAGCTGTGGTGTCCCGTTGAAGAACGTGTTTTCAAAACGCAGGTCTGCGGGCAGGACGGTCGGGGCGCTGGCGAAGATATCGGCAAGCTGTCCGACTTTGTCAGTCGCATCCGCGGCATCTGCCAACCCCATGCCAACGGTCATTCCCAGCACATCATTCGGGGAAAGTCCGGTGGCGGGATTGACCGCATCCCAGTGTTGCAACGGGGGCTGGCCACTGTCGGTGCCAGCAAAAACCGGCACACCGCGAAAGGTTGTGTTGATCTGGCCGGTCAAGCGCTCCAGCGCCAGCTTGGCAGCGTGCTGCAATTCCCCCGCTGTCTGGGTCGGCCCGCCGATATTGCTGACCGCAAGATCCAGAAACCCCTGTGCTGTCTCGCGTGTCTGGCTTAGTGTCAGTGCGGTCAGTTCCAGCCTGCTTGAAAGCATCTCGTTCGAGGCGATGAATGTTTCGTTTCGTGCCATACCGGCACGCAGTACCAGCGCCTCGGAGGCGCGCAATCCAAGCGCCTGATAGATGTCTGCTTTCTGACCGGTCGATGCCTCGGTCGCTGCTTTTGACAAGCGCATATCCAGATCGGCGGCGACCCTGCGCTGGGTTGAAAGCGCGTCAAGCGTTGACATCGTGCGGACAGTTCCGATCATGTTGCTACCCTTTGTAATCAGACGGCATTCAGCAATGTATCCAGCATCTCGCCAAGTGTACGCATCATGACCGCATTCGCGGCATAGCTTTGTTCAATCGAGGCCAGTTGTTGCAATTCATCGTCGATATTCACGCCCTGAAACCCAAGACGGGCGGTTTCAAGCGCTTGTGCACCCGCGCGCAACGCCTCTGCGCGGCCCTGTGCCGAGCTGCGCGCGACCTGCTGATCGGCGGTCATGGCGGGTATGAAATCAGTCAATCGCGCTTGCGCGCCCAGTCCTGCCTCTGGCGAAAGGGTCTGAACGACATTGAAGGCGCTGATCATACGCTCTACCAGCTGGCTGTCGCTTTCGGGGCCCGGGACGGGTGCTTCCATGCCGTCACGCATGCGCCAAAGGGTATCCCCGTCCGGCCCGCGCACCGCCTCGTTGATCGCGATGCGCGCAGCCAGACCCGAAGCCGCCATCGGGTCAAACGCAGCGCCGCTATCCGTGAACAGGCCGGGTTCGCCCGGCGTCAACGTCGTATCTGCATCCGTGAAGGACACCACAAGCATGCGTGCGGCTTCGTCAAGTTGAACCTGCATGCGTGGAAGGATATCGTTCAGCAGATGTATTCGCCCGGCCAGTCGGCCTTCCTCGAACCCCCGTGCCGTAGGGTTGTCCGGTGTGATTTCAGCGGCTCCGGCAAAGAGTTTTCCATCGCCCTCGGAGAACGTGACAGGATGGATGATGCGCCCTTCCACCAGCGGCGCACCCCCTGCGGTATAGACCGAGATGCTGCCATCGGCATTACGCAAGGTGCGCAGGTCCACAATCTCGGAGATTTGGTCCAAACGCTGTGCCAGTGAATCCTCGAGCATTGCACTATCGCGCGTTCCATCGGCCCCCAAAGCAATTTTCTGGCTAAGCTCTGATGTTTCAGAGAGAAGGCGGTTTAATACTTCGACATCGTTCTTGATGCCCGCACTGGTATTCGCGGCAGTTTCCGTCAATGTGGCTGACGTACTGTTCAATTCAGTTGCTACAGCGGCCGCCGCATCAAGCGCTGCGCGCTGCAATGCTGGCTGTGCCGGATCATTCGACAATTCGTCCAGACGCGATTGCAATGCCGTTATCCGCCCCGGTATTGACAGCGGGTCGCCCGGTGCCCCCAGAAGCGCGGCGTAGACCTTCAGCCCGTCGGCCACCGCATCTTGCGTCGAGGTGCGCGACACCTCTTGGCGGTGCATCCGGTCCATTGCGCCATCGACATCGCGCCGCAATCCTGCAACCTGAACGCCGCTGCCATTGGGGCCACTTGTCAGCAATAGCCCGCGACGCGCATAGCCTGCACGATCGGCATTGGCTATGTTGTTGGCTGTCACCTCCGACCGGGCAGCGGTGGCGGTCAAACCGCTGCGACTGCTAACAAAAGCGCTTGTGATGCTCATGGCACATGCCCCCTATGACTGTCAGCGCTTCAGCCGCATGGTTTCATCCAGCATTTCGTCCACTGTGGTGACAATTTTTGCATTGGAAGAATATGCGCGCTGCGTCTGAATCAGGTCGGTCAGTTCCTGCGCCACCTCGACGTTAGAGCTTTCGAGCGCGCCAGCCGTTATTGTCCCGGCTGACCCGGTCCCCGCCCCGCTAAGGCGCATGGGGCCGGACGAACGCGACAACAAGAAGGCATTGCCATCTGTTGTTGTCAAACCGTCGGGGTTCGGCACCTCGGCCAGGGGGATGTTGTAAAGCGCCTTACGCTTGCCATTGTCGAACACCCCGTAGACATCGCCACGCTCGTCAATCTCGGTGCGGACAAGCGATCCTGTGCCCGATCCGTCTGCTCCGATCTTAAGCGGCGTGTAATCTCCGGCGAATTGCGTCATGCCGGTAAAAGAATCCGGCGCACCGAAATCTATGGTCACAAGCTGCGGGTTTCCCGGGGTTCCAACATCAAGGGTTGCTTGACCTGTTGCAGTGTCAAAGCCGGGAAACGCCCCCGGAATATTATACGCTGCTGGCGAGCCTGCCTCTGTGCCAGAGGCATTGAACTCTACCTCAACAGTCCCGAAAGCAGTGCCCCCGGAATCACTGACAGTGACTTCCCATTGGTTGGGTGTGGCCGTTGGTTGCCATGAAAACTGAAGACGCTCTGATACGCCCAGCGGAGTGAAGTACTCCGCAGACGACAGGAAAGGGTCGCCCGGCGTGGCCAGCCCGGTTTGCTGTGCGGGCACGTTGCCACCGACCGTTATTGCCGTCGTCGCGGAGCCGACCATTTGCACATCGCCGATTTTCACGGTTTGCAGATCACCGAAGCGGTTGCGGTCAACCGTGCCAAGGCTGCCGTTTTCGTCATAGGGGAAGCCGGCCAGATAATAACCGGCGGCGTTGCGCAGATACCCGTTTTCGTCGGGCAGGAACGACCCCGCGCGCGTCATGCGGTAGTTCGACTCGACCAGTTCATTCGGATTGCGTGACACAACGAAGAAACCTGATCCGCCGATGGCAAGGTCGGTCGCCAGTCCCGTTGGCCGTAGCGCCCCGTCCAGCGACACGTTGGTTCCCTGCACTGCCCGCACACCTGCTGGCGCAAGTCCGGTGCCGTTGCTGGTTGTCGTCGTTGTGACCATCTGCGCGAAGCTGCGCCGATAGCCATCAGTATTTGCATTCGCGATATTGTCAGAGATGCGGCCGACAGCGGTGGAATTGGCGCGCAATCCGCTAACACCTGTCTGCATTGCGTTGGAAATGCTCATGTTAAAGCGTCCTTCTTGCGTTTTGCCGCCGTTCCTGTGGAAAGCGGAATCTTTCAGATATAGGCGGCAGGGTTTTCAGTGCGGTTAAAGGGTCGGCAAGTTTCAGAATGGCGGAATCAGGGGATGCCGCCCCCGCCTGCGGCCTGAAGCTGTTGCAGGGCGATATCCGCGCTTTGTATCCTTTGGCGCGCTGCATCGTCGCGCAGCGGCAATACATCGGGAAATTCGGCGGTCAGCCCCTCGGCAAGTGCTGCAAGGTGTTCTTCAAGATCCGGAAAACTGCGGATCACCTCTCGCGCACGCGCCTGATCGCCGCTGCGATGCGCGCTAAGCAGCAGGTTAATCCGGTCATGCATTTGGACGTGTTGGCCTGCCTGACGCAAAAGCGCCTCGTAGGACGCGTGTGCGCGTGCCCATTCGCCCAACGCGAAAGCCGCTTCGGCGCGCAGGCGCAGATATTCCGCTGTCGGTTCGGCCATTTGTGTGCGTAGCACATCGTCGGGCCTTTGGGTCGCGGCGAAGAGTTTTGCTTGCAGAAGGTTGTATTGATCGCGCAAATCGCTGTCGGGCGCGGCGTTCAGCCTTTCCAGAAGCCGTTCCGCTTCAGCCAGCTGCCCGCCGTCGAAAAGCGCCGCAGCATGTTTCAGGCGCACGCGGTCACGCGTCCTAAGCAGGGCGGTAATCTCAGCGGCGTCTGATTGTGGGTCACGCGCCAATTCGTCCGCGCGCCTGTCCATCCGGGTCCGGATCGAAGCGAACTCCATAGCTGCCAGTCCGCTTGCGCCATAGTCAGCCAGATGTTCGGCAAACTGTTCAGCATATGCGTCGAATCCCGTGTGGAAGCGGAAATCGTGTAGGATACGACGATGCGCCGTGAAGAAATCTGCCATCGGCATGTCACCGGCAAAGCCGCGCTGGTAGATGGCGTCGATCAGCGCGCTGGTCTGCACAGACGCGGCCTCTGCTTCCGGCGTATCGGGATGCAGTCGTGAAATATCTGCCAGGACCGTCAGCGCCGCCATCTTGTCACGTGCAGACAGCTCCAGTGCGGCCAGGCGTTTCAGGGTCTCCAACCCCAAGGGGCCACCCGTCCATAGGGTGCGGGTCTGCATTAGCAGTTGTCGTGCATCCGTGGGTGTCAGTGTGCCTGTACTGCGCCCCAGATCAATCAGGGCCAACCGCGCCCGTTGCGCCCATATATCCTGTGCTTCGGCCGCGACCGCGTAATTGTCAAAGGCCGCGACAGGATCGCCAGCCGCGCTTGCGGCGCGTCCCAAAAGATAGCGGTAGCCAGCATCTTGCGTGCTATTCTTGCGCCCTTCCATGCGGGTCGCAAGGTTTCGCGCAACATCCCATCTTCCGCTTTCAACTGCCGCCTTGAACAGATGCAGCAATGTCCCATCGATCAGGGCTGGTGGATACTCATCAAGGATCATAAGCGCATCGGCTAGATATGGGGCGGCAGCATCATGGGCCCCGCTGCCAATCAGGTGCAGCGCCTTGAATAGTGGCGCGTCAGGCCATTCTTCAAGCGTTGGTGGCGGCGTGGTATCAAACCCTTTCACCGCCGCGACAAGGGCAGCGCGCCGCCCCAGCTGTTGGGTCGATAGCTTCACATCGCCCTGATGTCGAGGATGCGCGACATCGGGCACCGCATCCAGAAACGATTGTGCTTCGGGCAACATCCGGTGCGACAGGTGAAGCGCTGCAAGCCCAAGAAGTATGTCTGCTTCATACGGGGACGGGCGCGTCGCATCGTCAAGCCCTTCTTGCAAATCATAATACGCGACTGTCAGCGCATCGCGATCCTCAAAAAAACGATGCGTGTCGAACTGCGCCAGAAACGGTGCAAGCGCCGGTATGGCCGCATCGAGCTGTTGCAGCCCTGCATCTGGCTGCGGCTGGTGGCGTCCGATTCCGTCGTGCGGCAAGGTGGCGACGGGCCAGACCAATGCCCCAGTAACAACCGCAGCGATACCAAGAACGCGCAGAGTAAGGCCGAAATCAGCCCAGTCCAAAGCGTGATGCGTGGGAAGAAGGGAATGATCAGATGAATATTTCACGTTCTTTTCCTGCCTGCTTTTTGAATAGTCATGTATAATTTTCAAAAAATCAACAACAGTGTTTGATTTAATCTTGAAATATGCTTATTTAATCATGGATGCAGTAACGGGGCTATGCCGTGGACAATTCTACTTACATTTCGTTGTCACTAGCGACCGCGCTTGAGCGGCAACTGAATGTCACCGCGAATAATATGGCAAATGCCAATACCGCGGGCTTCAAGGGCGAGCGGGTGGTGTTTTCATCCTACCTGCACCGCGATGATACTGCCGCAACGGGCGACACCAACTTTCTGATCGATAAAGGTTCCTATATCGATACGCAGCAGGGTGGCATGTCCTACACCGGCAACCCCCTTGATGTGGCGCTGAAGGGGAATGGATGGTTTGCCTATGAAACCCCGCAAGGCCAAAGGGCCTATGGGCGGGACGGCCATTTTGCACAGGACGCCCAAGGTGCATTGGTCACAATGTCTGGCGCGCGAGTCCTTGACATGGCTGGCAACCCTATTGCCCTGCCGCCCGATGCGGGCACGGATCTGTCCATTTCCCGGACGGGCGCGATTTCCAGCCTTGCAAATGGTCAGATCGCACAGCTTGGGGTATTCGAGGTGCCGGACCTTCCGGCCTATGAACGGATTGGCAACGGCATGTTCGTGCCCCCCGATATTGATGGCATCCGCCCGCCCGTCCCTGATGAGGCAACCGAGGTTGTTCAGGGCGCGGTCGAGGGCAGCAATATTCAGCCCATCGTTGAGATGACGCGCATGATGTCAATTCAGAAAGCCTATGAGCGCGCTGTTCAGTTGATGAATGGCGAGGATGAACTGCGGCGCGATGTGCTGCGTAGGGTTGGGCGCCCGAACGGGTAGGGGCTGCGCGCCAGACGGATACCGGCGCAACAGGCGCGCATGACAGACCGCATTTGTCGGACAAGGGGGTAAGCAGAAATGAAGGCACTTGGAATTGCGGCGACGGGCATGCTGGCACAGCAAACCAATGTCGATGTCATATCGAATAATATTGCCAATGCGAATACAACAGGCTTCAAGAGTAGTCGGGCCGCGTTTCAGGACCTGATCTATGAAACGCAGCGCCGCGAGGGGTCAGAAACCTCGGATGGCGGCACGTTGCGCCCCACCGGCGTTGATATCGGCCTTGGCGTTCAGACAGCAGGCACAATCCGCCTGAACACCCAAGGCGGCTTGATTCCAACGGAAAACCAACTCGACCTTGCAATCGACGGGCGCGGTTTTTTCACTGTGAACCTGCCGGATGGGGGGCAGGCCTTCACACGCGACGGGGCCTTCCAGCTCTCGCCAGAAGGGCAGATCGTAACGCTTCAGGGTTACGAACTTGATCCCGGTATCGTCCTTCCGGAAAACACGGTCAACGTGGCAGTAGGCGAAACAGGCACAATCATGGCCTATGTCGAGAATGATCCAAACCCCGTTGATCTGGGGCGGATCACTATGGCGACATTCGTGAACGAGGCAGGAATGCGGGCGCTTGGCAACAACCTGTTGCAAGCAACAACCGCATCAGGCGAGGCGCTTCAAGCCAATCCGGGTGAACCCGGCGTGGGGATTATCCGGCAAGGGTATCTGGAAAGCTCGAATGTCAACATCATCCAGCAGATCACCGACCTGATCTCGGCACAGCGCGCTTATGAAATGAATTCCAAGGCGATCTCGACCGCAGACCAGATGATGTCCACCACAAACCAGATCCGATAGCGCAATGACTTTGGGAACAGCAATCTTCTGGCAGAACATTCGGGCCATCCCGCTAAAGCGCCTGTGCATTGATAAGGGCATGTTCGGGTTTGCCTTGTTCCTGTCTGTCATCAGCGCGTCAATGGCGCAGGCCGTCCCGATCAGCGTGCTGGTTGACGAGAAGGCGCGCGAAAGCGTGGGGGCGGCGATGCCCGCGCGCGGCAGGTTCGACATCTCAATCCAGCCAGGCGCACCTGAAAAGGCAGTGATTATCTCTGCGTGGTGGATGGATGCCGCAACCGGCAGATACATTGCCAATGTTGTTACCCATTCGGGCGAAACGCGCCGCATAAGTGGCATGGCGACACTGACAGTTTCTGTCCCCGTCCCACTGCGTCGGATGATGCCAGGTGACATTATTGATGAAACCGATCTGGGTGTAATTGACCTGCCCGCAGCGCGTCTTGGCGCATATGCCGTTATCGACCCAGCCGATTTGACGGGGATGCAGGTCCGCAGCTTGCTGACGGAAGGGCGGCCCGTGATGACGCAGTCGGTGATGGAACCGCTTGTCGTCAATCGCGGTGATCTGGTCACAATCCGTTATCTTGATGGCGCGCTGGAACTGTCGTCCCCCGGACGCGCGCTGGCAAATGCACATCGCGGACAAGACGTGCGGATCGTTAATCTGGTCAGCAACGCCACTGTATCCGGTATTGCCAGCGCAGACGGTATAGTCGAGGTCAGTCGATGAACATAGAGGCGTGGCGTCCCCCGCATATCTGGTGCAAGCTCCCTTCAACGCGACACCGCGCAGGGATGCAGCCCAAAGCGGGGCAGATGCCGCGCCAGATTATCTTTGCGCTTGCCGCCACACTTGCTTTGGCGGGCTGTGGTGATCCGCGCGACGCCTTCAATCGTGATCCGCAGGTATCAGAGATGTCGGTGGTCCCCGGTTCGATCCCCGAGGCAAATTTCGTACAAGTGCCTATGCCACCGCCCGAACAGCCCCGCACATTCCATCGCGCCGAGGCTGCGTCGCTTTGGGAGCGCGGCTCAAGCGGATTTTTCGCAGATCAGCGTGCTTTGCAGGTTGGCGATATTCTGACCATCGAGATACGTATCGATGATCGCGCACAGCTTCGCAACGCCACCCAGCGCAACAGATCAGGTTCTGGCACTGCGGGCTTTCCGACGCTGCTGGGCCTCGACAACCTTCCGACCGGTGATATCGTCGATTTCGGGTCCAGCTTTGAGGCGTCGGGGGCTGGATCGATTGTGCGTCGCGAAGCGATTGACCTGAAGCTTGCTGCCTTGGTTGTGCAGCGGCTTCCGAATGGCAACCTTGTTGTTGCCGGACGCCAGGAGGTCAAGGTAAATCAGGAATTGCGCGAGTTGCGTATTGCAGGAATTATCAGACCCCAAGACATCCGCATGAACAACACCATCCCCTATGAGAAGGTGGCAGAGGCGCGGATCACCTATGGTGGTCGGGGCCAGTTGTCGCGCCAACAGCAACGCGGCTATGGCGAAGATGTACTAGATGTCATTTTGCCGTATTGATGCCGGATTGGCCCCTTCGGACTGATGCGCAGAACGGGTATCGAAATCAGAAAAACAGACCTGATATATGACGCGGCTTTTCATCATTGCGACATTGGCCATTGGCTGCTTTGGGGGCATCGGATATGGAGCGGGCTTCTGGTTTGTAAATGATCCGCAGATGGGGCGCATTCAGACAGATCGGGGCATGGCACAACCCGCCAAGCCGTATGGAACAGCTGGCATGACATCCGCGCCGTATCTGGTCCGGATCGAAACGATCACCTTGCCAATACAACGGCAAAAAAGCGTCACAATGGTTGTTGCCGATTTCGCTGTGGCCGTTTCGGACGCCAGATATCTGGCCCTATACCAGCGCCCAGAGTATTCTTCGCGGCTTCGTGCGGAAATCCTGGATGCCATGAAGGCAGCTTCCGGAACCACGGTGCTTACCGGGCCTGCAATCGACTCCGCAGCCTTGTCGAACAAGATTCGTTCACAGCTTCAGAATACGTTCGTGGGGGTCGATGATTTGCTAACCCTCATGCTGTACAAGCACGACATCGGCCTTTGAGGGGGGGCAGACAACGGGGCAACTCCTAGCGCACAGAGGTTACACTGCCGGCATATACCTCGGTCCCATTGCGAAGGATCAGCATTGAATGACCGCCGCGAAACGTCAGCTCTTCGACACGCGTGGTTGCGTTTGTGTCATATGCTATCGCTGCGCCATCAGGGTCTTTGGCATCGACCTCGATCTGAAACACGCCATCAGGAAGGGGTAGCCCCGCAAAATCCAACCCGTCCCATGCCACGCGATGCGTCGTCTGGGGGGCGCTTGGCTGGTTGCCAAGTTCACGCACGATTGTCCCATCTTCGGCCTTGATCAATACCCGTACATTCGCGGCAGCGCGAGAGAGGGAATAGCCAAACGCCGCCGTGCCATCGCGCAATTCGACACGATCCGTGGGTATGCTGACATCGCGTCCGATCAACTGCACATCTGATAGCGCCTCAACATTGCCAAGCCTGTTGTCGATGCGCTCCAGGTTCCTGTTTGTGACGATCGACTGTTCAACCTGTGTCAACTGCGCAAGTTGCGACACGAAGACAGAAGAATCCATTGGCTCTAGCGGGTTCTGGTTCGACACTTGTGCAATTAACAGGGTCAGAAAACTTTGGTAATCCGCATCAAGCTTGCTTTGTGCAGCGCTTGCGCCACTTGCAGCACGCGGATCAGTGGTCGTGGTTTGGGCGATGTCCATCATTGAGTTCCTTAAGTCAGTATATCCACAGCACCCGCCCCAATGGGGCCAGTATGCGGGGGCGCGGCCGTCTGCGGTTCCTGATCCGCGTCAGGATCCGGTTCAAGGGCGGGCAGACTTTCCCACGCTTCGTTTGTCTGCTGCTGCTTGCGACTGAAATCCTCAAACTCCAACTCGGCATCATCTACACCTGTCCCTCCTTCTGACAGCGCAAGAAGCAAACCGTCACGATCGCCCCGAAGTGCCTGCAGGACGGCAGGATTTTCTGCGCGAAGGACAATGCGCAACTTGCCAGCCTCATCGGGTCGTAAGTCGATTTCAATCTCGCCAAGGCCGCGCGGTGCAAGCGCAATTCTGGTGTTGCCCTCGGAAATATTTGCGGAACGTATCTGTTGTACAAGATTACGCGCAAACCCGGAGGTTTGTGGAACCGCAGGTTCGGCTGACCGTAATGCTGCGTTCATGCCAGCCGGAATGGCGCGTATCTCGGATGGTATGACGGGCAGGGGGGGCGTTTCCCGTTCTGCGCTTGTCGATGCAGTGACGATTGCCCCCATGACCAGTGCGCGCACGTCAAGCGGCCCCGCATTCTGGATGATCGGGCGGGGAACAGTTGCGCCAAAAATGACATTCTTGCCAGCAGGAATGCCGTCTGGTTTCGATAGGAGCGGCGATAAATCGGCGTGCCGTTGCAATGGTTTAGGGGAAATAACCTGATAGGGTTGGCCCGCTGACACCACAGTTTCAAAGTGCGGGATATGCGCCAGTTCTGCAAGCAGTGTTATCAGGGTTGCCGGATTATGGGCAGCGAGTTCAAGCTGAACCACGCCTTCCTCGCCCAGTTCCGCCAGATTTTCCAGAAGCGCTTCAATCGCATCGCGACCGTTCGCAAGTACGGCCCCATGCAGGATATTCAGAAACTGTTCCACCGCTTCTGGGGTGGTCTGCCCCCCCGGTTCTGATAGCAGGCGGGCGACGAGGTCATCAATTTCTGATGCAAGTTGGGCAAGGCCCGGTTGTTGAGCCATAGCGTTGCCCGCTGTCGCCTGTCGGTCTGGGTCGGCTTGCGCACGCTGGGCAATTTTATTTCTGGCAGCGCCAAGAAGTTCAGCGAACTGAACAGCAGGCGGGCTTTGCGCAGGCGAGGGGTTGTTGGAAAACAGTAGCCTGGAAAGGCCGCTGCCTTGTCCTGTTTCTGACGAAGGTGGCGAAGCCAGGAATATGGGGGCAACGATTGCGGGGGGTATCATTCGGGATCTCTCAATTCAGCATAGCGCGATTGAAACCGCGCTCCAGCAAGGAGCGGCGCAACCGGTTCAATGCGCGCGTTTCTATTTGCCGAAGCTTCTGGACCGATAGCTGAAGATCGGACGCAACCGCCTGCGCGCATTCCGGATCAACAGCAAGCCTGCGACGAGAGATTATTGTTTGTTCAACCGGATCAAGTTCCGCCAGTGCTTCGGCCAGCAGCCGGCACAGAAATGATTGCGCCGACCTTATTTCGGCCTGCTCGGCGGGGGTCATACTTTCGCAGGGTAGTTTTTCAGAAAGCGACAACCCCTCACGACTCGATTCAATTGGTATCGTTCCCTGCATTGCCAAAAGCGACAATCCTGCATCATCATGGCCCAGACGTCCCATGCGTGCGTTAAAGTAGGTGCGTACAGGCATATCGATTACAGTTCTGATGCGCGACAATGCCGTATAGACGCTGTTCATAACCCAGAAGGCGGCATAGGTGGAAAAGCGCAGTTCCAGTTTTCGATCAAAGCTGTCTGCAGCACGCATCAATCCGACCATGCCCTCGGCGACAAGATCATCCAGATCGATAGGGTCGTCCGCAAATCGAAGCGCCTGTGACCATGCCTGCCGCGCGTGGCTGCGCAGCAATAGTTCAAGTGCATGCCGGTCCCCTTCGTCTTGCCATCGCCGGATCGCTTCGCGTTCCAGATCAACCGTCAAAAGGGGCTCCTTCATCGCTGCATGAAGCGTAGTCGCCATACTGACACCTGTATTTTTCAAATACAAGAATACATAGAAATTTTCAATTTCAAAGAATTAGATGGTTAAAGCATGATTAAAATAGCATATTCATGCCCGTATTTGAGAAGTTAGGCAGACGCCCTTCGGGTTGGCATGATCTGAGAGTCAAGCTTGGCCGTAACCGCCTGCCGTATATCGGCCAACCAGGCGTCATAATCACAACGCCCGCCGGGAAATTGCATCAATCCGGCAGGAACATTGTCGGGCACAACAAAGTTGCCATCAAGATTTCTGAGATACCCAAGCAGATGCGGGCAGCTCAGAAAGTCCGGTTCAAGAAACAGGCGACTTGTATCGCAACGTGCGGAGCGGGTGCCCGTCCAATACGCGCACAACCCAGCAGCCAGACCCGCGCGAAACTGCGAAGGCACCAATCCCAAATGCATAAAGCCAGACCCACCAATCATGCTAAAATAAGAAGCTGCCATCGTATAAAGTGCGCTGGTTTCCCGTTCCATCGGGAAAACCCCGCTGCGAATAACGCCCAGAAGTACTTCGACCACCATTATCCCAAGGTCATAAGACAACTCTTCATCTGGCAGAATGCCCGAAAGCATGTCAGAATCGTTGAAAACGACAAGCGCGCCCGCTGGCACTTCGACCGGTAATTCTTGCACCAGAACATCCCCCAAGGATATTTCAGGCAACAGTTCGGTTTCTTCGGCCAGTATATAGCTGCGATCCACGCCATATGCAGCCGAGACGAAAACGGTCCGTAGCGGCAACAAGGCAGCAAGCGAACGCTGTATGCGGCGCACGTTAGCCCCTTTGGCAGGCAGAATGTCACCCTGCCAGATTAACTCTAGTATTCGGCCAGATCGCATTTGTTTCTCACTTTTCTTGGCTCGCAAAAGCAAGTGGCGGATTTGTTGTCCTGAAGGCTATGGAGCCAGCATGTTCAACATCGAGCAATCGAAGTCCCTGAGTCGACGTTGCGTGTCCCGTTATTCCATTCACATGCATACGACTTTGGTCCGATTCCAAGGTTATACAACCTTAGATTGATAACGAGGTCAACAATAACTATGGTTTGTTTCGCAATACATGCTGTTATTTCACATGTGTGCTGTTTTTGTCTAATTGTTGGGAGTTCTGGTCAGAATGATACCATAGGTGGTTTCAAAAGTGTTCGGAAATGGCACCTGTTCGGTCGTCCTGCCTTGCCTTGCGGCAGCGTACCGGCATTGTGGATAAGGTGTCAATCCCGTCGAATCTGCGTTGTCGGATCAACGGAATTCCGACACAACACAACCGGAAGGGGAAGTAAGAATCGAGGTGGCTGTGTCCGGAAAATGCTACTGCGGCAAGCGATCTGCACGGTTTATCGAAACACCCTCAAGCGGGGCCCCCTCCGCTGCGGGGTTCGGGTAGCTTAGAAGGACCGTAAGTCTGCGGTTTTCCGGTGCAGTCGGTACGGCGGCATTCAGGGGCTTTGTATAGGCGACGCCAGAAACGCGTGCGATCCGTTCGGCCGCGACTCCGGCTGAGACAAGGGCGCGGCGCGCGGCATTTGCCCTGTCGGCCGACAATTCCCAATTTCCGTAATCCACATCATTTGTGAAAGGAACCGCGTCTGTATGCCCCGTAATCATGATCGGATATGGCAGGTCAGCAACTGAAAGGCCGATAACTCGTAATAGTTCGCGGGTGGTGTCACTGATCCGGGCGCTACCAGACGCAAACATCGGCCGGGCTTCCTGGTCCAGAATTTGAACCAGTAGCCCGTCCTGTGTTCTGTCGACCCTAAGATCGTAGTCAAGTTCGACAAGCGCGGCATTTGCTTCGACCGCCTCTGTGATATCCTCGGCTACGGCATCAAGTTTTTCTGTGCGATCGGCCAGCGAAGCAAGCCATGCAGGGTCGTTTCCTGTGTCATAAGTCAAATTTGATGTAGCGGTTACATGATCCTGTTCGGAAATATCTTCTTGCGAAGATGCAAAGATATACTCGACCACGATACGCGGTTCAATTTCCCGCGCGCCTTCATCCGGATGCGATCTCGGCTCTTCTTGGCCAAAGCTGGGCGGATTTACCTGAAAGCTGTCGCCTTCAAGGCCACTATAGACACCATCAGGGCCAAAAACCTGACCTTTCAGAAACCCCTCTCCCCCGCGAAGCAGGTTCGTTTCTGTTGGCGTGAAGTGCTCGGCCAGACCTTGAAGTTGCTTTTCGTCTGCTGCGGAAATGATCCAGAGCAAAAGAAAAAAGGCCATCATCGCTGTCATAAAGTCTGCATAGGCGACCTTCCAGCCACCATTGTGGTGGTTGTGACCGTCGTCTTCATCGCTTTTCTTGATGATGATCTGCTGCTCTGCCATTCGCACATGCCCAATTTGACTTGATCATCGGTGCAATCCAGCCACAGACATGCAGCCAGATCGCGACGATCCATCGCTAAGCCAGAAATCTGGCCCTATTCGACACCTGAACGCTCTGACTGCGTTTCGCGACGGTCGTATTTCCCGAATCCGACCCTTCGGGCATAACTGGCTTTGCGGTCAGAATAGCTGGGTGCGACCAGCGGCATATCTTCTGGCAAGTCGAACATGGCGCGGTAAGCGGCCTCTGTCAGGCCATGCTCGGCACCAAGGTGGCGCTTGAGCATTTTGAAGCCCTTGCCGCAACACAGGCAATACACCTTGTCATGCGTTACCGCCTTCTCAATGGGGATCGCTGGCGATATGCGTGTCGCCTCGCGGGTTTTTGATTTATCGTCTGGTGCAATCGTGTCCAAGGCGCTGAATTCACGGCGCAACTTGCCCACAAGTGCAACGATATCATCTGCCGTCACGTCAGTTCTTGCCGCGTAGGCAGCTGCTACGGCTGCTAGAATGTCGGTTGCAGGGTCTGGTTTTGTCATTGGGACACTCTCTAATAAACTCTACTCCGTGCACATGAACCAACGCCCATCAGTTGTGAGACAGCTGGTCTGAAGTTCACGGGACATCGAATTCTTCGACAAACGCAAGAATAGACTTACATACAAACACTACTTGGGCAACTGCTCATATTCCGTGCAAGTTCAAGTAGAGCGATTTCTCGCTTATTCAAGGAAATTTCTGGTACAAAATTATAATGTTTATATTTAAGCACGACATACAAAAACAAGCAAGAGCATCATCAAAAATATATGTATATTTTGTGGGAACTTGCACCAGTATACAAGGGTATTGCAAGGACTACATGTCAAAGTCCTGCTGCGCCATGGCCGAAATCAGGTCCAGCGCTGAATCAGCCTTACTTGCGTCATGGACATGCGACCTAACATGGCCGAACTCATTGTCCCGCGCGGTCGCAAGATGCCCTGATGCCACGAAAAATGCACACAATACACCACCTGCAAAAGTGAGTGATTTCACCATCCGCCTTGCCGAGCGCGGCGCAGGTGATTGGCTTGCTGCGACAAAAGCTGTTGGGGTCAAACCAACCGGTGCACCGGGTGAAAGGAATACACCGCGTGCCGTTACTGTAGCCGAACAATGGTGTTGCACGTCCTGAAACCGCAAAACCATAGCTTCGGGCAACAGATCATCCGAAATATCAATCATTCTGGCCTGACCCGGCGACCAGCCGTCCAGCACGTCCAGAGGCAATACAAAACGTTCGAAATCATCACGAAACGCGATGTGTTCTGCCAGAACTGGTGTTTCGCTTCCTGTTATCGCCGCGGGCTGAAGGATTACGCGGGTCGCGGTGCCTGTGGTTTGTAATGCAGCTTCAAGAAACATACATTCAGGGCGGTTTTCTGGCTGGGGTTTGTCATAACCAGACGGCAAGGCAGTCAATGACTCCTTGGTGGGTTCGATCGACGGGGGAGTGTCGGCCAGCGCCGGATTACCCGAATCCCTCACCACCGTTTCGGGCGCAGTGCTTTCACATATCCCATGAAATCTGCGTGAATAGTTCGCAGCCAACTCGGTCAGGTCAGGATTTTCTGCGACCAAAGCAAATAGTTGCTGTTCTTCTGAAAATAGAACCTTGCGTGTCTGATACCCGTCAATCTGCGGCGCGACACACAGGTTGGCACTGGTTCCGCCATGCAGCTTTGCAACTCGGTCCAGTACGCAACCAATTTCGCTTGCGTGGTGGACAGCCATATCGCAGCCCCCGTCAGAGGTAAGGCACAGCGCCACTTGCATCTGTGCCGGCCAGTCCGGCAGCAGGGCCTGCACCGTATCTTCTTCGAGCAGATAGACAAATGTGTCCACCCTGTTCATGAATGCCACCCTTTTTCTGTATTCGCTTAAAACTATTCTTGTTTATTCTTGTGGCAATGTCAATTATACATATCAGGAACTTTAGAATGATGGGCGGGCCAGTTCCGCGAAATATGGGGCGAATGTGTGATGATGATCTTTCTGGGACTTGCAATGGTCTTCGGTCTGGTTTTCGGAGGGTTCATGTTGTCGGGCGGCAAGATGGACATCGTCTTGTACGCGCTGCCATTCGAGGGGTTGATGATCGGCGGTGCCTCCATTGGGGCATTCATTATTGCCAATTCCACAAATGTACTGCGCTCGTCACTTCGGGGCTTGGTGAAGGTGGTAAAAGGGCCAAAGTTCAAAGCCAGCCATTACGAAGAATTACTAAACCTGATGTATGAACTTGCGCGACTGTATAAAGCAAAAGGTATCATCGCGCTGGACGAGCATGTGGAAAACCCTAAGGAAAGCAGTATCTTCTTGCGATACCCGACAATCTTGAACGACCATTTTGCAACTGAATTGATCACCGACAGTTTTCGAATGCTCTCTATGCAGTTTGACGACAAGTATCAGACTGAAGATGTCATCAATCGCAAGATCAAGAAGCACCACCGGGAGACGCTCGCCTCGGCCGCTGCGATCCAGACAATGGCAGATGGGCTTCCTGCAATCGGGATTGTTGCCGCGGTACTCGGGGTTATTAAAACCATGTCCTCGATTGACCAGCCGCCCGAAGTGCTGGGTACGATGATTGGCGGCGCGCTTGTCGGCACATTTCTTGGTGTTTTCCTGGCCTATTGTATGGTGCAGCCCATTTCCGGCAGGCTAAGGCAAATCGAAGATGAGGATGGCGCGTTCTATCTGATCATCCGTGATATTTTCGTCGCATTGGTTGCCAACCACCCCCCGAATATCTGTGTGGAAATCGGGCGCGGCAACATTCCCAGTACCAAGCAGCCTGATTTCTACATGGTTGAGGCCGCTCAGAAGGAACTGCCCACACTATGATGCCGCGATATCTTAGCCTTGCGACCGCGTGTCTGTTGGTCATGTCAGCTTCGGGCGTGCACGCTGAAACCGTCTGGCCGGATAAGGCGGCACATGCAGGTCCGCTTGGGCCGCCGCAGATATCTTTTCCGACCAGTAGCGCCGGAAGCTACAACGCTTTTCCCGCGGAAATTCTGGCAAGAATGCGCACGGGATTATTGGAATATACAGAACTTCCAGCGCAGGAGAAACCACCGCTGCTGAAGCTGGATGATGATTAAGCGCATCAAAACCCTGACTATTCTGGAGCGCTTGCGTCGGCACGAAATGTTGGCCGATGCTCACGAACTGGCGACCATCAGAAGCCATGTCGCGCAACTGAACGATACCCGTAATCGTATGCTGGACGCGTTGAAACACGAGGGGCACTTGGTCAGTCTGGAAGCTGCACCCTATGTCGGGGCATATATCCGCGCTGTCCGAAACGAAGTCGCGCAAATCGACAAGGCCCTGGCGCAGATTATGCCACGGCTTGAAGCGCTGGAAACGGTTGTTGCCGACAAATTCCGCAACATCAAAACCATCTCGCTTGCCCGAGAGCGCGCGGAAAAGCACCAGCAGCACATCAAGGACAAGAAAGAAACCGTCGAGAATGACATCTTGTCCTTGATGCGCCATGTCAGGAAAACGCCCTAAGGGCATTGCTTCGGCGTAAGCCGCGCGCTGGTTGAGTGCCCTTTGGACCTGACCGGTCGGGGTATGCGCGCCAAAAACTGACCCTTACTTGCCCCAGCGCAGGGCGATCAGGTCCAGTTCGCGCGACAACTGCAGCAGGCGGTCTTCGGTGCGGTCGCTTAGCGGTTTCAGCGGGTGGCGCACATGGTCGGACCGGATGACGCCGCCGTGTTTCATGACAGTCTTGGCTGCACGCAGCCCGCATTGACGGTTTTCATGGTTGATCAGCGGCAGGCACAGTTTCCATTGTGCCAGCGCCGCATCAACCGCGCCGTCCAGATACTGCGTGACGATGGGCCGGATATGTTCGGGCAACAGTGCCGATGTCATGGTGCCAGTGCAGCCCGCGTCCAGATCGGCCAGCAAGGTGACGGCTTCTTCGCCATCGAAGGGGCCGACAATATCCTTGCCGCCCGTTTCAATCAATGCCGCCAGCTTGTCGGCCGCAAACGGCATTTCCAGCTTGAAATAGCTGACCTGTTCCAGTTCGCGCGCCATGCGGGCCAGAAACGGCACCGACAGCTGACACCCTGACAAGGGTGCGTCCTGCACCATGATGGGGATGGTGATGGCGTCGGACACGGCCTTGAAATGTTCAAATATCATCCCCTCGGCGGGGACCAGCCCGACACCGTGATAGGGGGGCATCATCATGACCATGGCAGCGCCCATGGATTGTGCCGCCCGCGCGCGTGCCACCACCAGATCGGTGGAAAAATGGCTGATGGTGACAATAACCGGCACGCGCCCTGCAACATGTTCCAGCGAGACGCGCATCATGGCGGTGCGTTCGTCATCGGACAGGACAAACTGTTCGGAGTAATTCGCCAGAATGCAGATTGCATCAACACCTTGATCAATCATGCAGTCCAGCACACGGCGCATGCCGTCATGGTCCAGGGTGCCATCATCCAGAAACGGGGTGGGTGCGACGGGCAGAATGCCCTTCAGTGGGGTTTTCATCGGGATGTCCTTAGAAATGGAATGGGTCGACAGGGACACGCGTGCCAGCCATGAACGCATCAGCCACCAGCGTCAGGGGGCGCATGTCCATGTCGGACTCGCCTGCGTGAACAAGCTGCGCCATGCGTTGATAAAGGCGCGGATATTCGCCCGACAGCGCATCTGCGGGCGGGTTGCAGGGCGTGCCATCCAGCAGCATACGCGCGCCCCCATCATGCAATTCCAGCGTGCCCTGATCGGTTTCAAGACTCATCGACCATGTTTGCGGGCCGGTCTGGCGCCAGTCGAAATCGGCACTGATATTGTTACTGAACGCCAGTTGTGCGGCAATCGGCATCTGGCGGTTTTGCGGCACTTCCAGCGTGGCGGCGCGCAGATGCACAGCACAGGGCAGGATTTCGGTCAGGATGGACAGCGCGTTTATGCCCGGGTCGAACACGCCCATGCCGCCTGCATCAAACACCCAGTCCTGACCGGGGTGCCATTTGCGCACATCCTCGCGCCATGTAATGCGTCCTGACGTCACGGTTTTGTCTGCCAGCCATGCTTTTGCTGGGGCCACCATCGCGGCCTCGCGGCTGTGCCATGTGGCGAACACCCCAAGGCGGGCGGTTTGGGCGATGGCCTGCAAGGTCGCGCATTCCGACAGTGTGGCGCCGGGGGGTTTTTCCAGCATGACATAGCGTCCCGCCCGCAAGGCTTTCGCGGCCAGATCGAAACGCGGGGCAGGCGGCACACACAGCGAGATGACACGAATATCACTGCGCGCGGCCAGCATGGCGTCCAGATCGGTCCATGCCTCGACCCCGTCGACGCTGCCATTGCGCGACACTGTTGCGGCCAGTTCCCAATCGGGGGATGCGCGCAATGCGGGCACATGCTGGTCAAGGGCAATTTTTCCAATTCCGACAAGGGCAATTTTCATCAGTGACTGTCCCTTCCGACGGGGGCGCCACGGCACCCTTTCAGGAAATCAAGATCGGCGCCTGTGTCGGCCCCTTCGACATGGTGAGCATGCAGCCATGCATAGCCGGATGCGGGCAGGGGCACGGGCGGGGTCCACCCTTCCAGCCGTGCGGCCAGTTCGGCATCGCTTATGTCCAGATGCAGGCGGCGTGCTGCGACGTCCAATTCGATCATGTCGCCGCTTTTCACCACCGCCAGCGGCCCGCCTGCCGCCGCTTCCGGCGAAGTGTGCAAAACGACTGTCCCATAGGCCGTGCCCGACATGCGCGCATCCGATATGCGCACCATATCGGTGATGCCTTTCTTCAATATCTTCGGCGGCAGGCCCATATTGCCCACCTCGGCCATGCCGGGGTAGCCCTTGGGGCCGCAGTTTTTAAGCACCATGATGCAATGCTCGTCAATGTCCAGATCGGGGTCATTGATGCGGGCCTTGTAATCGTCGATATCTTCAAACACCACCGCGCGGCCACGGTGCTGCAACAAATGCCCCGATGCGGCAGAGGGTTTCAGCACGGCACCTTTGGGCGCAAGATTGCCGCGCAGCACGACAATGCCGCCTTCTTGTGTCAGGGCATGCTCAACAGGCAGGATAACATCGGGGTTGTGGTTCACCACATGTTGCAATTCATCCCAGATCGGTCCGCCCGACACTGTCAGCGCGTCCTTGTGCAGCATTCCAGCCTCGCCAAGACGGCGCAGCACAACCGGCAGGCCACCGGCATAGAAAAACTCCTCCATCAGGTATTTGCCTGATGGCATCAGGTTGACAATGGTGGGTACACCGCGGCCGCAGCGGTCCCAGTCATCAAGGCTCAGGTCGATGCCCACACGCCCCGCAACCGCCATCATATGGATCACCGCATTGGTGGACCCGCCGATTGCGGCATTGGTGCGGATGGCGTTTTCAAACGCCTGTTTGGTCAGAATATCGGACGGTTTCAGATCATCCTTGACCATCTGGACAATGCGCCGTCCCGACAGTTGTGCCATGACACGGCGGCGCGCATCCACGGCCGGAATGGCGGCATTGCCCGACAGCGCCATGCCCAACGCCTCGGCCATCGATGCCATGGTGGACGCGGTGCCCATGGTGTTGCACGACCCCGGCGAGCGTGACATGGACGCTTCCGCTTCCAAAAACTCCTCCGGGGTCATTTCGCCGGCCTTCACTGCCTCGGAGAATTTCCACAAATGCGTGCCCGACCCAACGCGTTCGCCGCGGAAATGCCCGTTCAGCATTGGCCCGCCACTGACAAGGATCGATGGCAGGTCGGTGGATGCGGCCGCCATCAGCAAGCTGGGCGTGGTCTTGTCGCAGCCCGCCAGCAACACGCAGCCATCCATGGGCAGACCGCGCATCTGTTCCTCGATGGACATGGCGGCAAGGTTGCGAAACATCATCGCCGTGGGGCGGAACCCCGATTCCGACGCCGAGAAGGCAGGCACTTCGACCGGCAGGCCGCCCGCCTCGTAAATGCCCGCGCGCACCTTCTGGGCCAGATCGGCCAGATGGGCATTGCACGGCGTCAGTTCCGACCACGTGTTCAGAATGGCAATAACGGGGCGGCCATCGAACATGTCATGCGGGATGCCCTGGTTTTTCATCCAGCCCCGATGATAAATCGCATCGCGCCCTGTGCCCCCGAACCATTCCTGTGACCGCAGTTTTCGGGGCCATTTTGCCGGTGTGAAAGTCATATCCTACCTCTTGCCCGAATTATACACGTTTGCTTTTGTTGTAGACATCGAAGATGACGGCAGCCAGCAGCACCAAGCCCTTGATCATTTGTTGATAATCAATGCCAATGCCCATGATCGACATGCCGTTGTTCAACACCCCCATCAGGAATGCGCCCACCACGGCGCCCACAATCTTGCCGACCCCGCCCGACATGGACGCCCCCCCGATGAAGGCGGCCGCAATCACGTCAAGTTCCAGTGCGAACCCCGCCTTGGGCGTTGCGGTATTCAGGCGCGCGGCGAAAACCAGCCCTGCGGCCGCCGCCAGAACACCCATATTGACGAAGGCCAGAAAGGTCAGCCGCTCGGTCTTGATGCCCGAAAGTTTCGCGGCCTTTTCATTGCCGCCAACCGCGTAAATCTGGCGGCCAATGACGGTGTTTTCGGTCAGGAAGGCATAGATAATCGTCAGCACGCCCATGGTCAGCAACACATTCGGCAGCCCGCGAAAACTGGACAATTTGTATGTGATGAACACCAATGCGGCGGCTACGATGACATTGCGGACAACGAAGAAGGCGAACGGCTCGTCCACCACGCCAAAACTTCTGTTACGCGCGCGTTTTTTTACGCCCATCCAGACAATGACCGCCGCCGCAACCACGCCCGTCAGCAGGGCCAGAATATTGACGTTTCGTTCGCCAAACAGCACCGCCAGCGACTGGCCCCATGTCGCCGGAAACGGGTCTGCAACAAAACCTGTGGCGATGACCTGAAATTCACGCGGGAAGGGGCCGACAGACTGGCCTTGCAGCAACCACAGTGACAGCCCGCGAAACACCAGCATGCCTGCCAGCGTCACAATGAAGGACGGTATTTTCCAATAGGCGATCCAGTATCCCTGTGCCGCCCCGATCAGCCCGCCGGTAATCAGGCAGATGACAATCGCCAGCATCAGCGGCAGGCCCATCGACACAATCAGCACCGCCGCCAGCGCCCCGATGAAGCCCATGACCGACCCCACCGACAAGTCGATATTGCCGGACACGATAACAATCAGCATTCCAAGCGCCATAATGACGATATAACTGTTTTGTAGCAGCAGGTTGGTAATATTCACGGGCCGCATCAGCGTGCCGTTGGTGGTGATCTGGAAAAACACCATGACTGCGATCAATGCGAACAAAAGACCATATTCGCGCAGGTGGTTTACCAGATATTCGCGCATGGATTGCGCTGTTCCTGCTTGTGCATTTGCCTGTTGCATATCAGACTTTCTCCGATCTGGTGACAATCATGGACATGATGCGTTCCTGACTGGCGTCATCTGCCGCCAGTTCGCCCATGATGGCCCCTTCATTCATGACGTAAATCCTGTCGCACATGCCCAGCAGTTCCGGCATTTCCGAGGAGATCATGACGACCCCTTTGCCTTGTGCGGACAATTCATTGATCAGGCCGTAAATTTCAAATTTCGCACCCACATCGATGCCGCGTGTCGGTTCATCAAGGATCAATACCTCTGGGCCGGAAAACAGCCATTTTGACAGAACCACCTTTTGCTGGTTCCCGCCTGACAGGTTCATGACGCGCTGGTGCACGCCCGGCGTGCGGATGTTCATGCTTTTGCGATAGCCTTCGGCCACCTGTGCCTCTCTCGCCTCGTTCAGCAGACCGTTGCTGGCCACAGCGTTCAGGTTGGCCAGTGTAATATTGCGCTGGATACTGTCTTCCAGAATCAGCCCCAGCGACTTGCGGTCTTCGGTGACATAGGCCAGCCCTGCCGCAATGGCCGCGCTGACGGTGTTCAGCTTGACGGGGGCGCCGCGCATGCGCACCTCGCCCTGAATATCGCGGCCATAGGACTGGCCAAAAATGCTCATGGCCAGTTCCGTGCGGCCCGCCCCCATCAGCCCCGCAATGCCCACAACCTCGCCCTCGCGGACATTGAAGGACACATCCTTGATGGCCATGCGTTCGGGGAAATCGGGGTGGCGCACGGACCAGTTCGCCACATCCAGCAACACAGGCCCCGCACGGCGTTCGCGCGGGGGGTAGCGCTGCGCCATGTCACGCCCGACCATATCGCGCACAATGCGGTCCTCGGTAATTTCGTCTGTGTCCGCCCGCAGGCTGGACACGGTGCTG
This sequence comes from Roseinatronobacter sp., assembly GCF_051859525.1. NCBI lineage: Bacteria > Pseudomonadati > Pseudomonadota > Alphaproteobacteria > Rhodobacterales > Paracoccaceae > Roseinatronobacter > Roseinatronobacter sp. Next base: position 225,126 of record NZ_JBHYFM010000002.1, on the reverse strand, counting down.
CCATCGCGGATAACCGTGATACTGTCAGCCACCTTGCGGATTTCATTCAGTTTATGGCTGATGATGATCTGCGTCATTCCGCGCGATTTCAGTTCCAGCATCAGATCCAGCAGCGCATCACTGTCGGATTCCGACAGGGCTGCGGTCGGCTCATCAAGGATCAGCAGGCGCACATCCTTGGCCAGGGCTTTCGCAATCTCGACCAGTTGCTGTTTGCCCACGCCCAGCTTTTCCACCAGCATGTTCGGCGCATCGCTAAGACCCACGCGCGCCAGCAATTCGCGCGTGCGGCGCGTGGTTTCATGCCATTGGATATAGCCGTTCTGGCTGATCTCATTGCCCAGAAACAGGTTCTCGGCAATCGACAGCAGTGGCACCAAGGCAAGTTCCTGATGGATGATGATGATCCCGCGCGCTTCGCTGTCCTGAATGGACCGGAATTCAGCCAGCGCGCCGTCATAGTGGATTTCGCCGTCGTAACTGCCTACCGGATAGACGCCTGACAGCACCTTCATCAGGGTTGATTTGCCCGCGCCGTTTTCGCCGACGATTGCATGGATTTCCCCTTCGGCAACCGACAAGGTCACATTGTCCAGCGCCTTGACGCCGGGAAAGGATTTGGAAATCCCGCGCATTTCTAGAAGCGGCTTCATACTGCCCCGCCCTTTGTTGCGGTGATGCGCATGCCTTGATGATTGCCCCAAGGCATGCGCGTGTTCCGTGATTGGGAAACTGGCGTTAGCGCAGCTGCTCTTCGGTGTAGTAGCCCGACCCGATCAGGACTTCTTCCCAGTTCGAGGCGTCTACCGAAACCGGCTCCAACAGGAAGCTGGGCACGACCTTGACCCCGTTATCATAGGTTTCAGTGTCGTTGATTTCCGGCTCGCCCCCGCCAAGCAGGGCATCAACCATGCCAACTGTCACCCGCGCTAGTTCGCGTGTGTCCTTGAACACGGTCGAATACTGCTCGCCTGCCAGAATGGATTTTATGGACGGAATTTCGGCATCCTGCCCTGTCACAATCGGCATTTCCAGATCACCCGATCCATAACCGACCCCCTTGAGCGAGGAGAGGATGCCAATCGACAACCCGTCATAGGGCGACAGAACACCATGTACTTCGGCATCGGTATAATGTGCGGAAAGCAGGTTATCCATGCGTGCCTGCGCAACCGCCCCGTCCCAGCGCAGCGTACCAACACGGTCCATGCCCATCTGGCCGGACACAATGTTTACCGTGCCGTCATCGATCAGTGGCTGGATCACCGACATGGCACCGTTATAGAAGAAAAACGCGTTGTTGTCGTCGGGCGAACCGCCGAACAGTTCCACATTCCAGGGCCCCGACCCGAAGCGTGATTCCAGCCCCGAGATCAGCGATTCTGCCTGCTGAACGCCAACCTGGAAATTGTCGAAGGTCGCGTAATAGCTGACATGTTCGCTGTCGCGGATCAGCCGGTCATAGGCGATGATGTCAATCCCCGCGAAATGGGCGTTTTCCAGTGCGTTGGACAAGGTTGTGCCGTCGATCGCTGCAATGACCAGCACATCCACCCCGTTGGTGATCATGTTTTCAATCTGGGCCAGCTGGTTTGGAATATCGTCTTCGGCATATTGCAAAATGGTCGAATAGCCCGCGTCCTCGAACAGGCCGACCATTGCATCGCCATCTGCGATCCAGCGCGCGGATGATTGTGTGGGCATGGCAATGCCGATAAGCCCTTCGGCCATTGCGCCAGTGGCCAGCGTCATTCCGACCACGGATGCGGTCACAAGTTTATAAGTCATTATCTACTCCTCCCAGAGAAATGCTGCGATGCGGTCGGGATTGCCGCCGACCATTGGCACCGGCTTGGATATGTTAAGGACACGAGGCATTGCCATCAAATCATATTAATTGAATTACCCATATCACTCCTGATATGCATTTAACTATGCTGTCCCTGTCCCGCCTCAAACCCGGTCACCTGAAACTGCTTTTGCGGATTGCGGAAACTGGCAAGCTGCAAATCGCGGCGGACCAGATGGCGATTTCTCAGCCCGCGGCCTCGCGCATACTGGCTGAAGTCGAGGCAGATATCGGCGCGCCGATATTTGAACGCCTGCCGCGCGGAATGACGCCTACGGAAACGGGACGTTCGTTTTTGCGGCGGATAAGCATGATCCTGTCCGAATTCGAAGGGCTGGAACAGGAAATGGGCATGATCCAGTCAGGGCAGTCGGGGCGCGTGCGCATAGGTGCCGTGACCGGGCCTGCTGTGGGCTATGTGGTGCCTGCGATTGCCCATATCCGCGAACAAACCCGCAATCTGGATGTGACAATCCATGTCGCACCATCGGCAGATCTGGTCCGTGGTCTTGAAGAACGCCATTTCGATTTCATCATCGCGCGATTACCACCGGGCTATGATGCCACCGATCTGGACCTGAACCCCGCCCGCACGGAGCGCGTTGTCCTGCTGGCCAACAAGCAACACCCGCTTGCGGGCCGCAAGGCCTGTGCGCTGGCGGATTTGCGTCAATATGAATGGGTTATGCAGGAACGCGGCGCCCCGATCCGGCAGGCGGTCGAAAACACCTTTCGCACAGCCGGTCTGGCCTTGCCCGACATTGTGTCGAACAGTTCATCCCTGCTGGTTGCCCTGACCATGCTGTCGGCGGGGAATGCCATTACACCACAAGCGCAGGAAGTCGCCGAACTGCTGGGCGCGAACGGTATTGGCGCGCGTCTGGCCGTGCTGGACATTGCGCAGGACATCAACGTGGAACCGTATTTCATCATCCGGCACAAACACCATGCCAGCACAGCCGCCGTCATGCGGGTTTATCATCGGGTTCTGGACATTCTATAGGTGGTGTTTCGGGGTTTGCATGGCCATTCACAAGGCCAGCAACCGGCGGGCTGGCCGTTGTGGCCCGTTCAATCAGGGTGACCGGCGCATAGATGATATGGGCGCCTTCGGTTTTCTGTTCGCCGCGCAAACGCGCCAGCAGTTCCTGCGCGGCCAACCGGCCAAGCCCTGCGCGGTCCTGACGAATGGTCGTCAGTCCGGGTTCCGCGAATGCCGCCATTTCAATATCATCAAACCCTACGACAGATATGTCATCGGGCACATTGACCCCGCGTTGTTTGCATCGCGCAACGAAACTAAGGGCCATCGCATCTGATGCGCAGAAAATTCCTGTCGGCCGCGGGGTCATGGCCAGAATCCTGTCAGCCGCCTGTGCGCCCGCCCCCAACGAGAAGTCGCCCGGAACAACCCAATCCTGCCGGATGTCCAACCCATGCGTGGCGCATCGCTGCAAAAACGCCGACTTGCGCACCTGCGCCAGAATATTGTCCTGCGGTCCGGCAACATGCGCGATGCGCTGATGGCCCTGCGCCACCAGATGGTCAACCGCCAGCCTTGCCCCCAGACCATTATTGCTGCGAATCGAGGGCAGTGGCCATTGGTCGGACCATTCGCAACAAAACACTACGTTGCGCATCATGTTTGCCCCGCGCAAGGCCCTTGCGGTCGTGGCGGACATGTCCCCGTCAAGGGTGATCATGCCATCCACGCTGCCATTCAGAAAACAATCGGCGACGGCCTGTTCGGACGCGCCGGGTTGCTGGCTGTCGAATACCAGAACGGAATATCCGTTCGCGGACAACACGTCGTTCATGCTGGACAGGATCGCTGAAAAGAACGGGTTGCCCAGATTGGGGACCAGCACCAGAACCGCCCCCGCACGGCGCGTGCGCAAATTCCGCGCGGCCGCATTCACGCGGTAGCCGGTCACTTCGATCGCGTCGAAAACCCTGGCGCGCGTGGCCTCGCTCAGGCGGTCGGGTTGGGTCAGGGCGCGGCTGACGGTGGCGGTTGACACCCCTGCAACATGGGCGACGTCCTTGATCTTTGGCGGGGGCTTTTGCATCCGTGGTCCGGACCCTTGCTGGAAGTGTGAGTACAAATTTCTTGACAGATAGTTTCGACTGATTGAAGGTGTTGTAATCGATTACATAGTGATTCACCTTCGGAGGAGTTGTTTTGCAAGACTTAATGTAATCGATTACATAGCGCGGGCAAGACATTCTTGAAAATTTCCGCGCGGCACCGTGACATACGTGGCTTATGCCGTTCAGGGAGGAACGCATGAAAAAAACATTTGCATTGCTGGCATCAACCAGCCTGATTTCCGTAGGGACAACTGCCCTTGCCGTCGATCTGGAGGTGACGCATTGGTGGACATCCGGCGGCGAGGCGGCCGCTGTCGCCGAATTCGCGCGCCTGTTTAATGAAAACACCGACCACACTTGGGTTGATGGCGCGATTGCCGGCGCAGGCGGCACCGCGCGCCCCATTATGATCGGGCGCATCACTGGCGGTGACCCGATGGGCGCGACCCAGTTCAACCACGGTCGTCAGGCCGAAGAACTGGTCGAGGCGGGCTTGATGCTGGACCTGACCGATCTGGCCGAGGCCGAGGGCTGGCGCGATTTTGTGAACCCCACATCGCTGCTGGACAGCTGCACCATTGACGGGCGCATCTATTGCGTGCCGATCAATATCCATTCCTGGCAGTGGCTGTGGCTAAGCCATAAGGCCTATGAAGATGCAGGCGTGCCGGTTCCCACCAATTGGGAAGAATTCATCGAAGCCGCGCCCGCACTGGAAGAGGCAGGCAAGATCCCGCTGGCCATGGGCGGACAGCCCTGGCAGGCAACCGGTGCATTTGGCGTGATGGCCATCGCGCTGGCCGGGACCGACGCATGGAAGGCCGTGCATATCGACCAGAACGCCGAAGTGGCCGCAGGCCCCGAATTTGCCCGCGTATTTGAAGCAGCGGCGCAGGCGCGTGCATTTTCCGCGCGGTCCAATGTGCAGGACTGGAACCAGGCCACCAATATGGTGATTTCCGGTCAGGCTGGCGGGCAGATCATGGGCGACTGGGCGCAGGGCGAATTTCAGGTCGCTGGCCTTGTCGCGGGCGAGGATTATTCCTGCCTGCCCGGTCTGGGTATGAACGAAATCATTTCGACCGGCGGTGATGCGTTCTATTTCCCGCTGATCAACAACCCCGAAGTGCAAGCCGCCCAGCTGGAGCTTGCCTCGATGATGATTTCGCAAGAAGCGCAGGTTGCCTTCAACCTGAAAAAAGGGTCGCTTCCGGTGCGTGGCGATGTCGATCTGGAAGCGGCGAACGACTGCATGCAGCGTGGGCTGGAAATTCTGGCGACAGGTAACATCCTGCCCGATGCGAACCAGACCTTTTCGCCCGATACGCAAGGCCAGATCGAGGATCTGATGGTCGAATTCTGGAATGATCCCAGCTATTCCGCCGAAGATGCCCAGCGCCTGTATGCGGAAATAATCGCGCGCGCGGATTGATGAAATGGCCGGGGCTCCCTGACGCAGGGTGCCCCGGTTATTCAAATGCATTTCCCGATACCGGAGGATCAAGATGTCAAGCGCAAGACGCGCTCGTGATGGCGTACGCCCGCCAATCCGCCTGCTGCGCAATCTTTCATCCAAGCTTGCGGCCATTCCAATGGTGCTTGTGGGCCTTGGGGTTTTCGTGGGGGGCACAATCTGGACGGTTGTGCATTCCTTCACCGACTCGCGCCTGCTGCCACGGCTGAACTGGGTTGGATTTGACCAGTATGAACGCCTGTGGAACACCCGCAGATGGTTGGTCTCCATCGAAAACCTTGCCATATACGGCATTGTTTCGCTGGTTCTGACAATGTGTCTGGGGTTCCTTCTGGCGGCGCTGCTTGATCGCAAGATCCGCTTTGAGGATACGTTCCGCACGATCTTCCTGTATCCTTTCGCATTGTCCTTCATTGTGACAGGTCTGGCCTGGCAATGGATATTGAACCCCGAATTCGGCATTCAGTCGATCATTCGCGGAATGGGCTTTACCAATTTCAACTTCGACCCGTTGTATAACCCCGATCTGGTGATCTTCGGTTTGCTGATTGCGGGGCTATGGCAGGGAACGGGGCTGATTATGGTCATCATGCTGGCAGGCTTGCGCGGCATCGACGAAGACATCTGGAAAGCCACCCGCGTGGACGGGATTCCGGTCTGGAAAACCTATATCGTCGTGATCATTCCCATGATGAAACCCGTTTTCGTGACGGCGCTGGTTCTGGTTACCAGCGGGATTGTGAAACTGTATGATCTGGTCGTCGCCATGACATCGGGCGGGCCGGGCATCGCGTCAGAGGTGCCCGCGAAATACGTCTATGACACGCTGTTCACCCGCCAGAATCTGGGACAGGGTTTCGCCGCATCGACCATGATGTTGGTCACTGTCGCGATAATCCTGATCCCCTGGGCCTATATGCAATATCGGGAGAAGCGCCAATGACCGCTGTTACCCCTCGTGGCGCGAAGCCCAAGAAGGTATTTTCACCGCGCAATATCATGCTGTATGGCGCCCTTATCGTCTTTAGCCTGTATTACCTGCTGCCCCTTTATGTGATGATTGTCACATCATTGAAGGATATGGCCGAAATCCGTGTCGGCAATATCTTCTCGGCACCGGTCGAAATCACGTTCCAGCCTTGGGTCAAGGCATGGTCACAGGCCTGTACCGGCATTAACTGTGACGGGTTGTCACGCGGGTTCTGGAACTCCATTCGCATCCTGATCCCGTCGCTGATCCTGTCGGTATCGGTTGCGGCGCTGACGGGGTATGTGCTGGCCTGCTGGCGGTTCAAAGGGTCGGAAGTGTTTTTCGGCATCCTGTTGCTGGGCGCGTTTATTCCCTATCAGGTGCTGCTGTATCCATTGGTCATCATCTTGCGCGAACTGGGGCTGTTCGGGTCGCTATGGGGGCTGGTGCTGGTGCATACAGTTTTCGCCATGCCAATCAACGTGCTGTTGTTCCGTAACTATTTCGTCGCCCTGCCGGAAGAACTGTTCAAGGCCGCGCGTGTTGATGGTGCCGGCTTCTGGGGTATTTTCTTTCGCATCGTGATCCCCATGTCGCTGCCGATTTTCGTGGTGTCGGGCATTATTCAGGTGACCGGCATCTGGAACGACTTCCTGTTCGGCGTGGTCTACACGCGGCCCGAAAACTACCCGATGACGGTGCAGCTGAACAACATCGTCAATTCGGTGCAGGGGGTGAAGGAATATAACGTCAACATGGCGGCAACGCTGCTGACGGGGCTGGTGCCGCTGGCAGTCTATTTCTTCTCGGGCAGGTTATTCGTTCGCGGCATCGCAGCCGGCGCAGTCAAGGGTTAATGACATGAAACATTCTATCGAAATCAAGGACCTGAAACTTGCCTTTGGCGCTGTCACTGTGCTGGAAGATCTGAACCTTCAGGTGGGGCAGGGGGAGTTTCTGGTGTTGCTGGGATCGTCCGGTTGCGGCAAGTCCACGCTGCTGAACTGCATCGCGGGGCTGCTGGATGTGACCGACGGGGAAATCCACATTCAGGGCCATAACGTGACATGGGAAGAACCGTCGAAACGCGGCATTGGCATGGTGTTCCAAAGCTATGCGCTGTATCCGCAAATGACGGTCGAGGGGAATCTGGCCTTTGGACTGAAAAACGCCCGCGTGCCCAAGGACGAAATCGCCAAACGCATCGCGCGCGCCGCCGAGGTGTTGCAGATCGAACCCCTGCTGAAACGCAAGCCCGGCGCGCTGTCGGGCGGACAGCGCCAGCGTGTCGCCATCGGGCGGGCGCTGGTGCGGGATGTGGATGTGTTTTTGTTTGACGAACCGTTGTCCAATCTGGATGCGAAACTGCGCGCCGATTTGCGGGTCGAGATCAAGCGCCTGCACCATACATTGAAAAACACCATGATCTATGTGACCCATGATCAGGTCGAGGCAATGACGCTGGCCGACCGCATTGCGATTATGAAGGGCGGGCAGATCATGCAGCTTGCCCCGCCCGCGGAAATCTACAACCGGCCCGTGAACAAATATGTGGCAGGGTTCATAGGCTCGCCCGCGATGAACCTGATCGAGGGGGATCTGGACGCGGGGTCATTGCAGTTTGACACTGGCCGCGGCATGGCGTTCGCGGTCCAGGGCTATGAATTCGGCAATGGCCCCACATCCGGCCGCGTCTGGCTGGGGCTGCGTCCGGAACATGTGCATTCCGGCACGATGGCACAATCGCAACCGGTGCATCTGGATGCGTATGTCGACATGGTCGAACCTATGGGGTCGGATACGCAGGTCTGGGCCAAGGTTGGTCAGCAGGACTTGCGGTTCCGGATGGACGGACAGGCCAAAGTGGACATTGGCGACACGGTGCCAATCGGGTTTGACCCTGCGCGCCTGTCCATGTTCGACAAGAAAAGTGAAATGCGCCTGTAGCATTTCAAACACAAATCCAAGAAGGAAAACACAATGGATGTTTCATTCCAGCTTTATTCCGCGCGCAATTTCACCCCGTGGGACGGGGTGTTGGACCAGCTTGCGGCGCTGGGCTACACGCAAGTCGAAGGATTTGGCGGCGTCTATGATGATGCGCCTGCCTTCCGCGCGGCGCTTGATGCGCGCGGGCTAAGCATGCCGTCCGCGCATTTCTTCCCGCTGGCCAGTTTCGAGGACCAGTTCGACAAGACTATCGCCAATGCCAAGGCGCTGGGTGTTCAGCAGCTATATTGCCCCGCCCCCGACGACGCCTATCGCAGCGGCGTTGATGCGCAGGCATGGCGCGATCTGGCGGCCCGGCTGGACACGGCGGCCAAACGTGTGCAGAATGCGGGCCTGCGTTTTGGCTGGCATAACCATCATTGGGAATTCATGCCACTGGACAGCGGTGAAATTCCCATGGCGCTGCTGCTGGACGGGGCACCATCCATGGAATGGGAAGCCGATATTGCATGGATTGTGCGCGGCGGCGGGGACCCGCTGGACTGGATCGCCAAACACGGGGCGCGCATCACCGCCGCCCATGTCAAGGACATCGCCCCCGACGGGCAATGCGAGGACGAGGACGGCTGGGCCGATGTGGGCCATGGCACCATGGACTGGCCTGCCATCATGGCTGCATTGCGCAACGCAGGTGTCAGTCTGTTCGTGATGGAACATGACAACCCCAATGATCTGGACCGTTTCGCGCGCCGTTCGATCACAAATTTCCGCCAATTCTAAGGGGCAAAGCATGACAAAAACACTGGGTATCGGCGTTTTGGGCTGCGGCAACATCTCGGCCGCGTATATGCGCCTTGCGCCGCTGTTTCGCGGCATTGAAATGCGGGCCTGCGCCGATCTGAATGCAGATGCAGCCAAGGCGCGCGCTGCCGAATTCGGCCTGCGTGCCGAAACCGTTGACGGGCTTCTGGCGGCAGATGATATTGATATCATCGTAAACCTGACCGTGCCTGCCGCACATTTCGACGTGTCCATGCAAATTCTGGACGCGGGAAAACATGTCTATTCCGAAAAGCCGTTCGTCCTGTCACTGGAAGAAGGGCAGAAACTGGCGGAAAAAGCCGCGCAGAAGGGCCTGCGCGTAGGCTCTGCGCCCGACACATTCATGGGCGGCGCACATCAACTGGCACGCCATCTGGTGGATTCGGGGCGCGTGGGCAAGGTCAGTTCCGGCACCTGTTTCGTGCAAAGCCCCGGCATGGAAATGTGGCACCCCAATCCGGATTTCTTCTTCAAGCCCGGCGGCGGGCCGATCCTGGATCTTGGGCCATATTATATTTCCAACCTTGTGCAGCTTCTGGGTCCAGTCGCGCGTGTGACCGCCATGAGCATGAGCGCGCAGGCCGAACGCACCATCACGTCCCAGCCCCGCCATGGCGAGAAGATTGCCGTGGAAACGCCGACCACCATCCATGCAATCTTGCAGTTCCACTCAGGCGCGCAGGTCACCTATTGCGCCAGTTGGGACGTGTGGCAGCACGGGCATGCGCCAATGGAACTTTATGGCGCGGATGGCACGCTGCATGTGCCCGATCCCAATTTCTTCGGCGGCGAGGTGCGCATGACGTCCAAGGCCGTGTTCACATCGGCAGGGGTGGCATGGGACCACCCGTTCGGGCGCGCCAATGACGGCGCAAATGCCAATTACCGCGCCGCAGGGCTGGCGGATATGGCGCTGGGCATTGTGGAGGGGCGCGCGCATCGGTGTTCGCTGGAATTCTCGTTGCATGTGGTGGATGTGATGACGGCAATCCTGAACGCGGCCGAGGCCGGGCAGGTTCTGGACATCACCACCACGTGCGACCGCCCCGAGGCCCTGTCGCCCGAAGGTGCGCAGGCGTTGCTGGCATGAGTGTGTATTGCGCCAATGACGACCGCTATACGCGGATGCAATACCGCCGCTGCGGCGCGTCCGGGTTGATGCTGCCGGCTGTGTCACTGGGGCTGTGGCACAATTTCGGCGATGACACCCCGCATGAGGTGAAACGCAGCATTTGCCAGACAGCATTTGACCATGGCATCACGCATTTCGATCTGGCCAACAATTATGGCCCGCGTTCGGGGGCTGCGGAATCCGCCTTCGGGGAAATCCTGCGCACGGATTTCGCGCCCTACCGGGATGAGTTGGTGATTTCCACCAAGGCAGGCTACCGTATGTGGCCGGGGCCTTATGGCGAATGGGGCAGCCGCAAATATCTGGTATCATCCTGCGATGCGTCGTTGAAACGTATGGGGCTGGAGTATGTGGATATTTTCTATTCCCATCGTTTTGATCCCGACACGCCACTGGAAGAAACCATGGGCGCGCTGGATTACATCGTGCGCTCGGGGCGCGCGCTTTATGCGGGCATATCCAGCTATAATTCCGAACGCACCCGTCAGGCGGTGGCCATTCTGAAGGATCTGGGCACGCCTTGCGTGATCCACCAGCCAAGCTACAACATGCTGAACCGCTGGGTGGAACGCGACGGGTTGAAAACCACATTGCAGGATCTGGGTATCGGATCCATCGCGTTCACACCCCTTGCACAAGGCATGCTGACCACCAAATACCTGAACGGCATTCCCGAAGGCAGCCGCGCCAGTCAGGGCAAATCGCTGGCCACTGGCATGATCAGTGAACGCGCGATCGAAAATATCCGCAAGCTGAACGACATTGCAGCCACCCGTGGCCAGACACTGGCGCAAATGGCCATCGCATGGGTGCTGCGCGGTGGCGGCATTACCACCGCGCTGATCGGGGCCTCCAGCCCGTCGCAGGTGGTGGATTGCGCGGGTGCGGTGGGCAATCTGGACTTTACCGATGCGGAACTGGCGCAGATTGACCGCTGGGCCGATGAGGAGAACATCAACCTTTGGGCGCAATCATCAGAACTGGACAAGGACGCAACCCCATGATCCGCAACCCTATTCTGCCCGGTTTCAACCCCGATCCGTCGATTTGCCGCGTGGGCGATGATTACTTCATCGCCACATCGACCTTTGAATGGTTCCCCGGTGTGCAGATCCATCATTCCACCGATCTGGTGAACTGGGATCTGGCGTGCAGGCCATTGACGCGCGCCAGCCAGTTGGACATGCGCGGCAATCCCGACAGTTGTGGCATCTGGGCGCCCTGCCTGTCCTATGCGGACGGGCTGTTCTGGCTGGTCTATACCGATGTCAAACGACTGGACGGCAATTTCAAGGACGCACATAACTACATCGTCACGGCACCCGACATTTCGGGGCCGTGGTCGGACCCGATCTATGTGAATTCATCAGGGTTTGACCCGTCGCTGTTCCATGATGATGACGGGCGCAAATGGTTTGTGAACATGCAATGGAACCATCGTGGCCGGTCCGTTGGCGGGCAGCCCAAAAGCCCCGCCTTCGACGGAATCCTGTTGCAGGAATGGCACTCCGAACACGGGCTGACAGGTCCGGTGCGCAACATTTTTCCGGGCAGCGCGTTGGGGCTGGTCGAAGGGCCGCATCTGTTCAAGCGGGGGGGCTATTATTACCTGACCACCGCCGAAGGGGGCACAGGCTATGGCCATGCGGTCACAATGGCGCGGGCCACGCAAATTGACGGCCCGTATGAATTGCACCCCGACACGCATCTGATCACGTCCAAGGACCACCCCGATGCGCCCTTGCAACGCGCAGGCCATGGCCAGATCGTGGAAACCCCGCAGGGCGACGTGTATCACACGCATCTATGCTCGCGTCCGTTGCCGGGGCGGTTTTCCCCCTTGGGGCGTGAAACCGCGATTCAGAAATGTATCTGGGCCGATGATGGCTGGTTGTATCTGGCGCATGGCGGGCCGGTGCCCGCGCTGGATGTGCCCGCCCCTGTCGATGTGGACCCAAGGCCTGCGGCCGCGATACACCGCAGGTTTGACGAACCGGACCTGCCGCCGGAATTCCAGTGGCTGCGCAGCCCGCAGCCGGAACGCCTGTTCACCCTGACCGGCGATGGGCTGTGCCTGCACGCCCGCGAAAGCATTGGCAGCTGGTTTGAACAATCGCTTGTCGCGCGCAGGCAGGAACACCTGCAATACCGCGCAGAAACCGAACTGGCCGAATTTGCGCCCGATACCTACCAGCAGGCGGCGGGGCTGGTCACCTACTACAATCGCAGCAAGTTCCATTTCGCCGCCGTGACATGGGACGAAGAACTGGGCCGGTGTCTGACAATCATGTCCTGCGCCGGTGACTGGCCCGATGGCGCGCTGCACTGGCCCTGCGATCCGGTGGCGTTGAAGGATGGGCCTGTGTGGCTGGCGGTCAAGGTCAGCCGCGCGGTGCAGCAATTCTACTGGCATCAGGGTGGCGACTGGGTGGCCCTTGGGCCTGCGCTGGATGCATCCGTCATTTCCGACGAAGGCGGACGCGGGGAGCATGGCTCTTTCACCGGTGCCTTTGTCGGTATGGCCGCATTTGACATCACCGGACGCGCGCAACCGGCGCTGTATCGCAGTTTCGACTACATCCCCGAAGCATAGCGGCCCCGATTGCGGCCCTTTGGACACATCACGAAAGACGAGGAAAGATCATGCCCACAAAGATCAAAGGCCCCGCGCTGTTTCTGGCGCAATTCGCAGGCGAGGACGCGCCGTTCAATTCATTGGAAAACATCACCAGATGGGCTGCATCACTGGGCTACAAAGGCGTGCAGATCCCGACATTTGTCCCGCATCTGTTCGATCTGGACCGCGCTGCCGACAGCAAGGATTACTGCGATGAAATCGCCGGAATCTGCGCCGAGGCAGGCGTGGAAATCACTGAACTATCCACGCATTTGCAAGGCCAGCTTGTGGCGGTGAACCCCGTCTTTGATGCCGCATTTGACGGGTTTGCCCCCGCAGCGCTGCATGGCAAGCCAGCAGCACGGCAGGAATGGGCCGTCGATCAGGTCAAGAAAGCCGCGCGCGCAAGCCGCCATCTGGGACTGGATACATCCGTCAGTTTTACCGGATCGCTGGCGTTTCCGTTCCTGTACCCGTGGCCACAGCGCCCCGCCGGCCTGATTGAAGAGGCGTTTTCCGAACTGGCCCGACGCTGGCGTCCGATCCTTGATGTCTATGACGAACAGGGCGTGGATATCGGCTATGAAATCCACCCTGGCGAAGATGTATTCGACGGGGCCACATGGGAAATGTTCCTTGACGCGCTGGACGGCCACACCCGCGCGCGCATCAACTATGACCCGTCACATTTCCTGTTGCAGCAAATGGATTATCTGGCGTTCATCGATCTGTATCACGACCGCATCTGCGCATTTCATGTCAAGGATGCGGAATTCAACCCTGACGGACGACAAGGCGTCTATTCCGGCTATCAGCCATGGCTGAACCGCGCAGGCCGTTTCCGCAGCCTTGGCGATGGGCAGGTCGATTTCGCCGCGATCTTTTCCAAACTGGCGCAATATGATTACGACAGCTGGGCCGTGCTGGAATGGGAATGCTGCCTGAAATCCCCCGAACAGGGTGCTGCCGAAGGGGCACCCTTTATCGCGCAGCATATTATTGATGTCACCGACAAGGCATTCGATGATTTTGCAGGGGCAAAAACCGATATCGCGCAAATCCGCGCCATGCTGGGGATCAACCAATGAGTGCGCGTTTGAAACTGGGCATGGTGGGCGGCGGCGAAGGCGCGTTCATTGGGGGCGTTCACCGCATTGCATCGCGCATTGACGGGCAATGGGATCTGGTCGCGGGCGCGCTGTCATCGGACCCTGCGCGCGCGCATGCGTCCGCGCAGGCCTTGGGTATTGCGCCGGATCGCAGCTATGACAGCTTCGCGCAGATGGCGCAGGCGGAATCCGCGCGCGAGGATGGCATTGACGCAGTTGCAATCGTCACGCCCAATCATATGCATGTCCCCGCCGCGCTGGCCTTTTTGCGTGCGGGTATCCATGTGATTTGCGACAAGCCGCTGGCGTCCAGACTGGAAGATGCGCTGGAACTGGAACAGGCGCTTGCACAATCGGGCAAGCTGTTTGTGCTGACACATAATTATTCGGGCTATCCGCTGATCCGGCAGGCCCGCGATATGGTGGCGCGCGGGGAACTAGGGCGTTTGCGGCTGGTGCATGTCGAATATGTGCAGGACTGGCTGACTGAGTCGGCAACCGGCAAACAGGCCGAATGGCGCACTGATCCTGCACGTTCCGGCGCGGGTGGGGCGATTGGCGACATCGGCACCCATGCGTGGCAACTGGCCGAGTTCGTCACCGGCCAGACGCCAGACGCACTGGCCGCCGATCTGTCCAGTTTTGTGGACGGGCGTGCGGTGGATGACAACGCCCATGTGATGCTGCGTTATGCCAGCGGGGCGAAGGGCATGCTTTGGGCATCGCAAGTGGCCGTTGGCAATGAAAACGCGCTGCGGCTGCGCATTCATGGAGACAAGGGCGGGCTGGACTGGGCGCAGGAAAACCCCAACCAGATGACATTCACCCGCTTCGGCCAGCCCACACAGATACTGACGCGCGCAGGCGCGGGGGCCACGGATGCGGGTCTTGCCACAACGCGCACCCCCGCAGGCCACCCCGAAGGCTATCTGGAAGGGTTTGCCACGCTTTACCGCGAAGCCGCCGACGCCATTCGCGCCCATGCTGCGGGCGACACCGCTGCCGGTGGTGTTTTGCCGGGAATTGCGGACGGGCTGTCGGGCATGCGTTTCATTGATGCCTGTTTACGGTCGTCACAGGCAGACGGGGCATGGACACAGGTTGTCCCGCAAGGGTGATCGCGTTGCCCCTTGCCGCCGCCCCCGTTGATGCGCCATTGTGTGCGGCACCAACGGGGATGGGGGGCAGAATGCGCAGGGTCGTTTCGGGACTGGTGGCCGTGGCGGGGCTGGGCTGCGGCAGCGCACTGGCAGACTTGCCCTTGCCGGCGGCGGTAAGTGACGCTGATTTTGCCAGCCATCCGCCCGAACTGGTGCGGCTGGGCTGGCATTTATTCTATGACCCCATCCTGTCGGGCAACCGTGAAGTGGCCTGCGCCACATGCCACCACCCCGCCTTCGGCACATCTGACGGGGTGTCGCTGGGGTTGGGCGACGGGGGCAGGGGCCTTGGTCCCGCGCGCGTGGCCGATCCGGACAATATGCCCGAACAGCGAATTCCCCGCAATTCGCCTGCGCTGTGGAACCTTGGTGCGCATGAATTCACCCGTATGTTCCATGATGGCCGCATCGAGGTTGACCCGAACCGCGACAGCGGCCTGCGCACGCCCCTTGAAGGGGACATGATGGCGGGGTTTGCCTCGCTATTGTCGGCGCAGAACATGTTTCCGGTGCTTAGCCCCGATGAGATGGCAGGGCATTACAGCGAGAACGAGATCGCGCAGGCCGTGCGTCAGGGTCGCATTACCGGCGCAGGTGGTGCGTGGGATCTTATTGCGCAGCGGGTGCGTGACATTCCAGACTATGCCGAACGGTTCATTGCCACGCATGAGGGTATTTCTGCCCCCGATGATATTGCATTTACCCATATATCCGATGCGATTGCGGCGTTTGTGGCGGTCGAATTCCGGTCCGATACCAGTCCCTTTGACGCCTATCTGCGCGGTCAGGGCGATCTGGCCGATGATGCCGCGCGCGGGATGGGGCTGTTTTATGGCAGCGCGACTTGCGCCAGTTGCCATTCCGGCCCGTTCCAGACGGATCACGGGTTTCATGCGCGCGGCGTGCCGCAACTGGGACCGGGCAAGGCCGCGCGGTTTGAATCGCACCGCCGCGACACCGGACGCATGCGCGTGACAGGGCGTGATGAGGATGCGTTCGCATTCCGCACGCCGTCCTTGCGCAATGTGGCGCATACGGCGCCCTATGGGCATGCGGGGTCGCATGCGACGCTTGCGGGTTTCATCCGCGATCATGCCGACCCTGTGGCGGCCTTGCCCCGCTATGACCGCGCGCAGGTTATCTTGCCGGATTTGCCCGTAGATGACTGGCAGATCATGGATGACCCCGCTGAACTGGGGGCCATCGCGGATGCCGTGCAAACCCCGCCCATCGCGCTGAGTGATGACGACATTGCCGATATCGTGGCCTTTCTGGACAGTCTTAGCGATGCGCAGGCACTGGCTGGGCGGCTGGGCGTGCCGCCTTTCGTGCCCAGCGGGCTGGATGTGCCCAATCCGTGATGCGGGGGGCTGTTGTGGTCATTCGCACTTGGATTAAGCCCGCGCTATCGGTGGGCCGGGGTCTGCCGATCCGGCGTGATAGAAGTTCACTTTATGCCAGCGGCATACTCCGGCTTTCAAGGCGGGAAGCTCATCAGCCAAATCGGCAGGCCGCGGGACGGCCCACCGATAGCGCGGCGGGCTGCGCCCTCGATTCCGCGCCTTGGAAAGTTCCCAACGTGCGTTTCACTCCAGTATCAGCCCCCCTTAAGGACCGTCTGACAAGACCCAGCGCTACTCGGGCCGCAATGTCAGCACCTGATTGACCGTGTCAACGCTGTGCCGGCTCTCGTGCCCGTCGGGCCAGATGATGTGCACATCCGCGACCACAGCCTCCCCCAGCCCGAAATGCAGCGGCACCAGTTGCCCGCCTGCATGCCCGCCGCCGATTGTGACATCCTGCCATTGGCGGCCCGTTGCTGTGTCCACCGTCACGCGGGCACCAATGGCGAAGCGGTTCGCGCCGTCCTGCCGCAAATCAACCGCCAGCCAGTTGCCAACCCCGTCAGTGACATTGCGATACAACCGCGCGGGTGCGCGGCGGTTAATAACCACAAGATCAAGCCGCCCGTCGCCGTCCAGATCAACCAGCGCCCCCCCGCGTGAGCGTGCCGGATCTGCCAGCCCCGCCAGATGCGCAGCTTCCGTAAATGTGCCATCCGGCCCTTGCAGCAGCAGGTTGTTGGGGTCGGCCATGGCCAGATCGGGCATCTGGTCCACATTGCCCTTGGCCACGAACAAGTCCGCGCGCGTGTTGTTGGTCACATCGCCCCATTGCGCATGCCAGCCCGTTGACGGGCGCCCGTCATCGCCGGCAAACGGGCGGTGTGCGGTGTGGCCCAGACTGAAGGGGGCGGCGCGGTAGGTGCCATCCGGTTGGGCCAGTTGCAGCATCTGGTCGGCCATCGATGTCAGGTATACATCCGCCAACCCGTTGCCCGTTATATCGCGGCTTGCAATGCCCATGCCCCACAGCATCAGGTCCGGCCAGCCATCTGCGGCCCCCAGAAACCGCCCGTCTTCTATGTCCCACATCTGTTCATATCCGCCGCGCACATAATAGTGCCTGTCATTGGACAGGCGCAGCGTCATGCGGTCGCGGGCATCGCGTGCGGCCAGGGCAGAAAGCGGGCAGAACCCCGGACCGAATGCAGCGGATGTCCAGCCCGTTCCATCGGGGCGCAATATCTGGTTGTCATCACAGGCAAAGAAGGGGCCTGTGGGGTCGTCACGGTCCACATAATTGCCGACAAACATACTGGGCCGGTCCGCGCCTGCATCCCACCATGCGCTGAACGCGGTGGACCAGCCCGCGCCTGCATCAATGCCCAGCGCGTCGGTCGCATCTTCAAACTGGCAATCCCCAAGCCCGCGCAGCACCACATTCGGCCCGACCCGCAAGACGAACAGATCCAGTACGCCATCGCCGTCAATATCCAGCGGATAGGCCCCCGTCACACCCTGTAGGCCGGTGTCCTGCGGTGCGAACACCATGCCGCCCGTGTTACGCAATAACAGGGCAGGCCCTTCGCCGCCCGCCAGAAACAGATCGGGCAGCCCGTTCCCACTGCAATCAAAGGCCGCCACACCGCCGCCCACAAAATGTTCCCACCCGCCGCTATAATGGTGTTCGGGGATGGCGTCGCTCAGGTCCGCGAATTGCGGTGTCTGTGACAGGGCGGGTGTGGCCATGACAAAGGCCGCCAAAAGCGCGCCCTTCATGCAGCACTGCCGCGCGTGGCAGCACCGCCCAGCAGGTTCTCAGTCAAGGCCCCCAAGGCCAATGCAACCGCCCCTTGCGCCCAGACCAGATCACCCCATGCGTGAATCTCGACGCGGGCAGGCGGGCGGGCACCAATCAGCGTCATGGCCTGCATCTCGGCCATCACCTCGCGGGCGTACAGGTAGTCATATTGCATGCGCCCGCCGGACAGAATAACCACTTCGGGGTCAAACATCTGCACGACATTTGACAGCCCAAGCGCCAGATACCGCCCCGCACGCCGGAAAATGGACAACGCCGCCTCATTGCCGCGGCGTGCTTCGGAAAACAGGTCTTCCAGCAGGGCAAGCGGGCTTTCGGACAGGCTGGCATGCTGGTCCAGCGCCGTGGCCGCTTCGCGCGCAAGGGCGTAATCGGCGACATAGGCTTCCAGACAGCCGCGTTTGCCGCAGCGGCACAAAGCCCCGTCCAGTTGCACCTTGGTATGCCCGAGTTCCAGCCCTACCCCGCGCGCACCCCGATAAAGCTGGTTGAACAGCACCAGCCCCATCCCGACCCCATGTTCAATGGTGACAACCGCAAAATCCGATTTCCGGCGCCCGCCCCCGAACCACAATTCGGCCAACGTCAGCAAATTGGCGTCATTGTCCAGATATGTGGGCACACCGAACGCGTCCTGAAACTGCGTGCTCAGGGCGGTTCCGGGCGAATCCAGCATGGGCGACCATGGGACATTGCCTGTCGCGTGTTCCACCATGCCCGCCATACCCACGCCGATAGAGTCGATATCGCGCAGAGCCATGCCTTGGGACGACAGCAGTTTGTCCATAAGCGCGCGCGCTTCGGCCACCAGTATGGCGGGGCTTTTGCGGTTCGGGCGGGTGGGCACATTGGCTTCGGCGATCCTGCGACCGGCAAAATCACTTAGAACGGCCGTGTGGCGCTGGTCACCCAGCTTCATGCCGACAACATGATAGGCTTCGGCCACCACTTCCAGTTCCACGGGCGGGCGGCCACGCCCTGTGCGCGGTTGGTCGGGGTCGGGCACAGGCGCGGGGGTGGTTTCGCGCAGGAACCCTTCGGCAATCAGTTCGGCGGTGACTGCGCTGATGGACGCCGCGCTGACACCAAGGGCGCGCACCATATCGGCGCGGCTGGTTTTCCCATGGGCGCGCGTGTAGTCGAACAGCGTTTGACGCAGCGGGCGTGGCACGGGCGCAATATTGGCCAGAACCGGCCCGCAACCACCCTGATCTTCCGCATCAGATGCGATTGTCCCGACAAGATGCGGCGTCATACTTTGCCCTCCCCAGCGCAGCAATAACTTCACAGGATAAATTAATAACACCGAATATGGCGAAAGGCATCTGGAAAAAGCGGGAGAAATTCAAAAATATGCGGGAAATAGTCAGGAATCCTGACGCAAATCACCTGATTTTATTTGACAGGCGAAAAATATACGGCCATTATTTCGACGTCCGGACGCGCCCTGATGTTGCGTGCCGTGATTTGTTCAGGGAGGAACGCATGAAAAAAATTATGACTGCGGCAATCGTCGCAACCCTTGGTTTCAGCACATCCGCACTGGCCCAGTCGCTGACTGTCGGTGTCAGCTGGTCCAACTTCCAGGAAGAGCGTTGGCAGACGGATGAGGCCGCGATTCGCGCGGCATTGGACGCTGCGGGCGCCACCTATATTTCCGCGGATGCGCAATCATCCTCGTCCAAGCAGTTGTCGGATATCGAAAGCTTGCTGGCGCAGGGCGCCAATGCCCTGATCGTGCTGGCGCAGGACGCGGCCGCTATTGGCCCGGCTGTTCAGGCCGCTGCCGATGAAGGTATCCCCGTTGTTGCCTATGACCGCCTGATCGAGGATGACCGCGCATTCTATCTGACCTTCGACAATGTCGAAGTGGGGCGCATGCAGGCGCGCGCGGTGCTGGAGCAGGCACCAAGCGGCAATTACGTCATGATCAAAGGTTCGCCCACCGACCCGAACGCAGATTTCCTGCGCGGTGGCCAGCAGGAAGTCCTGCAAGCCGCGATTGACGCAGGCGACATTACCATCGTTGGCGAAGCCTATACCGATGCATGGCTGCCCGCGAATGCACAGCGCAACATGGAACAGATTCTGACGGCACAGGACAACAATGTCGATGCGGTCGTGGCCTCTAATGACGGTACTGCCGGTGGCGTTGTTGCGGCACTGACGGCGCAAGGCATGGACGGCATTCCCGTATCGGGGCAGGATGGCGACCACGCGGCGCTGAACCGCATCGCGCAGGGCACGCAAACTGTTTCGGTTTGGAAGGATGCGCGCGATCTGGGTCGTGCTGCGGCAGAAATCGCTGTTGAACTGGCCGCAGGCACTGCGATGACTGATATTGAAGGTGCTGAAATGTGGACCTCGCCCGCAGGGACCGAAATGGTGTCCATGTTCCTTGAACCCGTTCCGGTGACTGCCGACAACCTGTCGCTGGTTGTCGATGCGGGCTGGATCAGCCTTGAAGCCCTGTGTCAGGGCGTCAGCGGCGGACCTGCGCCTTGTAACTAAGGTAATCGCCACGAAAACCGGCACGGGGCGGCATATCTGCCGCCCCACTCTCGATAGCCGCGCCCGCGCGCCCTATTGGTCCTTCGCCTGTGCATTGCGCATGGCCACGACATTCAGGACATTCCCCCATGAGTACCCCCGACACCCCCAACCGCACACAATCCGGCGGGCAAAGCGCCAATAAGAAAAGTCTGATTGACGCGTTGGAACTGGACACCCGCCTGCTGGGCATGATTGGCGCCTTTATTCTGGTGGCCATTGTCTTCAATGTCCTGACCGACGGGCGTTTTCTGACGCCGCGCAACATATTCAACCTGACCATCCAGACCGTCAGCGTGGCCATCATGGCCACTGGCATGGTGTTCGTGATTGTCACACGCCACATTGATTTGTCGGTAGGGGCGCTGCTGGCAACCTGTTCGGCGGTCATGGCGATGATGCAAACCGCGTGGCTACCGCAACTGTTGGGACTGCCACTGGGGCACCCGCTTATTCCGTGGCTGGCGATCGCGGCGGGCATTCTGACGGGCGGACTGATTGGCGCATTTCAGGGGTGGTTGACGGGGTATCTGCTGATACCTGCCTTCATTGTCACGCTGGGCGGCCTGCTGGTCTGGCGCAATACCGCGTGGTACCTGACCAACGGGCAGACCATCGGCCCGCTGGACCAGACATTCCAGATGTTCGGGGGCATTAACGGCACGATGGGCGAATTCTGGTCATGGGTGGTGGGCATTGTCGCCACATTGGCCGCGCTGGCCGCACTTTGGGCGAAACGGCGCGACAAACTGCGCCATGAGTTTCCGGTAAAGCCGCTTTGGGCGGAAATTGCCCTTGGCGCAGTTATTGCAGGGGCCATTCTGGGCCTGATCGCGGTGTTGAATTCCTATCAGGTGCCGGCTGCACGGCTGCAACGTGATTTCGCCGCGCGGGGGGAAACCATGCCCGAGGGGTTCACCGCCGCCTATGGCCTGCCGATTTCGGTGCTGTTGCTGATTGTCGTCGCGGTGGTCATGACCGTCATCGCACGGCGCACGGCATTGGGGCGCTATATCTTTGCCACCGGGGGCAACCCGCAAGCGGCTGAATTGTCGGGCATCAATACGCGCATGCTGACGGTCAAGGTGTTTGCCATCATGGGTGCGCTTTGTGCGATTTCCGCGGTCGTGGCCTCGGCGCGGCTGACCAACCATTCCAACGACATCGGCACACTGGACGAATTGCGCGTGATCGCCGCTGCCGTGATTGGCGGCACCGCACTGGCGGGCGGCATTGGCACGATTTACGGGGCCATCCTTGGCGCGCTGATCATGCAGTCACTGCAATCGGGCATGGCAATGGTCGGTGTTGATGCACCGCTGCAAAACATCGTTGTGGGCAGCGTGCTGGTTCTGGCCGTGCTGATCGACATCATCTATCGCCGCCGCACAGGAAAGGGCTAGGCCATGACGCCACTTGTAGATATTCGGAATATCTCGATCGCATTTGGCGGGGTTCAGGCGGTCGATAATGTATCAATCGACCTTTACCCCGGCGAGGTTGTGGGGCTGCTGGGCCATAACGGCGCAGGCAAATCCACGCTGATCAAGATCCTGTCGGGGGCCTATAAGGCCGATAGCGGGGAAATCTGGATCGATGGCGAACGCGCCACGATCAACAGCCCCCGCGATGCGCGCGCCTATAATATCGAAACCATTCACCAGACGCTTGCGCTGGCCGACAACCTGCCTGCGCCCGCAAACCTGTTTCTGGGGCGCGAATTGCGCACCATGTTCGGGTTTCTGGATGACAGCCGCATGGAGGCCGAAACCACCAAGATCATGGCGCGGCTGAACCCGAATTTCAAGAAAATCGCGGAACCCGTCAGCGCCCTGTCAGGGGGGCAGCGCCAGTCTGTGGCGATTGCGCGCGCGGTCTATTTCAATGCCCGTATCCTGATCATGGACGAACCCACTGCCGCGCTGGGGGTGCATGAAACCAAGATGGTGGCCGACCTGATCATGGAGTTGAAGGCCCAGGGCCTTGGTATTTTCCTGATCAGCCATGACACCCGCGAAATGATGGACCTGTGCGACCGCGTCAGCGTCATGAAGAACGGCCAGCTTATCGGGACCGAACGGGTCGAGGATGTGACCGAGGATGACATCCTGTCGATGATTATCATGGGCAAGAAGGCAGAAAAGGCGGCGTGATGTATCTGGGACTTGATCTTGGCACCTCCAGTCTGAAAGGGCTGGTCATAGATGACGGCGGCGCGGTGCTGGCCGAAGCCACGGCGCCCTTAAGCGTCGCGCGCCCCGCCCCCGGCTGGTCCGAGCAAGACCCCGCAGACTGGATCGCGGCGGCGGGAACAGTCTTGCGCGCCTTGTCGGCCAAGGTGGATCTGGGCGCGGTTGGGGGCATTGGCCTGTCGGGGCACATGCATGGTGCAACTGTGCTGGACCGCGCCGACAAGGTGTTGCGCCCGTGCATATTGTGGAACGACACCCGCGCCCATGCGCAGGCCGCGCAGCTGGATGCCGACCCGCAATTCCGCGCGATCAGCGGCAATATCGTCTTTCCGGGTTTTACTGCCCCCAAACTTGTCTGGATGGCCGAGGAAGAACCCGACCTGTTTGCGCAAGTGGCCAAGGTTTTGTTGCCAAAAGACTATCTGCGCTTGTGGTTGACAGGCGCGCATGTCGCCGAAATGTCGGATGCGGCGGGCACCAGCTGGCTGGATGTGGGGGCGCGCGACTGGTCCGAAGATTTGCTTGCCGCAACCGGCCTGACGCGCGACCATATGCCTGCACTTGTCGAAGGGTCCGCGCCATCAGGCGGGTTGCGGTCCCAGCTTGGGCAGGAATTCGGGCTGCGCGCGGGTATTCCGGTGGCAGGTGGCGCAGGCGACAATGCCGCGACCGCCATCGGGCTGGGCATTGCACGGGGCGGGCAGGGTTTTGTCAGCCTTGGCACGTCGGGTGTGTTGTTTGCGGCCACCGATGGCTATGCGCCCGCGCCCGAAACGGCTGTGCATACGTTCTGCCACGCGCTGCCGGACACATGGCACCAGATGGGCGTCATTCTGGCCGCGACCGATGCGCTGAACTGGTTTGCAGGGATCGCAGGCGCAAGCGCCGCTGACCTGACGGCCGATCTGGGCGACTTGCAGGCCCCCGGTCGCGCGTTGTTTCTGCCCTATTTGGGCGGCGAGCGTACGCCGTTGAACGATGCGGGCATTCGCGGGGCATTCATCGGGCTGGACCACGCAACCGACCGCATGGCCGCGACCCGCGCCGTAATGGAGGGCGTGGTTTACGCGTTGGTGGATTGCCAGCAGGCCCTTGCGGCGACGGGCACACGGCTGGACACGCTGCTGGCTGCTGGCGGGGGGGCGCGGTCCGAATACTGGCTTTCAGCCCTTGCGACCGCGCTGGACCTGCCAATCCATGTGCCGCAAGCGGGCGATTATGGTGCCGCCCTCGGGGCCGCGCGGCTGGGGTTGATGGCGGCCACAGGGGCCGGCGCAGAGGCCATGCCGTTGCCGCCCATTGCCCGCAGTTTCGACCCCGTATCCGGTAAAACACAGGCCTTTCAGGACGGCTATGCCCGCTACCGCAAGGCGCAAACTGCAATAAAGGATCTGACATGACCGATTTTTTCAAAGGTATCCCGCAAATCACCTATCAGGGGCCGGACAGCGACAATGATTTCGCATTCCGCCACTATAACCCTGATGAAATCGTGCTGGGCCGCCGGATGGAGGACCATCTGCGTTTTGCCATCTGCTATTGGCACAGCTTCGCATGGCAGGGGGGCGACCCGTTTGGCGGGCAGACATTCCTGCGGCCATGGTTTGGCGACAGCATGCAAAACGCCAAGCTGAAGGCGGATGTGGCGTTTGAAATGTTCCGTATCCTGAATGCGCCCTATTACTGTTTCCATGACGCGGATATGCGCCCCGAAGGCGACAGTTTCGCGCAAACCACGCGCAATCTGGAAGAAATGACAGATTACTTCGCCGCCAAGATGGAAGCGGGCGGGCCGAAACTGTTGTGGGGGACGGCAAATCTGTTCAGCCATCGTCGTTTTATGTCAGGCGCCGCAACCAACCCTGACCCCGATGTGTTCGCCTTCTCTGCGGCGACAGTGAAAACCTGCATGGATGCCACGCAGCGTCTGGGGGGCGAAAACTATGTGCTTTGGGGCGGGCGCGAAGGGTATGAAACCCTGCTGAACACCGACCTTGGCAAGGAACTGGACCATATGGGCCGCTTCCTGTCGATGGTGGTCGATTACAAGCACAAGATCGGTTTCAAAGGGGCCATCCTGATCGAGCCGAAACCGCAGGAACCCACCAAGCACCAGTATGATTATGATGTGGCCACAGTCTATGGCTTCCTGAAGCGTTTCGGGCTGGAAAAAGAGGTTAAACTCAATATCGAGCAGGGCCACGCCATTCTGGCCGGTCATAGTTTCGAGCATGAGCTGGCGCTGGCGTCCAGCCTTGGGATTTTCGGGTCCATCGACATGAACCGCAACGATTATCAATCCGGCTGGGACACGGACCAGTTCCCCAATAACGTGCCAGAAATCGCGCTGGCCTATTACGAAATCCTGCGCGCGGGCGGGTTCACATCCGGTGGCACGAATTTCGATTCCAAACTGCGCCGGCAATCACTGGACCCCGAAGACCTGATCCTGTCACATGCAGGCGCAATGGATGTCTGCGCACGCGGGCTGAAGGCGGCTGCCGCAATGCTGGAAGACGGCAGGCTGGAATCCGCACGCGCCGCACGTTACGCGGGCTGGGCCAAACCCGAAGCGCAGGCGTTGTTGACCAGCGATCTGGACAGCATAACGGCGGACGTTCTGGCCCGCGGCATTGACCCGCAACCCTGTTCGGGCAAGCAGGAAAAGCTGGAAAATCTGGTTAACCGGTTCATGTAAGCACCCAAGCGGCTTGCCCTGCAACAGGGCAAGCCCGCATTGTGCGTGAAGACGGCCTATTGAGTCAGCGACCGTCCTGCCCTGTGCTGGTTTCGCAACGCAGCAGCCGCACGATCTGCCCTTTGGGGTGTGCCGGATGAAATTCCAGCGTCCAGCCCAGTTTGTTCAGCGCCGCTGCCGCAATGGCAAGACCCAGACCGCTGCCCTTTTCGCGCGCGCCCGCGCCGGTGAAAAAACGCTGTGTCACATACGGCAGGTCTGCGGGTGAAATGCCTGCACCCTGATCGCGCACCTCCACGCCGGTATCGGACACCAGAACAGTCACCACACTGCCTGCGGGTGCGGCATGCAGCGCGTTTTCCAGCACATTGCGCAATGCGACCCCCAACTGAACAGGATCAGCGCAAATTTCCCCGGCACGGCCCGTCAGGTGCAATGTCACCCCCTTGCGCTGTGCCAGTTCCTGAACCTCATCACAGACCCTGCGGGCGATATTGTCCAGATGTTCGGACCCCGCGCTTACGGCGCCCTCATCCTCGGCACGGGCCAGATCAAGCAACTGGCCCACCAGCCGGCCGGTTCTGTCCACAGCGCCGGTCAGTTTGTCCAGCGCATTGTCCTGAACCACACCCGACGGGGCCGATCGCGCGACCTGCGCTTGGGTCTTGATGCCAGCAAGGGGCGTTTTCAGTTCATGTGCGGCATAGGCGATGAAATCGCGCTCTCGTTTTCGGGCCTGCGCCAGCCGCGCCAGCAACCCGTCAAGCGCGGTGCCCACAGGGCGCATTTCCGGCGGCAACGGGGTTGCGGCAACAGGGGCAAGGTTGTCATCACTTCGCGCGGTCAGCGCGGTTGCGAATACCTGCAACGGGCGCAACCCGCGGCCCGCACTTAGCCAGATGGCCGCCGCCAGCAGCGGCGCAATCACAAGTATTGGCCAGATCAGTCCGGCGCGCACATCAGCGACAAGATTTTCGCGCATGGCATAGCTTTCGCCGACAACAATTTCCACGCCAAGCGCGTCATTGACGACCGTATAGACGCGCCATTTGCCGCCATCCATTTCAGATGCGCTGAACCCCGGTTCGGATTGTGCCAGCCGTTGTGCAGGGCCGCCGCCCGATTGCCCCAGCAAGGTGCCGCGCATGGACCAGACCTGACAATGCAACTGGCGTTCAATGCCCCCGTCGATGACACGAAAATCCGGCAGGCTAAGGCTGCCTTCGGCGTCAAGGCTGACCGCATGCGCCAGCCCCTGATCCGACAGCAATGACGACACCATATGCCCTGCTTCGGCCAGCCTCGAATCCAGCACACGTTCAATCTGTGCCTTGGTCGAATATTGCAACCAGACGACTGCCGACAGCCAGATCAGCCCTGTGGCCAGCAGAAGCAGCGCAAACAGGCGCATTCTTAGGGAAGTCATGGTGTCCCCTTTTGCAACTGATAGCCCACACCACGCACAGTGCGAATAACTTGCGGCCCCAGTTTGGCGCGCAGCTTGTGCACATGCACTTCCAACGCGTTGCTTTCGACGCCATCCTGCCAGCCATACAGCCGTTCTTCCAGCGTGGCGCGCGCGACAATCGCGCCGGGCCGGTCCATCAATGCGGCAAGCAGGGCATATTCGCGCCGCGACAGGGTAATCTGTTGGTCCCCCCACCATGCCGTTTGTTGCGCAGGATCAAGCGACAGCGCGCCATAGCGTGCCAGCGGGTCGGCGCGTCCTTCGCCCCTGCGTCCGATGGCACGCAACCGCGCGGCCAGTTCATCCAGATCAAACGGTTTGCCCAGATAGTCATCTGCCCCGCGATCCAGCCCCGCGATCCTGTCGGCCACTGCATCCAGCGCGGTCAGCAGGATCACTGGTATGTGATGGCCTGCCTTACGCCATCGGGCCAGTAAATCCAGCCCTGATTCGTCCGGTAACATCAAATCCAGCACCACAGCGGCAAACCCGCCTTGCTGGAATGCAAAATCGGCATCTGCGCAAGTTGTTGTAACTTCAGTGGAAAACCCGTTCAGCAGCAATCCGGCGGCCAGACCGTCAGCAAGGGTTTCATCATCTTCAACAATCAGGATACGCATATGTGATGCCTATAGGGGTTTTACCGGACTGGCCAGTGCTGCGGCGGCAGCCTTAAGCCTGTCTTAAGCTGGAACGCGTGAAAGGACAAAATGATCAGAATTACCCCCTCTTGCGTGTTTATGCGCCTTGCCCGCCTTGCCATGTCAGTCATCGTGCTGATGATGCTTGCGACCCTTGCCGCAGGTCAGGGCGTTCAGTGGTCAACGCCCGCGGGCGATGCGCCGCTGCCACCCGATCAGGCGTTTGTCTTGCATCATGAGTCGGACCCTGACGGGCGGGTGACGCTGACATGGCAGGTGACGCCCGGATATTACCTGTATCAGGACAAGTTGCAGGTGGATGCGCCCGATGGCCCAGTTGCCCTTGACCTGCCGCAGGCCGAATTGACCGACGATCTTACCTTCGGGACAGTCTATATCTACCGCGATGACATAAGCATTGATCTGCCCCCTGTGGCAGGCACACTTGTCGTGACATGGCAGGGCTGTCAGGATGGCGGGATCTGCTATGCCCCGCAAAGCCGGACGATCAGCCTTGACGCCGCCGCATCCGCCGCCCCCGCGACCATTGGCGCAGGCCCGCAGCTTACACTGGCGGGTGATACTGGGCTGATCGACCGGCTGGGCGCGTATGGCGTGCCGGTTTTGCTGCTGGCATTCTTCGGGTTCGGGCTGGCGCTGGCCTTCACCCCGTGTGTTTTGCCGATGGTGCCCATTCTGGGCGGGTATCTGGCCCGTGACGGGGCCGCGATGACACGCAGACGCGGTTTTGCGCTGTCGGCATCCTATGTGCTGGCCATGGCGCTGGCCTTCGGGGCTTTGGGCCTTGCTGCGGCCGCGACGGGGCAGAACCTGCAAATACTGCTGCAATCGCCGGTGGTGTTGTCGGTGATTATTGTCCTGTTTGTGGTGCTGGCCGCGTCCATGTTCGGCATGTTTGACATCAGCCTGCCCGCAAGCTGGACCGCGCGCCTGCAAGGGGCGGGCGGGGCGCGGCGCGGCACCGTGACAGGGGCTGCGGGGCTGGGCTTCACATCGGCGCTGGTCGTCGGGCCATGTGTGACCGCCCCGCTGGCCGCCGCACTTTTGTATATCGCGCAGACAGGCGACATGATGCTGGGATCTGCCGCGTTATTCGCGCTGGGGTTGGGCAAGGGCACGCCGCTGGTCATTTTCGGCACATTGGGGCCGGGCTACCTGCCGCGTTCGGGTCCATGGATGGTGCGCGTGAAACAGGGGTTCGGGTTCGTCTTTCTGGGGCTTGCGCTGTGGCTGGCCGACCGTATGGGCACAGGCCCATGGGGTGTGGCCGGATGGGGGTTTCTGTTTTTGGCGTTCAGCGTGTTCGTCTGGCGTGCGCTGCTGCGCGATGTGCAAAGCCCGCAGGCCCGTGTCTGGATGCGCGCGGTTGCCATCGTGGCCTTGCTGCCTGCGTTTGTGCTGGTTGTGGGGGCATTGCGCGGGGCGGATGACCCGCTGCGCCCCTTCCAGACCGGCCATGCGGATACAAGTGCCGCGCTGGACTGGCAGGTGGTCAGTGACAAGCGCGGACTGGAGTCGGCGCTGGCGCAGGCGGATGGCGCAAGTGTCATTTACCTGACGGCGGATTGGTGCGTAACATGCCGCGTCATTGACCGGCGCGTTCTGCCCGACCCTGATGTGGTGGCCGCTCTCGACCCGCTGACACGCATCAAACTGGACCTTAGCACCTTCGATGCGGCCGCGCAGGCACTGTTGAACGAACTGGGCGCGGCTGGCCCGCCCACGATGATTTTCCTGGATGACATGCTGCAAGAGGCGGGCGGCACCCGTCTGGTGGGCGAAACCCGCGCGGCCCCTGTCATGACATCGGCCATGCAGGTGCACCCATGACCGGCATTTCCCTTGGGCCGATTGTCCTGTCTGTGGACCGGTTTGCATTTATCGCGGGTATCACTGCGTTTCTGGTACTGGTTGCCCTGATCCGGCGCTTTGGCCAGCCGCCTGCCACGCTGGATGCATGGGCCACGCGCCTGCTGGTATTGGGGCTGGTCGGCGGCAGGCTTGGCCATGTGGCGCTGCATCTGGACATATACGCACAAGCGCCGTTGTCGGTGCTGGCCATCTGGCAGGGCGGGTTCAGTGCGGCGGCCGGTTTTGGCGCGGTGGCCGCAGGGCTTGGCTGGATGGCGTTGCGCTGGCAGGGGCACGCTGCGGGCGTGTTGCTGGGGGCTGTGATGGCGGCAGCGCTGGTCTGGCAAGGCAGCCTGATGGCCTTTCCCGCGCCACGTCTGGATTTGCCCGATGTGACATTCGCAGCCCTTGACGGGCGGGATGTCGCGCTTGGGCAATCACAGGGCAGGCCGGTGGTCGTCAATCTGTGGGCGACATGGTGTCCGCCCTGTCGCCGCGAGTTGCCCATGATGATGGAACTGGCTGAAAACACGCCGGATGTTGACGTTGTTTTTCTGAACCAAGGGGAATTCGGGCCGGCCATACGCGCATATCTGCACGACGAAGGGCTGTCCACAGACCGCGTGGCACTTGATCCTGAAGCCACGGCAATGGCGTTGTTCGACACACCCGGTTTGCCCGCAACCCTGTTCTTTTCATCATCGGGCCAAATGGAAGGCGTGCATCTGGGCGAGATATCCCGCGCCGCGTTCCGGTCCCAACTGCAAGCACTGAGGTAAGACATGAAAATTGCACATCTGGTGTCCGGCCTGTTTCTGGCCGGGCTGGTTGGCGCGTGCGCGCCCGTCCCGTCGCAACACCAATCAACGCCCGACGCCGCCCCCGCCCCCGAACCGCTGCCGCCCGAGGTGCTGCAAATGTATGCCGGAATGCAGGATGGCGATGTCTGGATCGATGCGGTGGACCCGCGCCACCTGTCCATGGACACGATCCGGCAGGAAGTGGATTACTGGACAGAAGAACGCCCCGGCACCATTATTGTGGACCCGTGGGACCGGTATTTGTATCTGGTCATGGCCGGCAATCGCGCCATGCGCTACACCGTCGGCGTGGGCGAGGCGGGGCGCGATTTTTCCGGCGATGCGACTATTCCCTATGGTCGGGAATGGCCGCGCTGGACACCCACGCCGAACATGCTGCGCGAAGATCCCGAAACCTATGAACCGCATCGCAGCGGCATGAAGGGCGGGACGGAAAACCCGCTTGGTGCGCGGGCGCTGTATCTGCACCGCGGCGGCAAGGACACACTGTACCGCATTCACGGCACGCCCTATCCGTGGTCCATTGGCGAGGCAAGCTCGTCCGGGTGTATTCGCATGTTCCAGCAAGATGTCATCGACCTGTATGACCGCGTTGAAAAGGGGCGCACCCGCGTGACCGTGCTGCGCGAAGATCAGGCCGGTCAGGGCACACAGCCCCCCGGCACCATGCGCGCGCGCAGCACTGCGGCCCCCATCCCGATGGCCGAAGCGCAAACCTTGCAGCGCATGGCCGATGATGACGGGCTGACACTGGACATGCTGCTGGGCGGCAGTTGACACGCTGACACGAACCAAAGGAATGACAATGCTGACAAGACGTTTCTTCACCCAAGGGCTTGGTATGCTGGCTGTATCGCAGACACTTGTATCGCGCGCACTGGCCCAAAGCGGTCCAAGCGTTGAAGATGTGCTGTTCGACCCCGACCAGCCGGTGCTGGGCAACCCCGATGGTGACCTGAGCATCGTTGAATATTTCGATTATCAATGCCCGTTCTGCAAACGCAATCACCCTGACCTGATGCGCGCGGTGGAACGCGATGGAAATATCAGGCTGCTGATGAAGGACTGGCCGATTTTCGGCGGCACCTCCACGCGCGCGGCGCAGCTTGCGCTTGGCGGGCTGGCAGGTGGCAGTTATGCCCGCGCGCATGCGGCCCTGATGGCAACGCAGGGCCGGTTAAGTGACCATGACATCGACACTGCCCTGACGGATGCGGGCTTGTCGGTGGACAGTTTGCGCGCGGGCTACAGCGCGCAACGCGACCGGCTGGACGGGCTGATGGTGCGAAATGGCAGGCAAGCGGCGGCATTCGGGTTTTCGGGCACGCCCGCATTCATTATCGGAACAGTCATTTACCCCGGTGCACTGAACGCAGATGATCTGGCAGACGCGATCAGACTGGCCCGAAGTTAGGGCATGTCACGTTCATTCGCATTCACGAGACATGCCTTGATCCAATGGTTTCGCATGTTCGGGAACCTCAAGCCCGTTCCCGCTTATTGGCAGCATGCGGGCCACGCCATCATATGATGGCGTGGCGGACCTTGGCAGACACCCATTCGCTGACAACGACCGTCCCGAGTATCACCAGAATGATCAAAGAGACCTGAGGCCAGGCCAGCATGTTCAGGCTGGAGTTCAGTTGCGCACCGATGCCGCCTGCACCGACCAGCCCAAGAATTGCACTTTCACGGATATTGATATCCCACCGAAACACGCTGATCCCATAGAAGGCCGGCAGCACCTGCGGGACGATTCCATAGGTCAGGATCTGGCCCTGTGTCGCGCCGGTCGCGGTGATTGCCTCAACCTGCGAAATATCTGTTTCCTCGATCGCTTCATAAAGCAGCTTACCGATGAACCCGATGGAGCGTAGCGCGATGGCCAGAATGCCCGCAAGTAGACCCGGACCAAGTATCGAGACCAGCAAAAGCGCCCAGATCAGCGAATTGATCGAGCGTGAGGCAACG
Source organism: Roseinatronobacter sp. (assembly GCF_051859525.1). NCBI lineage: Bacteria > Pseudomonadati > Pseudomonadota > Alphaproteobacteria > Rhodobacterales > Paracoccaceae > Roseinatronobacter > Roseinatronobacter sp. The sequence continues at coordinate 192,574 of NZ_JBHYFM010000002.1, read as the reverse complement.
ATGATGAACAACGATAACGGGCGCAAGACCAGACGCGAGGGCGTGGTGTTGCTGGCGGCAAGAAATGCCAGCGGAACCGCCATTGCTATGCCCAGAAGCGTGCCCAGTGTGGCGATATTGATTGTATCCCACAGCGGCGCCCAAAGCCGTTCCATATAGGACCAGCGCGGGGGGAAGGCACGACTGCCGATATCTGCGGCGGCATTGGGCGAATCCCAGACGAAGGCCCAGATTGTGCGTTGCGTCATACGTTCCCAACACCAGACGAACAGGGCCACGCAGGCCAGCCATCCCCCCCACAGCATCAGGCGCTTTGCGGGCGTGCGATGTGCCCATACGGGCGTTTCAACAGATGCCACGCTCATTTCACCCACTTTCGCAAATAGCCCGAAGAATATTCGGCCGCCATAACGATGGCGATGATGATCAGCAGGATCGCGCCCGCGCTGGAATACTCGTAGCGCGACAGCGACGTGTTCAGCGCCGCGCCAATGCCGCCCGCACCAACGATCCCGATCACAGCGGATTCGCGGAAATTGATATCCAGCCGGTACAATGACAGCCCGATCAGGCGTGGCATGACCTGCGGCTGAATGGCGTAATTGATCAGTTGCACCCAGCTTGCGCCCGTCGCGCGGACCGCTTCGGCCTGTGCTTCGTCAATATCCTCAATGTCTTCGGCCAGCAGTTTGCCGATGAAGCCAATGGTGGCAAAGGTCAGCGTCAGAAAACCTGCAAACGCCCCAAATCCGAACAGGGCAACGAAGAAGATTGCAACGATGATTTCCTGAAGCGCGCGGCTGATGGCGATAATACTGCGGCAGACCAGATACACCGCGCGCGGCGCAATATTGCGCGCAGCCCCCACGCCGATGGGAATGGAAATCGCAACTCCCACCACAGTCGAGGTGAATGTCATGGTCAGGCTTTCCATCAACCCGTTGGAAATGTCGCGCCAGCGGGTGGTGAAATCGGGTTGCAGAAAGCCCGCAACAAAGCGCTGCGCGCGCTCCATCCCGGCGATCACGCGCGCCCAGTTCACCTCGATCGTGCCGATGGCCAGCACCAGATAGACGACCGCGCCTACGGCCAGCGCAATGCGCAATCCGCGCGACCGGATCATCTGGGGCGGTTTGCGCCATGTTGTTGGATAGGCGGCGCTCATAATGCCCTCAGCATCTTTTCAGCCTGTGCCTTTTCTTCGGCCTCTGCCTCGGCATCCTCGGCCGCGCCGTTGCGCATGGCGGTCCAGTCCTCTTCGCCATAAATCTGGGTCAGCACCCCCTCGGTCAGGCCAGAGGGCGGGCCGTCAAACACCATGCGTCCGGCTTGCAACCCGATGATCCGGTCCGAGAATTGCTGTGCCAGAACAACGTCATGAATATTGATGATCGCAGGCAATCCGCGTTCGCGGCAGATTTCGACAATAAGCCGCATGATCTGGCGGCTGGTTTTGGGGTCAAGGCTGGCGGTCGGTTCGTCGATCAGCAGCAATTCGGGGTCCTGCGCCAGCGCGCGCGCAATTCCCACCCGCTGCCGCTGCCCGCCCGACAGCGCATCGGCGCGTTTGTCCGCATGTTGCAGCAGGCCAACGCGGTCCAGCAGACGAAACGCATTTGCGATATCGGCGGCAGGATAGCGGCGCATGAAGCTGCGCCAGAAGCCGACATAGCCCAACCGGCCCGACAGGACGTTTTCCATAACAGTCAAGCGTTCTACCAGCGCATATTCCTGAAAGATCATGCCAATGCGACGCCGCGCGCGGCGCAGTTCCGCCGTGCGCATCATGGGCAGGTTCATGTCATTCAACAGAACATTCCCCGATGTCGGTTCTACCAGCCGGTTGATGCAGCGGATCAATGTAGACTTCCCTGCCCCTGACGGACCGATCAGCCCGACGACCTGTCCCTGCGGCACTTCGAAAGACACATCTGACAGCGCTTTGTCCCCTGTCTTGTAAGTCTTTGTCAGCCCTTCGATCCTGAGCATGCGCATCACCTTTCAATGCAAACTGCGACAGGCAGAGACGAAAATCTGCCCGTCGCATGACGTTGTGTTCCGCGGGATCAGTTGCAGGTATAGGTCACGCCCATGGCTGCATCGATCTGGCGGATGACCGACCAGTTTTCCTGAAAGGTGATCGGAATGAACTGGCTTTCGTTCTGCGCGCCGAATTCACGTTCCAGCCCTGTGCCTTCCCATTCAAAGCTGAAGAAAGCGTCCTGAATCTTTTCCTGCAACTCGGGGTGAAGGTTATACACCGTGCCGTAGCCCGAGGTCGGGAATGTGTCGGATTTGTAGATTGTCACCAGATCATCACGGCTGACAACACCGCGCGCTTCCATTCGTGTCAGGACCGAATTCGCAATGGCAGCAGCGTCATAATCCTGATTTGCCGCACCAAGGATAGAGTTGTCATGCCCACCCGAGAAGGCCGGGGTATAGTTTTCGTCAACTACCAGACCGAATTCGGATTCAAGCAACGCTTGCGGGGCCTTGAAGCCGGAATTCGACGTCTCGGATGTGAATGCAAGCTGGCGGCCGTCAAGGTCTTCCAGTGTCTCAATGCCCGATCCGGGATAGGTGATGATCTCCATCTCATACCCGAACGACCCATCTTCTGCCGCCATCATGGCGAAGGGGCGGAACCCTGCACAGGCCACAGCGATAGGATTGCCGCCAGTGTTCACAGCGGCGACATGCAGGCGTCCTGCGCGCATCGCCTCAAGCTGGGCTGCGTTCGACTGTACCGGAAAGAACTGGATGGGCTTGCCAGTGGCCTCGGACAGGTGATCCAGAAATTCGGCCCAGACATCTTCATACACTGCCGGATCTTCAACCGGCGTATAGGCGAAAACCAGAACCGCCGGATCGACCCATTCGCTTTCATCTGTCGGGATATCGGCAACCAGATCGCCGTCATTATCGGAAAAGCGCGGATCAAGCTGGAATGCACCTGCGGGAACCGCAAGCGCGAGTCCGAAGGCTGCGGTCGAAAGAAGTCGAGCAATCATGTCTTTTCCCCCTTGGAATTTGAACATGACGGGCAAGTATTCAGTCGATGTAACATTCGGATAACGGTTCTGTGAAAGTTTAATGACGACGCAATGTCGTCAAGCCAAAGACCTTGACCGATGGCTGGTGCGACTGCCCGCTACAGGCAGGCACATAAAACTGCCTGCGCGGCGTCCGATGGAAAAAGGGTGGTCGGGAAGTGGCGGCGTTCCGGTTGCGTTTGTTCGCCCACGCGAAACAGCGGCTTTTGCGGAATCATAGGCTGCGCTGATTGACCCTTGCCGAAAGCTGTGCGGCGGTTTCCTTGCGTTCAGAATAGCGATCGACCAGATATGTGGACCTGTCGCGGGTCAGGAGGGTGAACTTCATCAGTTCCTCCATGACGTCAACGATGCGGTCATACAGGGCCGAGGGGGTCATGCGCCCTGCCTCATCGAATTCCAGAAACGCCTTGGGGATCGAGGATTGGTTCGGGATGGTGATCATCCGCATCCACCGTCCGAGGATGCGCATCTGATTGAGCGCGTTGAAACTTTGCGAACCGCCGGAAACCTGCATCAGCGCCAGCGTTTTGCCCTGTGTGGGCCGGACCGCGCCTGCCGAAAGTGGTATCCAGTCGATCTGTGTCTTCATCAGTCCTGTCATGGCACCGTGGCGTTCGGGGCTGGACCATACCATGCCTTCGGACCACTGCGCGAGGTCCCAAAGCTCTTGCACCTTGGCCATGTCGGCACCTGGCTGATCGACCAGCGGTAGACCCGAAGGGTTGAAGAAGCGCACCTCTGCCCCGAGCCGTGTCAGGATGCGGCCGGCCTCCTCGGCGGCAAGGCGGCTGAAGGACCGCGCGCGCAGCGAGCCGTAGAGGATAAGAATGCGGGGCGGATGCGCGCTGGTTTCAGGATGAAGCAATCGGGCGCGGTCGATGGACGCGAGGCAATCTTCCTGAATATTCGGCGTTTTGTCTGCATCTGTGTGCATGTTCAGTAGCTTTCCTTGAAATTGGGCCGTTTAGCCGGGAAACCTGTGCCGCGTGCGGTTTGCGAACCACACAAGCGACAGCATCACCGGCACCTCGACCAGCACACCGACCACGGTGACAAGTGCGGCGCCGGAGTTCAGGCCGAACAGTCCGATGGCAACCGCCACCGCCAGTTCGAAGAAATTCGATGTGCCGATCAGCGCGCAGGGGGCGGCGACATTATGGGGCACGCGCCAGCGCCACGCCCAGAAATAGGCCAGCGCAAACATTCCATAGGACTGGATCAGGATCGGGGTTGCCAGCAGAAGGATCAGAAAAGGACTGTCCAGAATCACATTGCCCTGAAACCCAAACAGCAGCACGACCGTCAGCAGCAGACCCAGCATCGAGGCGGGCTTGATCCGGGTGGTGAAGGCCGTGACCGCAGCCTCGCCCCCTTGCGCCATTAACCGCGCGCGTGTCCATGCACCTGCCGCCAGCGGCAGCACGACATAGAGGACCACCGACAGCACAAGCGTTTCCCATGGCACGCTTAGGTCTGTGACACCCAAAAGCAGCGCCACAATCGGTGCGAATGCAAAGACCATGATCACGTCATTCAGCGAAACCTGCACCAATGTGTAGTTTGGATCGCCCTTGGTTAGTTGCGACCAGACAAAGACCATCGCGGTGCAGGGGGCCGCCCCCAGCAAGATCAGCCCGGCAATATACTGCCCCGCATCCGAAGGGTCGATGAGGTCCGCAAAGAGATGGTTGAAGAACAACACCCCAAGTGCTGCCATGGTGAAGGGTTTGATCAGCCAGTTCACCGTAATGGTGATGACCAGCCCTTTCGGGCGCTCGCCCACCTGCCGGAGTGACGCGAAATCCACGGCCACCATCATTGGATAGACCATCGCCCAGATCAGGACCGCAACGACCAGATTGACCGAGGCATATTCCAGTCCCGCCAGCCAGCCGAACAGGCCGGGCGACAGATTGGCCAGCACGATTCCGACCAGAATACAGGCCGCAACCCAGAGCGAGAGATAGCGTTCAAAAACGGACATGCGGAGGGCTTTGTGTGGGAGGGTGCATATGCAGGGTTCAGCGACTGTCAGGTGTAATACAGCAGGCAGGGTCGGTCGCAGCAGCCTCCAGCGCGTCGACCAGCGCCAGAAGTGGGGCCAGCGCGCCGGGGGACAGCGCGTAGCAGACACGCGGCGGGTCGATCTGCCCCTCGATGACACCTGCTGCCTTCAGGATGCGCAGATGCTCCGACACGGTTGATTGCGCCAGCCCCACCGCCTGCACGATATCCCCCCCGATGCAGCCCGGTGTGCGCGCAAGGAGCCTTAGAATCCTTAGTCGCGCGGGATGGGCCAGCGCCTTGGCCAGCAATGCAAGGCGTTCATCATCTATGTCGTAGCCAAGGGTCAGATCGGACAGCATAAGAATCATTTCGTCTATCGTCGTTAGACGAAATATAGCCTTGCTTCACGGCCAACGCAAGCCGCCGAGTGCAATTCCGCCGGTGTCGCGGATTGGCGAAGGATCAGGGGAGACTCCACCAAGAACGCCCAAGCGCGGGCGCTGCGTGCGGGTATCAAGCGCATCACACGAATTCTCGCTGCCGACAGTGGATGAGCAGCTTGGCTTCTATCAGGTTGCCGAATATCTTTATCTTCCCGGTTGGCACCAGCCTTCTACCAACCAGTTTCTGTATGTGAATCTGGATGTTTGGAACGGGCTGGAAGACCAGACGCGTGCCATGATCGAAACCACCTGCATGGCGGGCAATGCCTATGCCATCGCGCGTGCAGAAGCGCTGCAAGGCGCTGTGATCACCAGCTTTGAAGAACGCGGGACCAATGTTCGCACCTATTCGGACGAACAGATTGCTGCCTTCTATGACGCTGCGCAAACGGTTCTTGGCCGCTGGTCCGAACAGGACGAGATGTTTGGCAAAGTGTACACTTCGATGATGGACTTCCAGGCCGAACTGCGCCCGTGGAAAGAGCAGGGTTATCTGCCACGCGACTGGCAGAGCCGCATCGGCGATTAACAGCCAAAATTGGTAAGGTCGTCGCGTCCCTGAGAAGGGGCGCGATTGCCCATACGGGCAAGGCATGCCGATGCCTATTCCCTGCTTTCACGAAGGATAAGCAGCATGAGCCAGCTACAATCCGAAATCAGTCTTGATCTGGACAAGGTCGAGGATGCGGGCGCACGCAGCCACGGGCTGGATTTTCCACGCACCTGGCTTTCCGATATCATCGAAAAAGTGCTCGAACTGTTTTCCTACCTTTTGAACACAATCTGGATCGTGTTGGTGCTGATCATCGTGGCCAATGTAACGATGCGCTATGCGTTCGGCCTGAACTATGTCTGGATAGAAGAAGTGCAGTGGCACATGTATGCCGTGGGCTTCATGTTTGGCATAGGCTACGCGTTGATGCACGATTCCCATGTGCGCGTTGATGTGCTTGCTGCGAATTTTCGTCCCAAAACACGCGCCTGGGTAGAGGTTGTCGCGATAGTCGGGATTATCCTGCCGATGTGCTGGATCATTATTTCCTATGGCATCCCCTTCGCCGAAGCATCCTTTAACCGCGGAGAGCGGTCGTCAGCACCCGGCGGGCTGGCAAATCGCTGGATGATAAAAAGCGTGATTGTACTGGCCTTTGCCTATATCGCGCTTGCGGCTTTTGCACGGTTGCTGCGCGTGACGGCGTTTCTTTTCAATTTCCCGCGTGCGCGGGGCATTCAATAACAACCTGACCGCATGCCCCCACGCGGCTTTCTCGACAGGGACCAGGGATGGAAATCAACGAAATTCTCGTCATTGCGATGCTGGTATCCTTCATCGCGCTGATCTTTACAGGAATCCCTGTGGCCTGGGCTTTGGCCGGTGTCTCGATCGGTTTCAGCTTTATCGCGATCTATGGGTTCGAGTGGTTCAACTGGGACACCTATTTCCTGACGGATTTCCGCATCTTCGGCATTTTTGTGCAGCGAATCTGGGGCCAGATGTCCAACTGGATTCTGGTTGCCCTGCCTATGTTCATCTTCATGGGCCTTATGCTGGAACGGTCCGGAGTGACCGAAAAACTGATGTCGAACTTTGTCCAGCTGTTCGGGCGTTTTCGGGGCGGGCTGGCGCTGGGGGTGGTGCTGATCGGCATCCTGCTGGCTGCGTCCACGGGCATTGTGGGCGCGTCTGTGGTTTTGCTGGCGCTGTTGTCCATGCCGATCATGCTGCAACAGGGTTACAACAAGGGGTTTGCGTCCGGCGTGGTGTGTTCTGCGGGCACATTGGGCATTCTGATTCCACCGTCGATCATGTTGATTATCATGGCAGACCAGATGTCGGTTTCGGTGGGCAACCTGTTCATGGGCGCGCTGATCCCGGGGCTTATGCTGGGTGTGTTCTACATCATCTATATCATGGGGGCCGCAACGATCTTTAAAACGCTGGCCCCTGCACCCAAGGACTTGCCACCCGTATCTGGCCGGTTGATCGTGAACACCCTGCTGGCGGTCCTTCCCCCGTTATTGCTGATCTTTGCAGTGCTTGGGTCCATTTTCTTCGGCATTGCAACCCCGACCGAGGCATCGGGCGTGGGTGCGTTTGGCGCAACCTTGCTGGCGGCAGCAAACGGGCGGCTGTCCTGGGCCGTGCTGAAGGATGTGGGGGCCAAAACCACCCTGACCACCGCCTTCATATTCGGCATCTTTCTGGGTGCCACCATGTTTGCCGTCGTCATGCGTCAACTGGGCGGGGACGAGTTCATTACGCAATCCCTGAATTCGCTGCCATTCGGCCCTTCGGGAATTGTTCTGACAATCCTGTTCATTGCGTTCCTTGCAGGTTTCTTTCTGGACTGGCTGGAAATTTCGTTGATCATGCTGCCACTTGTCGCCCCGGTTGTGGTGTTGCTGGGGTTTGATCAGATATGGTTCATTGTGCTGTTCGCCGTGGTGTTGCAAACATCGTTCCTGACACCGCCTGTCGGCTTTTCGCTGTTCTATCTGCGCGGTGTTGCCCCGCCCGGCGTAACCATTGTTGACATTTACAAGGGCGTCATTCCCTTCGTGCTGTTGCAGATGCTGGCGGTGCTTATGGTGTTTCTGTTTCCGCAGCTTGTGCTGTGGTTGCCGGGCAGGTTGCTATAGACGCGACCCTTCCGGTTCGGCGTCGGGGGCACCCCGTGGCTTGATGCAGATCAAGACGTTGCCACGCGTCTATGATAAATTGCGTCATTATGGCGCGCGATACACATATTTCACCGGTCTTTCGTGCGGAAGGCGTGACACGGGTCTACCGGACCGGTGCTGTTGATGTCTGGGCGTTGCGCGGGGTGGACCTTGACCTTGCCGAGGGCGAGATGGTGGTTCTGCTTGGGGCCTCCGGTTCGGGCAAGTCGACATTGGTGAACATTCTGGGCGGGCTTGACCTGCCGTCCGGCGGGCGGGTGTTTTTCCGCGATCAGGAATTGACGCAGGCCAGTGACCGGCATTTGACCGCATTCCGGCGCGACCATGTCGGTTTTGTCTTTCAGTTCTACAATCTGGTGCCCAGCCTGACCGCGCGCGAAAACGTCGCATTGGTGACCGAAATTGCCCGCGACCCCATGACACCGGAAGAAGCACTGGACCGCGTTGGCCTTGCCCACAGGCTGGATCATTTCCCGTCCGAGATGTCCGGAGGAGAGCAGCAGCGCGTGGCCATTGCGCGCGCTATTGCCAAACGGCCGGATGTTTTGTTGTGCGACGAACCGACTGGCGCGCTGGACAGCAAAACGGGTATTCAGGTTCTGCAAGCGCTGTATGACGTGAACCGCGAGTTGGGCACTGCAACCGTGCTGATTACGCATAACGCTGCTATCCAGCGCATTGCCCATCGTGTGGTTGTGCTGGCAGACGGGCGCATTACCCGCAACGAGGTGAACGCAGAACGCGCCTTGCCCGCGCAGGTCAGCTGGTGAGGGTGCTGAACGTCAAGATGCTGCGTGATCTGCGCAGGATCTGGGCACAGGCGCTGGCCATTGCGCTGGTTCTTGGCTGTGGTGTTATGGTGCTGGTCGGGGCGCAAGCCACGCAGGCCACGCTGGTCCAGACGCAGGCTGCGTATTACGAGCGGCACCGCTTCGCCGACATTTTCGCCGGTGCCACGCGCGCCCCCAAGGAGGTGGTGCAGGCCGCGGCCCTGATCCCCGGCGTTGCGCAGGCCGAGGGGCGCATCAGTTTTCAGGCGGTGCTGGATATTGACGGCATGGCAGAGCCCGCGACGGGTCGCATCCTGTCGCTGCCAGAAGCGGGGGCCGCGTTGAATCTGCCTTTGGTGCGCATTGGCCGCCTGCCTGATCCTGACCGCCCCGACGAGGTGGCGCTTGCAGAACCCTTTGCCGAAATCCACGCGCTGACACCCGGCAGCAGGTTCAGGGCAGTCCTTAACGGCCAGTTGCGCGACCTGACGGTAACAGGTTGGGTGCTTAGCCCCGAATTCATCTATACCATGCCCCCCGGCGCGATGATGCCCGATGACAGGCGCTTTGCGTTGATCTGGATGAATGACGCCGCCGCCGCTGCGGCCATGGATATGGCGGGGGCCGTGAATGAACTTGCCGTGCGCCTTACCCGAGAGGGTGACGAGCGGGCGGTTATCGCTGCCCTTGACCGGATGCTGGACCCCTATGGCGGCACGGGGGCGTATGGGCGCGACCGGCAGGTCTCGCATGCGTTTCTGGACGGAGAGTTGCAGCAGCTTGGGGCAATGGCGACCTTCATGCCGCCAATCTTTCTGATTGTTGCGGCGTTTTTGGTGAATATGGTTCTGGGGCGGTTGATCGCGATGGAACGCGCGCAGATCGGTCTGATGAAGGCGCTGGGGTATGGGCGTGTCGAAATCGCGGGACACTATCTGAAGATTGCGGCCCTGATCGGTGTGGTCGGGGTTCTGGCAGGCTGGGCGCTCGGCTGGTGGATCGCCAATGCGATGATCGGCCTTTACGGTGATTTCTTCCGCTTTCCGTTTGTCATACGCGACTGGGGGACGCAGGCGCTGGTTGTGTCTGCGGCCCTTGGCATGGCGACAGTGGTATTCGGGGGGCTGCGTGCCGTGTGGTCTTCGTTGAAACTGGCCCCCGCCGTGGCGATGCAGCCCCCCGCGCCGCCCAACTACTCAAGGGGGTGGGCCGACAGGGTATTGATGCGCCTGTCACTGCGCCAGACGACCATGATGATCTTCCGCTCGATCATGCGCTGGCCGGGGCGGGCCGCTATCACATTGTTTGGGGTCGCGGCTTCGGTCGGGGTGCTGGTGATGAGTTACTTCATGTTCGACGCGGTCGAGCGGCTGGCGGACAGTGTGTTCCAACAAGCGAACCGCCAGCATGTCACATTGATGATGGCCAGCGACCAGCCCGTCACCGCGCTTCAGGATGCAATGACACTTCCGGGGGTTTTGCGGGCCGAAGGGGTTTATGCGCTGCCTGTCCGCGCGGTAAATGGCCACCGAAACCGGCTTACAGCGTTGCAGGCCCATTTTCCGGATGCCGAACTTGCGCGTCTGGTCGATGATGCGGGGCGCGTGGTGGCGCCCGGTGACGCCGGTGTGGTCCTGCCCGAAATGCTGGCGAACGCGCTGGGTATTCAGGCGGGCCAGTCCCTGCGGCTGGAACTTCTGGCCCCACCGCGCACGGTGCTTCAAATGCCTGTTGCCGAAATCATCCCGCAGGGTATGGGTCAAGAGGTTCATGTGGCCGCAGCAACGCTGTTTGCGGCGATGGACAGCGCGCCCGCAGTCAACATGATCCATTTGTCCGTCCAGTCCGACAGTATGGATGCGTTGAATGCGGCAATCAAGCAAACACCAGCCGTTGCAGGGCTGCTGGACTGGGCAGAGGTGCGCCGCCAGTTTGACGCAACGCTAAGTGAAAACCTGCTGACAATGGTGGGGATATACACGCTGATTGGGGTGCTGATTGCGGTGGGGGTTGTCTATAATGCCGCGCGTATCCAGTTGTCTGAACGCAGCTATGAACTGGCCAGCCTGCGCGTGCTGGGGTTCAGCCGCGCAGAGGTTGGCTATGTGCTGGTCGGCGAAATGATGTTGCTGACGGCGCTGGCCATTCCGCTGGGTTGGGCGCTTGGGTATTGGCTGGCCGTGGGGCTGGTCGCGGCAATGTCGACGGACATGTTCCAGATCCCGTTTCATATTACGCGCCGGACGTTTGCCCTGGCTGCGCTGGCGGTGTTTCTGGCCGCGCTGGCGGCGGTTTTGCTGGTGCGGCGGCGTCTGGATCAGGTTGATCTTGCAACCGCGCTGAAGGCGCGAAGCTAGCCGTTTGAAGATTGGAGTGAACGCGATGAGCATGATGCGCAGGGTGGGAATAGGGCTGTTTGCGGCGGGTATGGCGGCCGCGCTGGTCTGGGCGCTGTGGCCGCAGCCCCTGCAGGTTGATTTGGCCAGCGTAACCCGTGGGGACATGCGCGGTGAAATCCTTGCGCAGGGCGTGACACGGGTGCGCGACCCCTACGCGATTGCTGCGCCAATCACCGGCACCGCGACCCGTTCCCCCGTCGAGGTGGGGGATGCCGTGGTGGCTGGCGAAAGCGTGGTTGCGATTCTGCAACCGTCGGACCCCGCGCTGATGGATGCGCGCGCCCGCGCGCAGGCAGAAGCAGCAATAACAGAAGCGCAAGCCGCTGTCGCGCTGGCCCGTACAAGCCTGCGTCAGGCGGAAACGGAACTTGCCCATGCCACCACCCAGCTGGAACGTGGTCGTGCACTGGCGGCGCGCGGGACCATTGCCCAACGCATGCTGGAAGATATCGAAGCGGCATATCAAAACGCCGAACAGGCCCGCGCCGCCGCCGAGCAGCAGCTGGCACTCAATCGTGCAACACTGGTTCGCACCGAGGCCCAGTTGATGGGGCCACAGTCCAATACCTTGACAAATGGCGCGGCGGGGGAATGCTGTCTGCGTATTCTTGCCCCGCAATCAGGTATCGTGCTGGCCGTCAGCGACCAAAACGCGCGTCTGGTTCAGGCGGGCGCGCCCTTGCTGACGATTGGAAATCTGGACGAGTTGGAGGTGGAGTTGGACCTGCTTTCTGCAGACGCGGTTCAGGTGCCGTCCGGTGCGCGCGCGATTGTCGAACGCTGGGGCGGAGATGGCACGCTGGAGGCCCGTCTGCGCAGGATCGAGCCGGCAGCGTTTACCCGCGTATCCGCCCTTGGAATTGAAGAACAGCGCGTGCGCTTGCGGCTGGACCTGTTGACGCCGCCAGAAGGGCGCGCGGGTCTGGGCGACGGGTTTCGCGTTCATTTGCGGCTGATCCTGTGGGAAGACGAACATATCCTGCAAGTCCCGCAAGCGGCGCTATTCCGCCATGCACAGGGATGGGCGGTTTTCATAGATGATGATGGCCGCGCCCGTCTGCGCAGCGTTACGATTGGCCGACAGGCCGCAGACAAGGCCGAGGTTCTGGACGGTCTGGCCGAAGGGGACCGCGTTATCCTGTATCCCGCCAGCACGCTGCAGGACGGGGCCGCAATTGCCGCGCGGGCCGGATAGTGGTCCGTGCGCAAATGCGTGCGACCTGATCGATAGGCGCAGCAAGGCGTTGCTATGCGATGGCTTGCTTTTCCTGCCGTCGCAATGCCCCGCGCAAGGCCAGTTGTGCCGCGCGCGCCTTCATGCCATCCGGCCGGTCCAGCGCCATGCGTTTCACGGCGTCCTCCTCCATGCGTGCGGGGTGGCCGCGCATCCCTTGCAGAATGCGCCACAGCAGCGTTGGCATATGGGCGCTGGCTGTCTTCAGGTCCGCGAGTGCAGGCATCAAATATCTCTCTATCCGGGTGAAGGCCGTGCCGAAGGGAAAATCCGGCAGGGCGTCCGCGCTATGTGGCGCCAGCCATCTGTGCAGCGCTTCGGGTGTGTTGTTGCGCGCCGTTTCAGGCAGTTGGTAGGTTTCCGGCAATTTTCCCGCAGCTTTGGCTTGCTTGATCAAGGTGTTCTGGAAACGGCTGTCGGCGATTTCAATCAACGCGGCCGCTGTGTCCGCATCGCTTTTGCCGCGCAGATCCGCGATGCCGTATTCTGTGACGACGATATCGCGCAGGTGGCGGGGTATCGTGATATGGCCATAGGAAAACCGGATATTTGACGACAATCCCGATTTTCCGGTCCGTGTGGCCGGCAGGGTGATGATGGCGCGTGCATCGTGCAGCGCGAAGGCCTGATCTACGAAGTTGAACTGCCCGCCGACCCCGCTGACAACCTGCCCGTCCTGGGTTCCGTCCGAAACAACAGCCCCCAGCAATGTCACCATCATCGCGGAATTTATGAACCGCGCCTGTTTGCGTGCCGCCCGTTTCCTGTCTTCATCGCCCAGCAGTGTATTTGTGTAGGATACAGGCATCATGGCAATGCGCGCGCGTTCGCGCGGGGGCAGGGCGCGCAGGCGTTCATAAAAATCATGACTGTCCAGAAAAAAACCTGCATGGATGGCTGCGCCGTCCACCTCTCGGCGGATAATGCCTTTCTCGAACAGGGCAAGCAGCCCGTCCACCAGCATTTCAGTCAGGCCATATAAACCGATATCGAACGCACCATGTTCCGAAAACCTGTCCGCACGCAGGAACGGGCAGTCTTGCCATATGGGCGTAATTCGCCCGTCCTGTCGCAGGATCAGGGCATTGGCAATGGCATCGCCGATCTGGCCAATGCCGATCTGAAGCGTGCCGCCATCACACACCAAGCGCGAGACATGCAAGGCGATGGCGTGATCGTGCTGGCTGACCGGCTGTTTGGCAACCGAGAACAGCGCATGCGGCGGCGCATCCTGCGCCAGCAGCGCTGCGCATTCTGCGGGTGCGATTTCTGCGGGGTCGGGCATGAATGGCAGATCGGAATGCACTTGCCCGACAAATGTGAACTCTGCCTTGCCCTGCCTGCGCAGCCGCAGCAGATCACTGGTTATGTCGGTATTGCAAGACAGGCTTAGGTGCGTTCCGTTGCCAGCCAGCAGTTGCAAGACAAGGTTCGGACGTTGGTCCAGCAAAACATCAAGCGCATGGGTGTAATTGGCCGACACATAGCGCTGTTGCGCCGCTGGCACGTTTACCCAGTTTGGGGCTTGCAGAAAAAACTCGGTGATTTCGATGTTTTCAGGCAGGGTTCCGTCACGCAACAGCCGCGCATATTCAATTTGCGGGTAATCGCCGAACAAACGGTCCATTGCGTCAGGGGTCAGAAACCGGCGCGCCATATCGGTATCAGGCGTGGGCCGTTCCAGTGTCAGGGCCGTGAAAATCCGCAACCTGATTGACGGATCGGCGCAGGCCCTGCGCACAAGGGCATTCACAAGTGTGACAGGTTTGCCCAGCCCAAGCGGTAAGGCAACGCGCAGGTCATGCCCGACCGTTTGCAAGATCCAGTCAATGACAGGTTCTTCTGACGTGAACTGCGCAGGTGAGTCAGGCATGTTCACCCCAATAGGGGTCCGGCGCAAACCGTGCGCCATGCGCCTTTTCCAGTTCAGACAGTCGCTGGCGAATGGCGTCATACCCGCGCGTTCCCGCGTACTTCATCGGCCCGCCCCGAAAGGGGGCAAAACCTGTCGCAAAGATCATTGCAGCGTCAAGCTGGTCCACGCTGTCCGTCACCCCCTTGCGCAGGCATTCCGCACAGGCGTTCAGCATGGGCAGGATCAGGCGGTCGGTCAGCTCGGGGCCGATGCTGGCGTTTGACACCGGCTTGGGTGTGCCGTCTGACCAATCGTAGAAGCCGCGCCCTGACTTGCGGCCCAGATCGCCCGCCTCGACCTTGTCGCGCAGTATGGGCGGGATGTCGGCAATGGGTTTGTCCAGCGATGAATTCAGGCTTTCGGCCACATCAAGGCAGATATCCAGCCCGACCTGATCGGCCAGCGTGACAGGCCCCATTGGCATGCCAAACTCCAGCGCGGCGCGGTCCACGCGGGCCTTAGGGATGCCTTCATCCATCAGCAACAGTGCCTCCAGCAGATAAGGCATAAGCGCACGGTTCACCAGAAAACCGGGTGCGTCCGACACCGGAACTGGCAGCCGATTGATTGCCGCACAGAACGCCATCAGTTGATCGCGCGTCTGCGGATCGGTCGCGCCGTGACTGACGATTTCGACCAAGGGAACCTTGCTGACCGGATTGAAGAAATGCAGCCCCGCAAAACGCGTCTTGTCGGGCACATGTCCCGTAAGGCCATCAAGTTGCAGGCTGGACGTGTTCGACGCCAGAATGGCACCGGATTTCATTTTGCCCGCCAGATCCGCGAATATGGCCGTCTTGGTGTCGGCGTTTTCCGGACCCGCCTCGATAACCAGATCGGCATGCCGCAGACCATAGCCGTTCGGATCGGGCATCAGGCGGTCCAGCGTGTCGCGTGTGGCAAGGCTGTCCTTGTGTGCGTCCTTGCATATTTGCGCGGCATGCGCGACCATTTTGCCAAGGGCGTCGCCATCCGGATCACTGACCGTGACGCGTTTGCCCTGCATTGCCGTCCATGCGGCAATTTCAGACCCCATGATACCGGCCCCGATGACATGAACACGGGCTATGTCGCAGGTGCCCTTGGCGGCCTGTTTCAGGGTCTGCCGCAGCATGAAGGCCCGGATCAGGTTCTTGCTGGTGTCCGATTGCAGCAGCCCCGCGAACGAGGCGATCTCGGCCTTTTGCATGGCGTGCGGGTCATGGCCATGCTGCACCCAAATGTCGATCAGTGCATGGGGGGCGGGGTAATGCGCCTTCGGGGCTTTCTGTTCCACCTTGCGGCGCATCTTTTCAGCGGCCAGCGATCTTGCGGGCGCAAGGTCGAATGCCTTGTCTTTCACCCCGCGCGATTTCCGCTTTACCTTGCCAGATACAATCTGCGCGATTGCATTGCGCAAATGCCGTTCTTCAATCACCAGATCCGCAATGCCCAGATCCTTCGCGCGTCTGGTATGTGCGGATTTTCCGCTCAGCATCATCTGCATGGCTTGCAGCGGACCAATCAAGGCGGGCAGGCGCACAGTGCCGCCCAAACCGGGATGCAGGCCCAGCTGCACCTCTGGCAAGCCGAAAGATGCACCGTCAATCGCAACGCGGTAATCGCATGCCAGCGCCACTTCAAACCCTGCACCCAGTGCCGCGCCGTGAATGACCGCGATTGTTGGGCACGATAGCCCTTGCAAGCGGTGCAGAACCGCATGCGCATCGCCCAGTAGCGTTTCGGCCTGATCTGTTGCCAGTCCCGCAAGGGCATTTATATCGGCCCCGGCCGCAAAGCCTGCGGACTTCGACGACCGCAGAACCAGCGCTTTGGGCATAGCCGCCTCGATCTGTGACAGGTGGGTGTCCAGTTGTTCAAGCACCTTGTCCGAGATCGTGTTGACAGAGGATGACGTGCAATCAAGCACCAGCCAGCCGATCCCGTCATCATCAACACCATAGCGCCAGTGCCCGTCGCCCAAGGCACCGGCGGTGTTTCCCAGTTCCAGCCTTGATGCGTTCAGATAATCTTGCATTCGGGTGGTCATTATACAGCCTCCAGAAGCATTGCGCCGCCTTGTCCGCCGCCGATACATTCGGTTGCAATTCCGCGCTTGCCGCCCGTTGCCTTCAGCGCGTTTGCCAGATGCAGCACGATGCGGTTTCCACTGGTCCCGACAGGATGCCCCAGTGCAATAGCGCCGCCATTGACGTTCAGTTTGTCACGCGGGATGGCCCCGAAGCTGTCCGCAAGCCCCAGAACATCACGGCAAAAGCGGGGATCTTGCCAAGCGGCCAGACAGGCCAGCACCTGCGCGGCAAAGGCTTCGTTTATTTCCCAAAGGTCAATGTCATCGCAGCCATAGTTGTGGCGCGACATCAATGGTGTGGTCGACATAACCGGACCAAGCCCCATGACGGACGGGTCAAGGGCAGCCCATTCGCTGTCCACCAGCCGCGCAACCGGCGTCAGGTTATGGGCTTCTACAGCGCGGGCAGATGCAAGAATGCACCAACTTGCCCCATCGGTCACTTGCGACGAATTGCCTGCAGTGACCTGTCCGAAGGGTTTTTCAAAAACGGGCTTCAATCCGCCCAGTTTCCCGACATTGCTGTTTGCACGCAGGCCATCATCGGCATGATATGCGTTTCCGTTCCGGTCAAAGGCGGGCAGGACTTCATCCGTCAATACGCCGTTTTCCTGCGCGGCACGCAGGCGGGCGTGGCTTTCTACGGCATAGGTGTCGGCCATTTTCCGGCTAATGCCGAAATGGTGGGCCAGAATTTCGGCTGTCTGGCCCATGCCAAGATCGGTAATCGGGTCGGTCAACCCGCGTTCCAGCCCTACGACCGGTTTCAGATGTGATGGTCTGGCCTTCAACGCCTGCTGTGCAGACGCCAGCGGACCAGAGGCCGCTTGCATGCCTGCCAGCCAATCGACGGCATCATCGCGCAGCACCAATGGCGCGTGACTAAGGGCCTCTGTCCCGCCCGCAAGCACCAGATCGGCCGACCCTTCGCGGATGGTGCGGAATGCGGTATCGATGGATTGCATGCCGGATCCGCAGTTTATCTGGACCGTGAACGCAACCATCCGCGCCCCCATACCCAGCCGCAGCGCGGCAACGCGGGCAGGGTTCATTTCATCGGCAATGACATTCACACAGCCCAGTATGACCATGTCGAACGCATCCGGCGCAATATTTGCGCGTGCCAGAAGGGGGCGGCCACATTGCACGGCCAGATCGACAGGTGTAAACGGCCCGCGCTTGCCGCGCACCTTCAGAAAGGGGGTGCGCGCGCCGTCAACCAGAAATACGTCTTGGGTTTGTGTCATTCGGCGGCCTCCGGTGGCTTTGGCGTTCGGGTTGTCTGTCCGGCAGCAGGCAGGAGT
Organism: Roseinatronobacter sp.; assembly: GCF_051859525.1. Lineage (NCBI taxonomy): Bacteria > Pseudomonadati > Pseudomonadota > Alphaproteobacteria > Rhodobacterales > Paracoccaceae > Roseinatronobacter > Roseinatronobacter sp. Next base: position 174,690 of record NZ_JBHYFM010000002.1, on the reverse strand, counting down.
GCGGAAAATTCTTCCTTGCTGAAATCATCCACGGCAACCACCTTGGCGGTTGCGCGCGCAAGCTCATCAAGCTGGTCCTTCTGCGCTTGTGTCAGAAGTCCCGCCTCAAGTGCCTGTGTGGCGGACATGTCCAGTTCCCGCAATTTCCGGCGCAGGGGGGCGGCTGCGTTCGTTTTGTCAAACGCGTCGTTCAGGGCCTTGATGCCAGCACTTTGGCCCGGACCGCCCAGATCGCCGCACAGCCTGTCGCGCGCAGGTCCGGCCGTGCTGACAAGTGCCGCACAGCGTTCGATTTGCCGGTCCGAGGGGGGGCGCGCGACCGAGCGCGGCAGGGTAATCATCCGCAGCAGCAGCGCTGCACTGCGTGAAGGGAAATTTGCGATCGTCTCATCCAGAAGGGCGCTGATGCGGGCAAAGGAACGCTGCGCATTATAGGCGACCAGTTCAAAATCCTCGGCCTGTCTGCCCTGATCTTGCCAGCGCTTCAGCACTGCCGAGGTGATGTAAAGCTCGCTCAGGATATCTGCCATTCTGCCAGAGAGCATTTCCATACGCTTCAATCCGCCCCCGATGGTCAGAAATGCCATATCCGCAGTGATCGCATAGGCGGCTGACCAGCGGGCGAGTTCACGATATATGGGGGCGTCATGCGCCTCTTGGGCCATGCGCGGGGCCGGTGCGAAGCGCGCGCCGGTTATCGCGCGCCCGACACTGCGTCCCAGTGTGCGTATGGAATGCCGGACATGGCGCCAGAAATGTGTGTCGAACGCGTCAAGCCCCGCCTGTGCCTGCCCCTGTTCCAATGCCTGAATTTCATCCAGCAAATGCGGATGCGCCCGGATTGCCCCCTGACCGAAAACCATCAGCGAACGGGTTACAATATTGGCCCCCTCAACGGTAATACCCACTGGCACCGCACGGTAATTGGCCCCAAGGTAATTCATGGGTCCGTCAATGACCGCCTTGCCCGCGTGAATATCCATTGCATCATCGATGGCGCTGCGCATCCGTTCGGTGGCTGAATATTTCATAAGCGCGGAAATGACAGACAGCGCGCGCCCCTCATCCAGTCCGGCGCAGGTCAGGTGGCGCGCGGCATTGACGGCATATGCATTCGCGGCCAGACGTGCCAGCGGTTCCTGAATGCCGCCGAACTGGGCAATAGGCAGGTTGAACTGGTGACGCACCCGCGCATAAGCCCCGCTGGAATGCGCGGCCAGTGTCGTGCCGGCACATGCCAGTGACGGCAGGGAAACCCCGCGACCGGCTGCCAGCGCACTCATCAGCATCATCCAGCCCTTGCCTGCCTGCTCGGGACCGCCAATAATGTTTTCCAAGGGAACAAAGACATCCTTGCCTGTTGTCGGCCCGTTCTGGAACATGGTGCCTGCGGGAATATGGCGGCGTCCGGTTTCGACCCCTGCCAGATCAGTCGGAACCAGCGCACAGGTAATGCCGGGTTCCGGATCGTCGCCCAGCAACCCGTCCGGATCATGCAACTTGAAGGCAAGTCCAAGCAGCGTGCACACGGGTGCCAGTGTGATGTAGCGTTTGGCCCAGTTCAGCCGGATGCCCAGCACCTGCTTGCCCTGCCATTCGCCGTGACACACAATCCCGCTGTCGACCATCGCAGAAGCGTCCGACCCCGCGTCGTCACTGGTCAGGCCAAAGGCGGGCAGTTCCCGACCATCGGCCAGTCGGGGCAGCCAGTAATCCTTCTGGTCGTCAGTCCCGAACAGGTGCAGCAACTCGCCCGGTCCAAGGGAGTTTGGCACCATCACTGTTACTGCTGCGGGGATCGAAACCATGGACAGGCGGCGCACAACTTCGGAATGGGCGAAGGCCGAGAAACCCAATCCGCCGTATTTTCGGGAGATGATCATGCCGAAAAAACCGTTCTCGCGCATGAAGCGCCAGACTTCGGGGTTTAGGTCACCATCGATGCGGTTGATGGCCCAGTCGTCCAGCATGTCGCAAAGCGTGACGCAGGGTCCGTCAAGAAACGCCTGTTCCTGTGGTGTCAGCGATGGCGGGCGTACAGCCAGCAGTTTTTCCCAATCCGGATTGCCGGACATCAATTCGGCGTCCCACCACACTTCACCCGCTTCCAGCGCTTCCTGTTCTGTTGCGGACAAGCCGGGCATAGCGCCTTTGGCCCACTGGAAAATCGGTTTGGTGATGCGGTTTTTGCGGAATGATGACATGGCTTCCTCCAGCCTATCTAACGTGCGGCGGCCGGAATCGTTCCAGAGGCTATGTGTCAGGGCGGGCTTGAACGCGGCGCGGAAAACGGGCAATGCTACGCCCAAGTCGTGAATGTGGCGGCGCCTGTCGGGCATATGCGGCGCCCGCCATGCGCCGGAAATTCAAAAGGGAGGATAGACATGCAACCGAATATGATTACCCTGGCGGCAGCTTTCGCTATGGCAAGCGGCACCGCCGCAATGGCAGATTTTGCTGATATGGAACCGATCAACCTGCGCCTTGCACATGTTGTCAATGAACAGGATGCGTTCCATGTGTCCGCGACACAGTTCAAGGAAATCGTCGAGGCCCGCACAGATGGCAAGGTTACTGTCGAACTGTTCCCGAATGCCAGCCTTGGGGACGAACGCACCCTGCTGGAAGGCATGCAGATCGGCTCGGTCGATATGGGTGTTATCACCAACGGACCTGTTGCCAACTTTCTGGAAGATATGGCCGTGTTCGAGCTTCCCTTCCTGTTCCCGTCACCACAGGCCGCTTATGATGTGCTGGATGGCGAGATCGGTCAGGAACTTCTGGACCGCCTGCAAGAAGTCAACCTGAAGGGGCTGGCCTATTCCGAACGCGGTTTCCGGAACCTGACCAACAGCCAGCGCGAAGTTCGCAGCCCGCAAGATATTGACGGCTTGCGCATTCGTGTCATGGAAAACCCTGTCTATACCGACACATTCCGCGAATTGGGGGCCAACGCCATACCCATGGCCTGGACCGAGGCCCTGACCGCCATGCAGCAAGGCACGATTGACGGGCAGGAAAATCCGGTGGGCGTGATCCATTCGTTCAAACTGAATGAAACCCAGATGCATATGACCATGACGCGCCACACCTATGCCCCTGCGGTTGTGGTCATGGGCATGCCGACATGGAACAACCTGCCAGACGCCGTGCAAGAGCTTGTTGTCGAAGCCGCCGCCGAGGCCGGTGCAGCCGCCCGCGCGTTCAACGCTGAAATGGAATTGTCCCAGCTTGAAGAGTTGCGCGCCGCCGGCATGTCGATCATCGATGACGCCGACCTGGTGGCATTTCAGCAGGCCATCATGCCCGTCTATGACCGCTATGGCGAGGCGTTCGGCGACTACCTTGCGCGTATTCGGGCCGCGATCGAATAAATGCTGCGTCTGATTGGCATTGTTGATAATGCCCTTGCGGCCATCCTTAAGCCCGTTGTGGCACTGGGGATGGCCGCGTTGATTGCGGTCATCACACTTCAGATTGTCAGCCGCGTGTTCTTCACCGCCGTCGGCTGGACCGAGGAGGTGGCGCGCTTTCTGATGATCTGGCTTACCTTTCTGGGGGCTGCCTTGGCGTGGCATCAGGGCAAGCATATTGCCGTGACATTTCTTGCGGATGCGGTGCCACGCACCCCGCGCCATATTATCCAGATTACGGCGCTTTCGGTAACATGCGGCTTTGCCGTGGCGCTGGCATGGCTGGGACTGGCCTATATGGACATGAGTTCTTTCCAGCGCTCGCCTGCGCTGCGCATCCAGATGACGTATATTTATGCCGTGATCCCGCTGTCTGCCGGATTGATCGCGTGGTTCAGCCTGAGTGATTTGCTGCGTCTGATCTTCGGCCAAAGGTTGGACGGGCAAGGGGGCATGCCACAATGAGCTTGCTGCTGTTCGGCCTGTTTGCCGTGTTTCTTCTGGTTGGTGTGCCTGTTGCAATCGCCATCGGGGCGGCGACCCTTGCGGCCATGTATGCGGCGGGTGTGCCGTTGCTGGTTATGCCACAGCAAATGTTTTCGGGTATAAATTCCTTCGCGCTTGTGGCGATCCCGATGTTCATTCTGGCAGGCGATATTATGGCGCGTGGTGCCGTCAGTGCGCGGCTGGTCGCCTTTGCCGAGGCCCTGATCGGGTTTGTGCGCGGCGGGTTGTCTGTGGTGTCGGTGCTGGCGGGCATGTTCTTTGCGGCAATCTCGGGGTCTGGTGCGGCGACCACGGCGGCGGTGTCATCGACATTGGTTCCCGAACTGACACGCAAGGGCTATGATCCCGCATCCGCTGCCAGCCTGATTGCGGCCAGCGGAACAATCGGGGTGGTTATCCCGCCATCGGTTCCGATGATCATTTATGCGGTGATCGCGCAGGAATCCGTCTCTCGACTGTTCCTAAGCGGGTTTATCCCCGGTCTGGCGATGGGGTTGGGGCTGATGGCGATTGCCTTGGTGCAAGGTTACCGGCGGGCCTATCCGGCGGGTCAGAAATTTGCGCTGTCCACAATCTGGCGCACGTTCCGCGCGGCATTCTGGGGGTTGATGACGCCGGTCATCATTCTGGGGGGCATTTTTTCCGGTATTTTCACCCCGAGTGAGGCCGCAGTGGTTGCCGTGAATTACGCCATTCTGGTGTCGTTGTTTATCTACCGCGATATCAGTTTGCGCGACTTGTATCACCTGCTGGTCCGGTCGGGCGTGACGACGGCCGTGATCATGATTGTGATTGCATCATCTGCGGCCCTAAGCTGGGCGCTGTCCAGCTGGCAGGTTCCCGGTACAATCGCGCGCTTCGTGCTGGGCTTTTCGACCGAAACCTATCTGATTCTTGCATTGATGCTGGTGCTGATCCTGCTTACAGGCGTTTTCATCGAGACGGCATCCGCGCTGATCATCCTGACCCCGATTTTGCTGCCGCTTGCCGTGCAGCTTGGCGTTGATCCGGTGCATTTCGGGATCATCATTGTCATGGGGCTGGCGATCGGAATGATTACCCCGCCGGTGGCGATCAATTTATATGTGGCATCTTCGGTCACTGGCATCGGGCTGGAACGTATTATCCGCGCAATCGTGCCGTATCTTTGCATGCTGATCGTGGTTCTGGTTGCGGTTACCTTTGTTCCTCTGATGCTGTAGCGCGTATTGCTTGAAACCGGGAACCGGTTTCGGCCTTCTCGAACATGCAAAACCGTTCAGTAGGGTATGTCCCGTGAATGCGACATACCCCAAGGGCGCTGGTGCGCGCACTGGCCCGTGGGCGTATGACCCGCAGGTTTTCACACAGATGTGTGACATGGTGTGCAGTTTTATGTTGGGGGTGCCAGCATTGGACTATAATGCGATATCAGCCTGTGTGTGCCGTTAAATACGGGGCACAAGTGCGACGATACCGGCGTGAACTGCCATAGGGGGTGAAACTTTTTCACGGTCTGCGGCGTTATCATTGGGACGAGAGCATCCTTTGCATCAGTGCAGATGGTATCGGTAGACGAATGGTGTGTTCAACGGTGCTGGTGTCCGAAAGGGTCGCGATTTGCAGTTGCTTTCGCATCGAAGGTTCAGGAACGCTTGTGAGATAAAAGGATCACAGAAATGAAGAAAGTTACAATCACCGCGGTATTCGTAGCAGGTCTGGGCGTGTTGGCCGGTTGCACCAACGATCCGCAAATCAATGCGGCAACGGGTGGTCTTGTGGGCGCCGCAGCGGGCACGCAAATCGGGTCAGGGTCGGGCCGGACAGCCGCAATTCTGGGCGGCGCAGCGGCAGGGACAGTGGTTGGCGGCAACGCACCGACCCATCGCTAAAACCGCGACTGACGATAGAACACTATATCGATACGCACCGCCGCGCATGAATATTTGCGCGGCGGTGCTTTTCATTTTGCATGTTGACTACCGCAGCAGCGCTGTAAGGCCTTATGTGTTGTGCTGCGTCATAACGGCCATATCCACAATAGCATCGGAATACTGACGGCAACGACCAGCGCCTCCAGTGGCAGGCCCAGTTTCCAGTAATCGCCAAATCCGAAACCGCCCGGCCCAAGGATAAGCGTGTTGTTCTGGTGCCCTATCGGTGTCAGAAACGCACAGGATGCCCCGATCGCCACTGCCATCAGGAAGCTGTCGGGATTGACACCCAATGCACCGGCGATCCCGATTGCAATGGGGCACAGCACGGCAGCGGTTGCGGCATTGTTCATCACATCCGACAGCAGCATCGTTGTAATCAGCACCACGACCAGCGCGGCAATGGCGTTGCCCTGCGCGATTGTGCTGACCAGAAACCGCGCCAGTATATCGGCCGCCCCTGTCGCCTGCATTGCGCCTGCAACAGGGATCAATGCCGCCAGCAACACGATCACCGGCCAGTCGATTGCCGTGTAGACTTGTCGCGGCGGCACTGTGCGAAACAGCATGGATGCGATCACCCCCAATGTGAACGCGGCTGCCGCAGGCAACAGGCCAGCGGTGACAATACCCACCGATCCCAGCATGATGGCCCCCGCGATCAGCGCCATGCGCCGGTCGGGGATACGCAATTCACGTTCGCCAAGGGGCACACAGCCGGTGTCGTTGATGAAATCAGACAGCACTTCGGCGGGGCCTTGCATCAGCAACAGATCCCCTGATTTCAGGTTCAGGGTGCGCAGACGTGCGCGCGGGGGGCGGCCTTCGCGCGAAACGGCCAGCAGGTTCAGCCCGTAGCGCGTGCGCAACCGCAGATCACTGGCCGAGCGTCCGACAATGCTGGAACCGGGCAGCACAGCAAGTTCGCGCAGCACGACGTCTTCGTCGCGTTTTGTGCTGTCGTCATCCGTATCATCGTCGGGTTTATCATCCGTTTCGTCCGGTTTCGTCGTGGTTGCGTCCTGCACATCGGGTGTGTCGGAAGACGGGCCTTGTTCTTCCAGTTTGATGTCAAAGACGGACAAGGCTTTCGCCAGCGTTTCCACATCCGCTTCCAGAACCAGAATATCGTCTGCGCGAATGCGCCGCCCGCCATGGGGCGCAGTGATGCGGACCTCGTTGCGCACCAGCCCCACAACTTGCGACTCGCTGTCTTCGATCTCGCGCTCGAAGGCGCGCAGGGTCAGGCCAACGGCCTTGCTGTCGTCGGGCACGCGCACTTCTGTCAGGTAGTTGCCCGTCTCGAAACTCTCGGATCCGGACGCCTTGCGTGCGGGAACCAGCCGCCAGCCCAACAGCGCGACAAACAGCACCCCAACCACCGCAACCGCCGCGCCCACCGGCGCAAAATCGAACATTCCGTAATGTCCCAGCCCTGTTTCGGCGCGAAACCCCGAAACGATCAGGTTGGGCGGTGTCCCGATCAGGGTGGTCATTCCGCCAAGGATGGTGCCGAACGCCAGCGGCATCAGCACCTGTCCCGCAGTCATGTCCAGCCTGCCCGCAAGTTTGACGGCCACAGGCATAAGCAGCGCCATGGCCCCGACATTGTTCATAAACCCCGACAGCAGCGCCCCAAGGCCCATAAGCGCGGTCATACTGGCCAGCAGGCCCGCCTGCCTTGGCAGGGCCTTGCGTGCCAGCCAGTCCACTGCACCCGTATTCTGCAACCCCTGACTAAGGATCAGAACACAGGCCACGGTGATGACTGCGGGGTGTCCGAATCCGGAAAACGCCTCGGTCGCGGGAACAAGCCCTGCAATTACACAGGCCATCAGCGACACAAGTGCGACGACATCATGGCGCAGACGACCCCATAGAAACAGCGCAAGTGTTGCGGCAAGGATTGCGAAGACCAGAAACTGGGGCGTTGTCATTCTACAGGTTCCATGCAGCGGGGCACTGACCTGAATACAATCTGTGCCGTGCCGTGCAAGGCCATTGGCACAAATGCCATTGTCCCAGCGGGTTTCTGCCGCGCCGTGATCCCCCTTGCGACCGTCCGGACCGAAGTTCCGTTGGGTTCAGGGCTGCATAAGGTATCAGTCAAACACCAGCGGAACGCCGACAGGTTGCACCGCATCCGCACTGAAATCATGCCAGCCATGCGCCAGGTCTTCGACACTCCAGCCCCCGGAACGGGTTGCGGTCCGTATTTCGGACGGGTGCGACCACAGCGACAGGCGGTCCCCGCCAATGCCGATACATTGCCCCGATATGCCGCGCGCTGCGTCAGATGCCAGAAACACAACCAGCGGGGCGATGTCCTGCGCGGTGCCGATGCCATGTTTCGCGCGCAAATTATCGGGCAGGGGGTGGCCCTGTTCCATGGCGGCCACATGCGGGGCAAGTGCGGGAATGGTTGCGGTCATGCGTGTCAGCGCCGTGGGGATGATGGCGTTGACCGCCACCTTGTCGCGTGCAAGTTCCAGCGTATGGCTGCGCATCATGCCGACAATTCCCGCCTTGGCCGCAGCATAGGCCCCCTGACCAAAATTGCCCGACTGGCCAGCGGGGGACGCCGCATAGATCAGGCTGCCGCCCCCGCCTTGCGCGCGAAACTGCCGCACTGCCGCGCGCGCGCATTGAAATGTGCCGCGCAGATGGGTGGTGATGACCATATCAAACGCGTCATCTTCGGTTTTCCACAAGACACTGTCGCGCAGCACACCTGCATTGGCAAACAGCCCGTCCAGCCGGCCGAAATGGTCTACCGCTGCGCTGACACAGGCCTCTGCGGCCCCGTCTGTGCCGATGGCGGCAATCACTGTTGCAGCCTGGCCGCCCTGTTCGTGTATGGTGCCAGTAACCGAATTGGCGGCGTCTTTGTCCACATCATTGACGATAACTGCCGCACCTGCTTGCGCCAGTGCCAGTGCCGTGGCTTTGCCTATGCCCTGTCCCGCACCCGTGACAATGACGGTTTTGCCATCCAGCCTGCATGTCTGCGCATTACCTTCCATGATAGACCGCCTTGCGCTTCTCGATAAAGGCGCGCGGCCCTTCGCGCGCGTCATCCGTCGCCATAACAACATCCTTGGCGCGGTCTTCCAGATCGAAGCCCGCATTCAGGGTCAGCCCGCTTGCCGCAGTGACCGTGCGCTTGATTTCACGCACCGCAATCGGGGCGTTTTCTGCAATGCGCTGGGCTATGTCCATGGCGGCGGTCATAAGGTCTTCGCCGGGCACAATGCGACTGACAAGCCCCGCCTTCAGTGCGGTTTCGGCGTCTATGGCAGTGCCCGTCAGCAACATTTCCATGGCCAGCGCATAGGGGATCTGGCGCGGCAGCCGCACCAGCGCCCCCGCGAAGGGAATGACGCCGCGCGCCGCTTCGGGCAGGGCAAACCGTGCATGCGGCACAGCCAGCCTGATGTCGGTGCCCAGCAGCATTTCCATTCCGCCCGCCATGCACGGGCCATTGATCGCGGCAATGACGGGTTTGTTCATTTCAAACCCGCGAAACGCGATGCGCGCATCCAGCCCGTCTTCATTCAGCAGGCGGTGGTCCCAGTCGGTTTGGGGTGCGCGCGCGCCTGACAGCAGTGGCAATGACAGCGCCAGATCGCCGCCCGAACAGAACGCCTGTTCGCCCGCACCCGTCAGGATAATGCACCGGATATCGGGGTCGTCGGCGGCATTTGCCAGCGTGTCGGCCAGCCGGCAGATCAATTCGGGGCTAAGGGCATTGCGCGCTTCGGGCCGGTTCAGGGTCAGGACCAGAACAGCACCATCGCGTTTTGTCAGCAGGGGGGAGTTTGTCATCTGCGCACCGCCTTTATCGTGCCATTTGCAATGGCGTCCGCTGCCGCTTTGCGCAGCGCAAATTTCTGGATCTTGCCGTTTGCCGTCATGGGCATCCGGTCCACAATGGAAATATATTTCGGCATCTTGTGGCGTGCCATGCGGGTTTTGCAAAAGCCTTGCAAGTCGGTTTCTGTTGCAGTGCTGCCCTCTGTGGGTACAACGAAGGCGAAAATCTCCTCTCCCAACTCGGGATCGGGCACGCCCACGACCTGCGCCTGACTGACGGACGGGTGGTCCAGCAGGCAGGTTTCAATTTCCACCGGATAGACGTTTTCACCGCCACGAATGATCATGTCCTTCAGGCGCCCGACGATGCGCAAATGGCCGCTGGCCTCCAGCACCGCCAGATCGCCGCTATGCAGCCAGCCGTCACTGTCGATTGTTTCGGCGGTCTTGTCGGGCATGTCGAAATAGCCCGCCATAGTCAGATAACCGCGAATGCACAATTCACCGGCTGTGCCAAATGGCACAACCGCGCCGGTGTCAGGATCGATGATGCGGATTTCGGTATGCGGCAGGGGGGTGCCCGCCGTTTGCAGGCGGGTTTCAAGGTCGTCATCGGGCCATGTCTGGGTTATGACGGGGCTGCATTCCGTCATGCCCATAATGATCAACGGCTCGCCGCCCGTCTGGTCACGCATGCGCCGCATCAGGCTGGGGGGAATATTGGTGCCGCCGGAAACGACGCGGCGCAGCGTGCGCAGGTCGGTGCGTGCGGCGTCGGGATGTTCCAGCATACGGGTCATCATGGTGGGCACGGCATTCAGCAAGGTCGGGCGGTGGGTTTGCCACAGGGCCAGCATGCGCGCGGGGTCGAACGCGTCCATCGTGACCAGAGATCCGCCACAGGCCAGCATGGCCATGACATTGCACACACATCCGGCTGTGTGAAACAGCGGCATGGCCGACAGCATCACATCATCGGGCGTATATCCGCCGCGATCTGCCATCAGGCGGGCGTTGTTCAGCGTGGAATGATGCGTCAGCATTGCGCCTTTGGGCTTGCCGGTGGTGCCGCTGGTATATTGAATTTGCGCCACATCGCGGGCCTTCACTGCGGCCTGACGGGTCTGGCGCGCGCTGTCGGGCACAGTATCGCCCAGATCCAGCATTTCCGCGAAGGGCCGCGCGAACGCACTACCGCCCTTGCCAATGCACACAAGATTGCGCAGCAGCGGAAATTCTGCAGGCTGGTCGCGGTGACCGTCCGTGACACTGGCCAGATCTGGCATCAGTGCCAGCAGGTCCGCGCCAATATCCGCCCCGCGAAATTGCGGCGCGAAGATCAGCGCGCTGACGCGCCCTTGCGCCAGCACATAGGCCAGTTCATCCCGTTTCAGCGCGGGGTTGACCGTGACCAGCACCGCGCCCACCTTGGCCAGCGCGTATTCCAGCAGGACCCATTCCGCACAGTTCGGGGCCATCAGCGCCACACGGTCGCCTGCCTGCACACCCAAACCTATCAAACCGCGCGCGGCACGGTCGGCATGGGCGCGCAGTTCCTCATAGGTCCATGTGACGGCTTCGCCCCGTTCCGCATCATCCACGCAAACCGCCATGCGCGTGCCAAAGCGGGCGGCTTGTGTGTCCAGCATGTCGCCAAGCGTCGTATCCACAAGGGCAAGGCCATCGCGGTTTGCTGGCCATATGGCGGGGGCAGGGGTCGGGGTCATCGGGGTGCGCTCCAGCTTGTGCCGAAAGAACGGCTGGACAAAAGATATATGTGATGTTATCGAATAGTTCGACATCAATCAATATGGTGCAGAACAATGCTGGCGAAATCTGTTTTGGCTAAATCTGATTTGGACGACGCGCCGCAGGATGAACTGGCGTTGCAGCCGGAACTGGCCGGAAGCATCAACTTCCGGCTGCGTATGGCGCAAATTCTGGCGTATAAGTCGTTCGAGGCCTGCACGCCGGACCATGGGGGCGCCGCGCGATATCTGGGGTTGTTGTCCATTATCTGTGCCAACCCCGGCCAGCCGCAGCACCGCGTCGCAGAAGCAGTGGGGCTTCAGCGGTCCAGTCTGGTGCCCATTCTGGACCGGCTGGAAGCCAACGGCATTGTAGAGCGTCGCGCAGTCGAAGGCGACCGCCGCAGCAATGCCGTATGGGCCACAAAGCTGGGTGAAAAGGTTACCGCCGATCTGACGCGCAAGGCGCAGGCCGTGGAAGAACAAACGCTGGCAGGGTTCAGCGAGGCCGAGGTGACAGACCTGCTGGCCGCGCTTGATCGTGTCATTGCAAACTTGAAGCAGCTGTAAGCGCAGCGAAACTCTTTAGGCCGCGTCGCATGCAAGCCGCCGCGCGCCGGACCACAAATTCAATCCATGCAGACATCAGGGAGGATACAGCATGACTGCAAAGGTAATGATGACAGGGGCAACGCTGGCTATGGCCATAGGCAGTGCTGCGACCGCACAAGAAGTGACGCTTGCGCTGTCGCATTGGCTGCCGCCGGTGCATGAAGTGCACACGGACGGCATGACCGAATGGGCGGAATCAATCGCTGCGGCATCGGACGGACGTATTCAGGTTGACCTGTATCCCGCCCAGCAACTTGGGTCCGCGCCGGACCATTACGACCTTGCGCGCGATGGCATTGTCGATATCGCCTTCGTCAATCCGGGCTATCAGGCGGGGCGTTTCCCCATTATTGCAGCTGGGGAACTGCCGTTCCTTGTGTCCAACGGCACCACAGCCAACCGCGCCCTGCATGAATGGTATATGCAGCATGCCGCACAGGAAATGCCGGATGTGCATGTCTGTCTGGTCAACCTGCATGATCCGGGCACGTTCCATGCAACGCGCGGCCCCATCGCGGAACCCGGTGATTACGCGGGCATGAACATTCGTCCCCCGCAGGGCACGATTGCCCGCATGATCAGCCTGATGGGCGCAAGCCCCGTGCAAGTGCCGGTTCCTGAAATGCGCGCGATCCTGTCATCCGGTGGCGCAGATGCGACTGTGTCGCCATGGCACAGCCTGTCGGTGTTCAATGTGGCCGATATTGTCACACACCATCTGGACCTGCCGCTGTATTCGGTGACGTTTGTCTATGCCATGAACCAAGGCGTGTATGACAGCCTGTCACCCGAAAACCGCGAAGTGATTGATGCACATTGCACGCCCGAATGGTCCGAACGGATCAACGCTGCGTGGGCCGAGCAGGAATCCTCTGGCCGTGCGCGCCTTGTGGATCAGGAAGGGCATGTCTTCTACACCCCTGATGATGCGCAGATGGCACAGTGGCAGGCGCTGTCGGACCAGTTGCGCGAAGAATGGGCACAAGCGGCTGCCAATGCCGGACTTGCGGACCCGCAAGCCGCGCTGGAAGACCTGACTGCACGTTTGCAGGCTGTGGGCGCAGCCTACGAATAAGCCATGATCGCGCGCGCCGGTATGTGCGGCGCGCGCACCCTTTTTCCGCTGATTACACCGTTGGTGCCTGAATGATGCGTCTGCTTCATCTTTACATGCGCGCTGTGGAACTGGTCGCGGCAGTCCTTCTGGGGGCTGTGACGTTGCTGGTCGTGGCCTCCACGCTGGGGCGATATGTGTTTGCATGGCCGGTTCCCGACAGTTTCGATTTCTCGCGCCTGTTGCTGGGGGCGTGTCTGGCATGGGGGTTCGCGGTGATCGGGTTGCGCGGCGGGCATGTGCAGGTGGATATTGTGGCCCAGACCGTCAGCCCCCGCATTCGCCGGGGGATTGATGCGCTGGCATGGGCCTTTCTGCTGTGTTTTGCCGCGCTGGTTGCATGGAAAATGTTCGGACGTGTGGACAGCGCGCGTATATCGGGGGAAACCACCTTCGATTTGCGCATTCCGATCTGGCCGTTTCTTGGGCTGATCTGGGCAGGGATTGCCGCCAGCATCGTGACCATTTCGATCAAGCTGGTGCGGATTGTCACTGGCCATGATCAGGTCGAATCTTCCGAGGATATGGATTTCAAAGAGGTCACCCGTGGCATACGCTGATATTGTCGCCATCAGCGGGTTCGCCGCATTGTTTGCCATGCTGCTGCTGCGCGTTCCGGTGGGGGTGGCACTGGCATTGGTGGGCGTGGGCGGCTTCGCGGCCATTCGCGGCTGGACGCCGGCCCTGAACCTGCTGGCCACATCGCCCATTCGCGTGCTGACGGATTTCCACCTGAGCCTTGTGGTGTTTTTCATCCTGATGGGCGCGCTTGCCACCAATTCCGGCCTAAGCCGTGAAGTGTTCCGCGCCGCCAGTGCATGGTTCGGCCCGTTGCGCGGCGGGGTCGCCATGTCCACGGTGGTGGCCTGCGGCGGGTTTGCGGCCATATCGGGCAGTTCGGTGGCCACAGCGGCCACAATGACCCGCGTGGCCCTGCCAGAAATGCGCCGCTATGGCTACCGCGAGGATATGGCCACGGGCGTGATTGCGGCGGGCGGCACATTGGGCATCATGATCCCGCCATCAGTGGTGATGGTCATCTATGCGTTCATTACCGAAACCGATGTCAGCCAGTTGTTCATCGCGGGCATCATTCCCGGTCTGATGGCGATTGTGCTGTATATGCTGACAATCCGCATTGCCTATGGGCGGGGCCTGCCGGACGGGCAGCCGTTTGTCCTGCGCGATGCGGTGGCGTCACTGTCGGGGGTCTGGGCGGTCATGTTGCTGTTTGCGGCGGTGATCGGGGCCATCTATCTGGGTGTCGCCACCCCGACCGAGGCATCTGCCCTTGGTGCCATTGCCACGCTGGCCATCGGGGTTGCACGCGGGCAGTTGAACACTGACAAGATTTTGCGGTCACTGGTGGAAACCCTGCGCATTTCAGTGTCGATTTTCACGGTGCTGATCGGGGCAGTATTGTTTGGCTATTTTCTGGCCATCACACGATCCCCGCAAAAGCTGACAGCGTGGCTGGTCAGTCTGGACATGTCCGCACATGGCACGCTGGCGCTGATCCTGATTGCGTTTATCATCGCGGGCTGCATTCTGGACACGATGGCCATGATCCTGTTGCTGGTGCCCATCGTGTTTCCGGTTGTCATGCATCTGGGGTTTGACCCCATCTGGTTCGGTGTCATTATCGTGATGGTGGCGGAACTGGGTATGATAACGCCACCCATGGGTATCAATGTGTTTGTGATCAACACGTTATCCAAAGGCGTTCGGCTGACCACGATTTTCCGCGGTGTGCTGCCCTTCGTTGCAACCGATGTCATTCGCCTGATCCTGCTGATCCTGTTTCCGGCGCTGGTTCTGTTCCTGCCCAACACAATGTAGGTCTGCGTGCAGGGCTTGCATTGTCCGGCGCTTGTCCCTTACCGTGCACCCACAGCCAGTTCGGCAACACAATACAGGCGGGTTTCCATGCGAATTTTCTTTACGGGCGGTTCGGGCAAGGCGGGCAAACATGCGGTGTCCCATTTGCTGGATCAGGGGCACAGGGTGTTGAATGCCGATCTGGTGCCGCTGGATGATCCGCGTGTGGATAACCTGAAGGTGGATCTGACGGATATCGGGCAGGTCTATTCGGCAATGTCCGGGCTTGCGGGTATGGATGAACTGGATGATCCCGCCGGTGTGCCGCGCTTCGATGCAGTGGTGCATTTTGCCGCGATCCCGCGCATTCTGGTGACCTCCGACTCCGAGGTGTTTCGCGTGAACACCCTAAGCACCTATAATGTCATTGAGGCTGCTGTGAAGCTGGGCATTCGCAAGGTGATTTTTGCGTCTTCGGAAACAACCTATGGCGTGTGCTTCGCACAAGGAGAGGTGCGCCCCGCCTATTTGCCCGTGGACGAGGATCACCCGACCGTGCCGCATGACAGCTATGCCATGTCGAAAGTCGCCAATGAAGTAACAGCGCGGTCATTTCAGGCGCGTACCGGCGTTGATATTTACGGGTTGCGGATCAATAACGTGATTGAACCGCATGAATACAGCGAAATGTTCCCTGCTTTCGTGCAAGACCCGTCACGGCGCAGGCGCAATATCTTCGGCTATATCGATGCGCGTGATCTGGGGCATATGGTGGCGTGTTGTCTGCGCACAGACGGGCTGGGGTATCAGGTGTTCAATGTGGCAAATCCCGACACCTCTGTCGGAATTCCCACCCAAGAGGTTATTGCGCGTTTTTACGCAGGCGTGCCTGTCCGCCGCAGCATTGCAGGCAATGATACGGTTTATGCGATCGACAAGGCCCGCAATCTGGTCGGGTTTGCCCCCAAACACGGCTGGCGCGACCAGATTGCGTGACGGCAGGGGCGCGGGAATGCCGCGCCTTATGCCGCGATCCGCCCTGTAACTGCGGCGATCTGGCTTATCAGATCCGCCTTCTTAAGCGGTTTGGCAATACAGGCAACGAATCCGGCCGCGTGATAGTGTTCGATCTGGTGATGCATGACATTGGCCGTAAATGCTATGGCGCGCGGATGCGGAAGGCTGTGGCTGTCTGCATACTGGATCATCCGTGAAAGTGCGGACGGCCCGTCCATAACCGGCATCGAGATATCAAGCAGCACCGCGTCAAATTTCCCCTGCATCCAGGCATTGACCGCCTGTTCGCCGTTATCGACCATGGTGATCTGGGCGCCGGTGTTTGCCAGCAGCGCCTGAACCACGATCTGGTTGGTGCGCATGTCATCTGCGACCAGCAGGCGCAGGCCCGTAAGGTTCGCGGGTGCCGGCGGTTGCACGGCGGTTGTCTGGTCCGTAACGGGCAGTGGAAAGGCCACTTGAACACATGTTCCGCTGCCCAAGGTTGAGTCGACGCTGATGGTGCCCTGCATCAATGTAACAAGGCGCTTTACGATAGACATTCCCAGTCCCGTACCACCAAACCTGCGTGTGATGGAACCGTCCGCCTGCGCGAAATCCTCGAATATCCTGTCCAGTTGTTCGGCGGTCATGCCAATGCCTGAATCGCGCACGTCTATTTCAAAAGGACCATCGCGCATGTTGTTCAGCGTGATGGTCACGTCGCCCTGATCCGTGAATTTGATTGCATTGCTGACAAGGTTATGGATCACCTGACGCACCCGATGCGGGTCGCCGCGGCGGGCCACGCGTTCGGGCGCAAGGTGGATGATCCGCAGGCGAAGCCCTTTTTCCGTGCAGCGGGGGTGGTGCAGCGAACAAACCTGCGCAAGGATATCTTCGGGAATGAAATCCGTCTCCTCCAGCAGCATTTTTCCGGCTTCGATCTTCGATATATCAAGAATGTCATTCAGGATTTGCAGCAAACCTTCGCCGCTGGCGCGAATTGTCTCGGCCATTTTCTGGTGTTCAGGGTCTGGCAGCGCATCCTGCAAGGCTTCGGCTATGCCCAAGACACCATTCAGTGGTGTGCGGATTTCATGGCTCATATTTGCAAGGAACATGGTTTTCACGCGGCTTGATTCCTCGGCAGCGGCGCGGGCCAGCTGCATTTCCGTCACATCCATGCCTGCCCCCCGATATCCGGTGAACTGGCCGTGCGCGTCAAACATCGGGGTGCCGGACACCTGTACCCAAAGCTCCCTTCCTGTCGCGGTCATCATGCTGTGCACGAAGCCCGAGAAAGGTTCACGCCGCGCAACCCGTTCCAGCAGTGAATTCCAGTCTGCGCTTTGCATCGCATGCGGGTTATCTGCATAAATCTCGGCACGGGTATGGCCCAGCACTTTATCGGCGGGCAGTTCGGTCAGCCGCAGAAACGTGTCCGAGACATGGGTGAAGCGCATGTCCGCATCCACTTCCCATACCCACGAACGGCTAATATCTGCCACATCCTGAAACCGGTTGGTAATGGCTTGTTGCTGTTGCAGGCTGTTGCGCAGCTGCGCTTCTGTTTCCTGCTGGATCACGCGCGCCGCCTCGCGTTCCTGCATCTGGCGGTGCAATATCCTGTTGGCGGATTTCAGTTCCCTGATGGCATATTGGCGCATTTCCATCAGGCGGCCCATCTGTATGCTGGGCGCAAGGATCAGGATTGCCGCCAGCAACAGCAGCGCGCGGGTTGTCCATATATGCGGTGGGCGCGTTTGCCAGCCGCCATGGGGCAGGGCCGCTATCTGCCATGATCCGCTGGGCAGTTGCACCTCGGTTATCACTGGCGCATCTTCCGGCGTGATGTCCGGCCCGAAAAACGCAGGCCCTTGCGCGCCAGTAGCGTCCCGGCCTGTCAGCATCACGGAAATTGGCAGATCATCGTTCAGCCCTGCCTGAGCGTAGAGCACGTCAACATCCATGACCGCCGACACCAGCCCCCAGAATTCTGGCGGGCCATCATTGCGGGGCACATATACGGGAAAACGACCTGCGAACCCCCGCCCCCCCTGCAACAGGTCCAGCGGTCCCGCCAACACCATCTTGCCCAGTTCGCGTGCGCGCATCGCAGCGTCCCGCTGGTCGGGGTGGCGCGCGTAATCAAGCCCGATTGCCGCGTCGTTTCCTTCCACCGGATACATCATCCGGATGACCATATCCGGCGCGGCCCCGACATTGCGCAGCACCTGCTGGTCGGCCAGCAACCTGCTGGCCAGTTCCACAAAGCGCGCCTGATCCATGTCCGGTTCGGTCGCGATCGTGGCGATCAAGCCACGCACAAGCTGGATCGTCCCGTTTACCGTGCCTTCCAGATCAGCGCGCAACACCGCCGCTTGTGCCAGCACAATATTGCGCTGGACCTGTAGGTAGTTGTTGCGCGATTGTGTTTCGGCAGCAACCCAGCCAGCGATAATGACAACCAGGGCCAGTGCGGCTGGCAAATTGGTCTTGCGCAGCACGGCCCTGCGAATGTGCCCCGGCCATTGTTTCATCGCGACGACCACTAGACGGTGCAACATGCGTCAGAAATCACAAGCACTCCCTTCCGAGTGTAAGAACGGCTGCCCAGATGGTGTAGGTCAGGTCGATGTGAACTATCACATGTTCCTTACCGTTTCGGGGCATTTTTGAATAGCTTTTTTGTGTGTATGGGTAAATTACAGGCAGTTTCGTGATGCGCAATCACTGTTTCAGTGTGCGCGGTGGTGGCGTTTCACTATCCCGGAAAACGCCAGTCCTGATGGGTTATTTCCAGAATTCGTATCGGGGCGTCAGGTTGCTGCGTATCCGGGCGCAGGCTGAAGGTGGCCGTTTGCGGTTGTCCGAAATTCCTGAATGTCGCATTCACGGTTATCAGACCGCGATACATGGATTCCACCGAAACCTGAAAATCGGTTATCTCGGTGTCCTGGGCATCATACAAGGGGTCGGCCCCCATCGGGTGGTTTGTGATGCGCGCGACATCGTCAAGAAAGAAAAAATCCTGTATACGCGGCGGCTCCAGCGGGTTTAGTGCCTGACCGCGCAGCGCCAGATCGTGAAGCGTATACAGGCGCCGGACCAGATTCACGGCGATTTCTTCGGCATCGCGGGTGGAATGTGCGGGGTCCGTATCTGTTGGGGTCGCATCCTCTGCAAGGAACCGCGCCGAAACCCAGCCTTGCCTGCGCGCGTCGGCGGACGCCATCAGGCACCAGCGCGGCGGCAGGTCCAGCCTTGCGCGGCTTTCGGGCGAAAGGGACATGCCGTGCCCATAGGGCATGAACGGCACGCAGGTGGTCTGCGCCAGCCCGCCTTCATCGGGGGCGAATGATCCGATAATCGGGTATTGCGTGCCCGGCCCCATGCGCAGGTTCAGTACGTCATCGGGCGCGACATCAATGACCCGCCACGCATCCGGCCCATGGCCATCAAGCTGCGCATGGCCAGCGGTTGCACTGCATATCACGATCAAGGCAGCCGTTGCGAGGCGTGTCTGGTGTCCTTGCGGTTGTGTCATGCGAAGTCCTTTTGTCGGTTTGGCGTCCGGTGCGATGCAAGCTGCGAAAGTGTCAGGCACATGGACGCACCAATCAAGGGAAAATCTGCACTATTCTTGCTGCCTCGTGCCGCACCCGGTCCCCGCCAGCATATGCTGCAAAGCCTGTGTCAGGTCACGCGCCGGCCCAAGCTGGTCCAGCGGCCGCGCTGAAATGGCCAGCACATCAAATGTGACTTCGGGGTGCAGGTCCACCAGCTGCATGTCATCTTCCATAATTGCGCTTGCCGAGAAGCTGTCGATAACCACACTGCGCCGCAACTGCTGTGCAAGCGGGACCATAAGCTGAAGCGAATAGGCCACTATACGTCCCGCAGCCTGCGACGGGGCGCGACCGTCCAGCCAGTTGTGGAACAGTTTGCCCAAGGGGCGGTCAAACGGCACATCTATGCCCACCCCGTGATCCACGATATCTTGCGGGGTAACATGCATTCTGGCTGCGGCGGCGGTTTCCTTCGGGGCCATCAGGACCAGTTTTCCCTGCCCGATCCGAACGGCATGCAGATCGGCGCAGTCGACCATGCCAACGCAAATTCCCAGATCTATTTGCCCTGCGCGAATGGCCGATAACTGCTCGATCGCGGTTTGCACCCACAGGTTCAGGTTCAGGTCGGGCATTTGTTCCATGATCCGCGCTACGGCCTGTGGCAGGTGATGGCGGGTCAACATGCCCACACAGCCCACAGAAAGCTGTCTTTCGGCACCACTGCGAAACCGCGTGATGCGCTTGGACAATTCGCGCACACCTTCGCTTAGGAATTTACTTTGATGATACAGCCAGCCCGCCTCGTTGCTGGGGGTGATGCGCCCGTGGTCCAGCACAAACAGGGTCATTCCCAAGGCACGTTCCAGATCGCGCAGATGCTTGCTGACCGTCGGTTGAGAAATTGACAATGCGCGTGCTGCCGCACTGAACGATCCATGCTCGTATACAGCGCAGAAAACCTGCATGCGTTGAAGGGTTATTGCGCGATGATCCATGTCATAGATATAGCCTATTGCTATGAAAGCTTCAAAAACTTTTCATTTTATTATAGCGCCTTTGCCGCAATACTGTTTCAAATGTTAAGTGAATGCTGGGTCTGAACATATGCAAGCTGTCTTCGTCCTGGGGTTTTTGATGGTTGCCGTGATTGCGGGTGCGGCCATCGCCTATGCGGTTGGCGCGGCTGCAATCGTGACATTCATCGTGTCCGACAACACGCGCTACATGGCGGTGCTGCCGCAACGCCTGTTCAGCCAGCTGGATGTATTCGCCTTTCTGGCGATGCCGCTGTTCATTCTGGCGGGCGATCTGATGAACCGTGGCGGGCTGGCCAAGGCGCTGATCGATTTCTCCATGTCGCTGGTGGGGCGCCTGAAGGGGGGGCTTGGGCATGTCAACATCCTGACCAGTGTGTTTTTCGCGGGCGTGTCAGGGTCTGCGGTGTCGGATGCGGCGGCTTTGGGCAATTCACTGGTGCCGGAAATGGAAAAGCGCGGGTATTCGCGCGATTATGCGGCGGCGATTACGGGTGCATCATCCATCATCGGGCCAATCATTCCGCCCAGTTCGATCCTTATTTTCTATGGCGCATTGATGGACACATCCATCGCGGCACTGTTCGCGGCGGGCATTGTGCCGGGGTTGTTGCTGGCGGCTGTGCTGATGGCGATGAACGCGTTCTATGCGTGGCGCGACGATCACCCCGGCGGGCGGGGGGCCGAACTGCCTGCGGTGCTGCCCTCTGCGCTGAAGGCCTTGCCTGCGTTGTTGTTGCCGGTCATCATTCTGGGGGGCACGTTGTTTGGCATCATGACCCCGGCCGAAGCTGCGGGCGTGGCTGTCATGGCGGCCCTGCTGATTGGCATCGGGTATGGCCAGTTGGGCTGGCGCGAGGTGGGCGAAAGCCTGCACCGCACGGGCGTTTTGCTGGGTGCGCTGTTCATCATTCTGTGCGCGATTTCGACCTTCAGCTATCTGGCGGCACTGATGCAATGGCCACAAGCGATTGCGGCTACGATTGACGGTTGGGGTCTGGGGCCGCTGCAATACCTGATGCTGATCAACGTCATTTTCCTGCTGGCGGGTATGGTCATGGATGTGAAGGCGGCGGTTGCATTGTTCGCGCCCATTTTCGTGCCCGTTGCGCTGGCCATGGGAATTGACCCTGTGCATCTGGGCATTGTGATCTGTTTCAACATCACCATCGGTTTGCTGTCGCCGCCGCTGGGCGGGGTGCTGCTGATTCTGGCCACGGTCGTCAAGATGGATTACTGGCGCCTGATCCGCGTGACCCTGCCGTTCTTTCTGGTCGAGTTGGGCGTTCTGATCCTGCTGACATTTGTTCCCGAAATCTCGCTGGCGTTGCCCAAGGCACTTGGGCTGCGCTGATCCGTTTCACAACCAAGAGGACTGAGACATGACAAAGACACTTCTGGCCACCGGCCTTGGCTTCCTTCTGGCGACAACGTCGCTTTCGGCAACCGAAGTCAAGATTGCCATGAATGGCGTGAACGACCCTGCCACCAACGCCGAGGCCGCATTCGCCGCAGGCTTCGCCGAAGCGCTGGAAGGCACGGGGTTCGATGTCAACATCTTCCCGTCCGACACATTGGGCAGCGAACGCGAGCGTTTTGACCAGGTGGCCCAGGGCTTGTTGGAGATCAATCTGGCGACCGTATCCACCACCTATGGCATGAGTCCCATGGTCCGCGGCGTGGCCCTGCCATTCATGTTTGAAGATGGCGATGAATTCGATGCCGTGATCGCGGAATCCGACCTGCTGGACCAGATGAATGAACCGCTGGTGCGCAATGGTGTGCGTCTGGTGGGCTTCACCTATATCGGTATGCCCAACGGTATTCATAACCGCAGCCATGCAGTCACCAAGATGGAAGACCTGTCATCGCTGCGCCTGCGTGCGCTGAATGCCGAACAGCTGGCCTATATCGAGGCGCTGGGCGCATCGGGCACGATTGTCGCCTGGGCCGAGGTCGCAAATGCCATCCAGACCGGCATTGCCGACGGCTATATCAACCCGCCCAATTCCGCCATCCGCACCGGCCACACGGAATTCCTGCGCCATTTCACGCAAATCGCGGTCACGCCATCGACCCGCATAGTGCTGATGTCCGAAGACTGGTATGACATGCTGTCGGACGAAGAAAAAACCCAGATCGATGCCGCCATTGAGGCAGGTGTTGCCGCCAACCGCGCATGGATCGAGGACTGGAGCACAATCGTCACCGAACGTCACATTGAGGCCGGTGTCACCATTTCCGAACTGGACGAAGGCGAGCGTGAGAAGATGGTCGAGGCCACACGCCCCACATGGGATGACGTGATGGAGGCAGACCATCTGCAGGCCTATCTGGACGCGCTGGATCTGGTGCGCAACTGATGCAGATGGCCGGACGGATAGTCGTTGCGCTTAGCCGTGGCATTGACCGTCTGGCCAGTGCCTTGTCGATGATGTTCCTTGTGGTGCTGGTGGGGGCAGTCATGACGCAGGTTGTCGCGCGTTATGTGCTGAATTCGCCCCCCGCATGGACAGAAGAACTGGCCCGCTATGCCATGATCTGGGCGGGGTTGATGGGGGCGACGCTGTCGTTCAAGCGCCGTTTCGACCCCGCCCTGATCGGCGCAGCCAAGGCCGACCGCCCCGCGTGGGTGTCGGCGGTGACGGGCGCCATTCAGGGGCTTGCGGTGCTGATCTATCTGCTGCCAATCCTGTGGTTCAGCTTCTTTGGTCCCAACATGAACCCGGAACGCAGCTTTCTGGTGCGTCATTCGCGCATGACGGCCGAAACACTGGGCTTTCCGACCTTTCTGGTCGCGGTGGCTGTGCCGCTGATGATTGTGTTCATCCTTATCCATCTGTTGGCCCGCCCGTTTGAACGCGCAGCCCCCGATACGGTGAATGTTGAACAGGATCTGGCGCAACACTGAACCGGCGTGTTCCTATCCCTCAAATATCAGGACTTCCCATGAAAGCGGATGTGATCTTCCGGAATGCAACGATTATTGACGGCACAGGTGGCCCGTCATGGCAGGGCGATCTGGCCATCACTGATGACCGGATCACGGCAATGGGCCAGCTGGCGCAGCACAGCGCGGGCGTGGAGCATGATTGCACCGGTCTGGTGCTGGCACCGGGGTTTATTGACCCGCATGTGCACCATGATGAAATCGTGCTGACCGATCCGGATATGGCCTGCATGGTGGGGCAGGGGGTGACGACCATCATTAACGGCAATTGCGGGTTTTCCATTGCCCCCTTGCGCGCCGATGTGGCATTGCCCGCGCCGCTGGACATTATCCTGTCAGCCGAAGTGCCGCGCTTTGCCAGTTTCGCCGCTTATCGCGCGCATCTGGATGCAGCCCCGCCTGCGGTGAACACTGCCTGCCTGATCGGGCATGGCACCTTGCGTGTGAATGAATGCGCCGATTTGAACCGTCCCGCCGACAAGGCCGAATTGCGTGCGATGGCGGCATCGCTGGATGCCGCGCTGGCTGACGGGGGGATCGGGTTGTCCACGGGCGCATTCTACCCGCCCGCGCGCGCCGCCCCCACCGAAGAACTGATTGAAATGGCGCGCATCGCGCAGGCGCATGGCAAGCTGTATGTCACCCATATGCGCGACGAAGGCGACCGCGTGATCGAAGCACTGAATGAGACGCTGCAAATCGGGCGCGCTGCCTGCTGCGGTGTGCATGTCTCGCATCACAAATGCGCAGGGCTGGCCAATCACGGCCTGTCAGAAGTCACGCTGGCGATGATTGAAACCGCCCGCGCCCATCAGGATGTGGGGCTGGACACAACGCCCTGGACCGCATCATCCACGATGCTGAATTCCGGACGGCACAAACAGGCACAGCGCGTGATGGTCGCCGATTCCGTGCCTTATCCTGAAATGGCGGGCCGCGATCTGGATGATATTGCGCGCGAGTGGGGCGTCGATCTGGACACCGC
This sequence comes from Roseinatronobacter sp., assembly GCF_051859525.1. NCBI lineage: Bacteria > Pseudomonadati > Pseudomonadota > Alphaproteobacteria > Rhodobacterales > Paracoccaceae > Roseinatronobacter > Roseinatronobacter sp. The sequence goes on along the minus strand of NZ_JBHYFM010000002.1, from coordinate 150,212 downwards.
CATGGAACGGCTGCTGCCTGCAACCGGTATTTTCTTCCTGATGGCCGAAACCGATGTGCGGCGTATTTTGCAATACCCGCATACGATCATCTGTTCCGACGGGATCGGGCGGGGGAAACACCCGCATCCGCGCGTCTGGGGCACTTTTCCGCGCGTGCTGGGCCATTATGCCCGCGACGAGGGGGTGTTCACCCTTGAAGAGGCCGTCAAGCGCATGACCTCCATGCCGGCCGACCGTTTTGGCCTGACAGGGCGCGGGCGTCTGGCACTTGGGCATTATGCCGATCTGGTGGTGTTTGATCCTGCGCGCATTGCGGCGGGGGCCAGCTATGAAGATCCCAAACGCCCCGCAATCGGGTTGCAGCAAACATGGGTAAACGGACGCTGCGTCTGGCGGGACGCCACCCCCACTGGCGCAAGGCCGGGCAAGACGCTGGACCGCCATGAAGGCACGGTTGCCTTGGCCTGATTGACCGCCTCTCGGCAGGGCGGGGTTCGCGGACCGCGCCCGCTGCCTGTCAGGAATTCATTGCAGGCCCTTGCTAGATCCGCGCCGTTTCGCGAGTATGGTTGCACAGAGCAGCCGTTATTGATGAAACACCGTGGCAACAGGCGACCAGCATGGAACTTTTCCTGACTTTGATAAGCGTTGCGGCATTATGGATCGCCCTGTCATCACGCACGCGCATCAAGAAGCTGGAACAGGATATTGCGACATTGCGCGCGCAGGGCGTGGATGCTGGCCATGATCTAGTGGGCCAGCCGGATGCACCGGTCAGTGCGGCACCTGACATGTCGACCCGAAAAACGCCCTGGGGCCAGCGTTCGCGCAATGCAGGCGCGACGCCAGACGCGACAACAGTGGCACGTGTTCCCAAGTCAGGTGCGAAGGCGTCTAGAGAAGGCGTATTTGCGCGGTTGCGGCCATGGTTGCGCGACAACTGGATTTACCCTGTTGCGGGTGCTGCACTGGTGCTGTCAGGGGTGTTTCTGGTTCAATACGCGGTTGAAACCGGAAAACTGACACCGTTCACGCAGATTGTTCTGGCGCTGGTTCTGGCCGCCATGCTGGTGGGGGCAGGCGAATGGTTGCGCCCCCGCCCTGTTGCCGGTCCTGTTCTGCCCGCCACGCTGACAGGGGCGGGGTTGGTTATTGCAATGGCGGCTGTGCTGGCAGCGCTGCATCTTTATGCGATGATCGGGCCTGCGACAGCGCTGGCGTGTCTGGCAATCTTGTCCTTTGCCGCTATCGGGTTGGGCTGGCTATACGGGCCCATGTTGTCGGCACTGGGGCTGGTTGCGGGCACGGCAGTTCCCTTCGTCCTTGGGGGCGGGGGACCGCCGCCACCCGCGTTGTTCGGGTATTTCGCTTTGCTGGCCTTCGCCGGACTTGGAATTGACGCAAAACGGCGCTGGGGTTGGGTCACATGGCTGGCGCTTGCCGGGCCGCTGGGCGCCATGGTGATGTGGCGGTTTGCTGGCGCGGATGAGCTGGGTTTCGCGCTTGCCGTGATTATGGTGGCGGGCGCTGCAATGACGCTGCCTTTCGGCTATATCGCGCCAATGGTGCAGGGGCCGCGCGCCTTGGGGCGGGTCAGGCCCGCACAAGGGGTGCGCGCCAGTTTCGTGGCATCTGCTGTCGCAGGCTTTGGTCTGGCGCTGTTGGTGGACGGCATGGCAGGACCGATAGGCATTGCCGCGCTGGCCATATTGATCGCGGTCTGGTGCCTGCGTGCGCCTGCGTTGTCCGACCAGATGGTGTTGCCCGTTCTTGCGCTGCCACTGTGGATTATTGTGCAAGCGTGGCTTGGCGGCGGCTCGGTCGTCTATGGCTTTCACCTGCCGCGCCCGCCGGAATCGCCCATGCCGCTACAGGCCAGCTATGTCTTCGGGCTTGCCCTTCTGGCCAGTCTGGCCATGATCTGGCGGGGCGAGGCGGAAAACCCCGGCCGCTATGCGCCCTTCACACTTGCCGGACTTGTCTTGCCGGGCGGCGCATTGGTGGCGCTGGAAACCATGTGGCACCCTGCTGGCGTTATTGGCCCCTATGCATGGGCGCTGCACGCCATGGCCGCTGCCGGGTTCGCAACGCTGCTGGCCTTGCGCTACGGCGTGCGTGACAAGGGCCACGGCCCCAGACTGGGCGCATCCGTTGCTGCGGGTTTCGCGTTTGTGGCGTTGGGCGTGACGCTGGTTCTAGGGCAGGCGGCACTGACGATTGCGCTGGCGGTGCTGATGGTGGCGGCTGCCGCGATGGACCGGCGCTTTGACATTCCCGGTATCGGGGCGTTCATGGTGCTGGCATCGCTTGCGCTGGGCTGGCGGCTGGTGCTGGACCCGGGCATCACCTGGCATCTGGATCAGGCGCAGGGATTTGACTTTGCGGCGTCCATAGTCGCGACCCTTGCAGGACCGTTGCTGGCACTTTGGCTGATGCAGCGCCTTGCGGATGTGCATATCCGCCAAGAGGCGCGTCTGGTTGTGGAAACCGGATTGGCGGGCAGTGCCGCGATTGTTGCGGGGCTTGTGATCGCGCGTGTGCTGCCGGACCAGATTGGCCCGCATGCGCAGTTGGGGTTGCAGGCCGGTGTCCTGATTGCATTGACATGGGTGCAGCTCAGGCGTGCCGCATTGCCGTTGCTGCAACATGTCCGCAAGGCCCTCGCATGGCTGTTTGCGCTTTGGGCGGCTGTGGCGCTGGTCGCGGCTGCGGTTTTCCCTGCCTCGCCGCTTGTCGGGATATGGCCGTTCTGGGGTGAGGTTGCAGGCTGGCCCGTGGTGAATGACCTGTTGCTGGCCTATCTGTTTCCCGCCCTTGTGTTGCTGGCGCTGGCACGGGTGCGCTATCTTCAGTTTGTGGCATGGGGTCTGTGCGCCTTGTGGCTCGCAACTGCAATCCGTCACCTGTGGCAAGGCCCCGATCTACGCCTGTTGAACGGCGTCGCACAGGGAGAGCTTTATGCCTACACATTTGCACTGCTATTGGCCGGTGCCGCCGCCTTGGCATGGGCCTTGCGCACAAGGCGGCCGGACCTGCGCAAACTGGGCGTTGCACTTGCCGGATTTGCCGCCGCGAAGGCGTTTCTGGTCGATGCCTCCGAACTGGAGGGGCTGTTGCGCGTGGGGGCATTTCTGGGCTTGGGGCTGACGCTGGCGGGGCTGGCATGGTTGAACGGCTGGGTCGTCGCGCGCGAGGGCACGCACGAGCCGTCTGACGCCTGATTGGCGCTGCACGATACGTCGCCACAAGCGGGGCTGATCGCGCGATTCGGCCTTAGCTAATGTCGATGCTGCGCCAATATTGCCTTCACTATGGGTTGACCATTCGTGAACATGCGTAATACCGTGGCCGTATGGCGCGCCTTCTATTGTGCATCGTCATTTAAAAACAAAACAACAACGGGGAGATGCTTGTGACACGGAAATTCATGTTGGCCGGCACATCGATGCTGGCACTGGCCGCGTTTGCCGCGCCGGGTATTGCGCAGGAACAGGTCGCATCTGTCGAGATCCTGACCACAACGGAATCCTACGACCCGATCCGCTATGAAGGGGCGTTTATCGTTGCCGAAGCGTGGCGCGAACTGGGGCTGGATGTAACCGTCCGCCCGATGGAATTCAGCACCCTTCTGGACCGCTTCTATTCCGAGCAGGATTTTGACGCGACCATACTGGGCTGGTCGGGGCGTGTGGATCGTCTGGACCCGCAATTCTTCCTTGGCACGCTGGACAGCCGGCAGGCAGATTTGGGTGCCAACAACCCCGGCGGCTATTCCAACCCCGATTATGATGCGCTGTATGACGCGCAAGGCGCCGAATTCGACATCGAAGCGCGCCGCGATATCGTGCATGAAATGCAAGACCTGTATATGGGTGATGTCCCTGTCGTGGTGCTGTTTCACCGTGACGAAGTCGTGGCCTATAACAACACCCAATTCACCAACATGAACGCAATGGCGGGTGAAGGGCTGTATTCCGAATGGGTCCCGATGGAAGCCCAGCCTGTGGGGGATCGCACGACACTGCGCATCGGTGGCCCGCAGGAGCCGGACAATGTGAACCCGCTTGCATCCACATCCGTGTGGGGCTGGAAGTGGATGCGCATGTATTATGACCGTCTGGTGCGCCTGTCACCGGATGTGGAGCCTGTGCCATGGGCGGCTGAACGTGTCGAGGCCGTGGACGAGGTCACGATTGATGTCACCCTGCGCGAAGGCATGACCTTCCATGATGGCGAGCCGCTGACCGCTGAAGATATCGCGTTTACCTTCAACTACTACATGGACAGCGAATATAGCTACTTCAATTCCTATCTTGCGCCCGTGGCCTCGGTCGAGGTGACAGGCGATCTGACAGTGCGGTTCAACCTGTCTGAACCGTCTGCGCCATTTGCGACCATCACGCTTAGCCAGATTCCGATCCTGCCTGCGCATATCTGGTCGGAAATCGACAACCCGCAGGATCTGACGCCTGAACAGATTCCGACAGTCGGGTCCGGCCCGTTCGTGTTCGACCGCTATGACCGCGGCGAATTCATGTCGCTGACCACCAATCGCGACCATTTCCACGCCGATGAAATCGCCGTGGATGGTGTGGAGTTTGTAATCTATGCCGATGCGGAAGGCGTGTTTACCGCGCTGCAAACCGGCCAGATCGACATGACCGCATGGCGCATGGAGCCGGGACAGATTCCGCTGGCCGAAGGCAACAGCGATCTGACCGTCGTGTCGGTGCCCGATTTCGGTTATTTCCACATGACCTATAACACGCGCCGCGAACCGTTCGACGACCGCGCAGTGCGTCGCGCACTGACCATGGCAATGGACCGTGAACGCATGGTCAATGTGCTGCTGGATGGTCGCGGCGAGGTGGGCACAACTGTGGTGGCCCCTGTCAACGCCTTCTGGCACAATCCGTTTGTGGAACGCTTCGACTTCGACATGGACGCCGCGCGCGCCGAGTTGGAAGAGGCTGGCTATAGCTGGGACAGCGACGGACGCCTGCAACGCTGAATGTGATGCAATGCCCTGTGCCCTGCCGCAGTGATCTGCGGCAGGGCGTGCTTTTTCCGTCCCGCCGGACAGTAATGATCCGGCACAATGGGATACTGCCCAGAAAGTTCAGGCAATGACACGCCGCACCTATCTGATCAAACGCGTTTTGCAGGCGGTTTTTTCCCTGTGGATTATCGCGACGATCCTGTTTTTCCTGTTTCGCATGGGGCTGCCGGACCCGACTGCGGCGCTGATAACCGAAGGGTTGAACGCCGAACAACGCGCCGCCGTGCGCGCCCAGTTCGGGCTGGATGACCCGCTCTGGCGGCAATATGTGTTGTTTCTGACCAATGCCGTGCAGGGCGAATTTGGTACATCCTTCAGTTACCGCGCGCCGGTGGCGGAAATCGTCTGGGAACGCTTGGGCAATACCATGATCCTGATGCTGGCGGCGATTGTGCTGGCCTATGCGATCGGTGTGCCTTTGGGCGCGTGGCTGTCATGGCGGCGCGGGTCCAGCACGGACACAATGGGTATCTTTGTGGGCCTTATGTTCCGCTCGGCCCCGATGTTCTGGACAGGCATGATTGCCATTCTGATCTTCGGGGTGGGGTTGTCCATGTTCCCGACATCGGGCATGCGCACGCTGCCCTATGATGCGACGGGGTTCTGGGACAAGATTTTCACGCTGGATTTCCTGTGGCATGCGATTTTGCCGGTCTTGATTGTGGCGCTGTATTATCTTGGCTCGCCCATGTTGATCATGCGCAACACCATGCTGGAAGTCTATGGCGAGGATTTCATTGAAATGGCCCGCGCCAAGGGCCTGCCGGAACGCGACATTCTGTATAAGCACGCCGCGCGCAATGCGTTGCTGCCTGTGGTCACGCAACTGGCCGTGACCATCGGTCTGGCCGCGGGCGGCCAGGTGGTGGTCGAGGTGGTGTTTTCCTGGCCCGGACTGGGGCGCGAAATCCTGAACGCGGTGCGCACGTCTGACTTCCCGCTGGCGCAGGCCAGTTTCCTTATCATGGCGGCTTTCGTCATCTCTTTGAATTTGTTGGTGGATATCTTGTATACCACACTTGACCCAAGGGTGAGTTTCCGATGACCCTTCCCCCGATCCTACGCGCGGCCATGGGGCCGCTTCGGCTGATGGTGCAAGACCGGCTGGCCGTGATTGGCATGTGTGTGCTGGGTGTGATCATTGCAATGGCATTGTTTGCCCCGCTTCTGTCCCCGCACGACCCGCGCCACATCAATGAAATCGAGGATGGCTCGGTCCTGCTGCGCGGTTCTGATGGGTGGGAGTTACGCGAAAGTCTGGGGCCGCTGGCGCTGAACGACGCGGCGCATCATGCCGGACAGTCCATCATTGTCGGGCGGGGTGGCACAGTCTGGACGCGTGCAGGCAGTGACGACTGGACGCGCGCCGATGTGGAAACCGATGCCGACCTGAACGCGGTTGACCTGAATGCGGACGGGCGCACGATCATCGTGGGCGGTCTGGGCACCATCCTGTTGGGGGATGGCGCGACCTGGCAACTTGTTCCCGCCCCCGAAGCCGATCTGCGATCCGTGATCTGGCTGGATACAGACAATGCCCTGATTGTCGGCGCGAATGAAGAAATCTGGCTGCTGGATGCAGGCGCAGCGACGATTACGGAAATTGACAGCCCTGTCGGGCGCGGCTTTCCGTTACACGGTGTGGCGCTGGATGCGGATGGCACGGCGCTGATCGTTGGCGAACGGGGGCTTGCGATCCGCTATGACCCCGAAACGGGAACGGCGGCACTGGAACGTATCGGGTCCAGCCGCGATTTGAACCACATTCATATTACGCCGGACGGGGCTGCGCTGGTGGTGGGTGAACGCGGCACGCTGTTGCGACGCGACACCGCCGGTGGCGCTTGGGTCACGGACCCTGCACCGGACACACGCGCGCTGCGTGCCGGCTGGATAGGTGATGACGGGCGCGCGGTTGCCGCAGGGCGCAATGGCATCATCATGGAATGGGACGGTGCCGCGTGGCAGATTGTGCCCACCGAAAGCGAGCGTCATTTGCGTGCGCTTCTGGTCGTAGGCGATGACTGGCTGGCGCTGGGGTCCGACCGCTTCGTCACCCGCCTCTCGCCCCCTTCGCGGGAACACTGGTTCGGCACCGACCATCTGGGCCGCGACCTGTTCAGCCAGAATGTGCATGGCAGCCAGATCGCGCTGCTGGTGGGTTTTCTGGGGGCAACGCTGGTCGTGCTGATCGGCACCAATGTCGGCCTGATTGCGGGGTATTACAGGGGCCGGACCGAAACCATCCTGATGCGCACGGTCGATGTGATGTATGGCATCCCGTTTGAACCCTTCGCGCTGATTCTGGTGCTGCTGTTCCAGCCCAGCCTGACGATTGTTATTCTGGCCGTGTCCTTGCTGACATGGCGCACGGTCGCGCGGTTGATCCGGTCGCAGGTGCTGTCCTTGCGGGAACGTCCGTTCGTGAAGGCCGCGCGCGTGGCGGGTGCGTCCGATCTGCGGATCATGTATCTGCATATCTTCCCCAATGTGTTGCCCTTGGTCTTTCTGGAGCTGGCAATCATTGTGGGCGTGTCGATCATTGCCGAAGCGACGCTGTCCTTCCTTGGGCTTGGGCCGCCCCAATCCATCAGCTGGGGGGGCATCTTGCATGATGCGCGCCTGTCGGGTGCGTGGCGCACGGCGTGGTGGTGGAACCTGCCGCCGGGTATTCTTATCATGACCACTGTGCTGTCGGTCTTTTTCATCTCGCGGTCGCTGGAAGTGGTCGCCAACCCAAGGCTGAGGGCGCGGCAATGAAGGATATGGCACAAAAGACCCTTCTGGATGTGCGCGATCTGGCCATTCATTACCGCACGGGGGCGGGGCCGGTGCAGGCCGTGGACGGGATTGATTTTTCAATCGCCCCCGGCGAGGCACTGGGGCTGGTGGGCGAGTCCGGTTGCGGCAAGACCACGGCCGCCAAAGCCATGCTGAAGCTGCTGCCGCCCAATGGTGAAATTCCGCGCGGGGTGATTGATTTTGCGGGCCGTGATCTGGTGCCCTTGCAGGGCGAGGATATGCGCCGCGTGCGCTGGAAGGAAATCGCGTGGATTTCACAGGCGGCGATGAACGCGCTTGATCCGGTTTACCGCGTGGGTGACCAGATCATGGAGGCGATGAACGCGCATATCAAGATCGACAAGGCCGATGCATGGGCGCAGGCCGAAGACCTGTTCCGCGCCGTGGGTCTGGACCCGTCGCGGCTGCGCGCCTATCCGCATGAAATGTCGGGCGGCATGAAACAGCGCGCCGTCATTGCGATGGCAATGGCGCTTCAGCCGCAACTGCTGATTGCGGATGAACCGACGACTGCACTGGATGTGGTGACACAGGCGCAAATCCTGTCGCGGCTGGCGCGGCTGCAGCGTGAACGTGGCATGGCGCTGATGTTCATCACGCATGATATTTCGGTTGTGGTGCAGACCTGCGACCGTGTGGCGGTCATGTATGGCGGCAAGATCATGGAAACCGGCCCTGTGCGGCAGGTCTTCGGCCAGCCCTTCCACCCCTATACGATGGGGCTGACCAACGCGTTTCCCACATTGGAAGGCGCGCAGCGCGAATTGATTTCCATTCCCGGCACACCGCCCAATCTGCTGGACCCGCCCAAGGGCTGCTGCTTTGCCGAACGCTGCCCGTTTGCGACGGAACGCTGCATTGCGGAAGATCCCGCACAGCACGAAGTCGGCGAGGGGCGCTATGCCGCCTGCCATTACCCCGACCGTGTCGAGGAATTCCGCCGCGTCGCGGCCACGAATGACGCGTGGGCCAAGGTGGGCCAGCGCCTGAATGAAGAAGTGACCAGTGTGACCCGCCGCGAACACAAGGCCAGCGCCGAGGTGTTGCAGGTGGAAGGGCTGGTCAAGCATTTCCCCATAGCGGGCGGGTTTCTGGGTAAATCCGAAACCTTTGTTCACGCGGTGGACGGCATTGACCTGACCTTGCAAGAAGGCGAAATTCTGGGGCTGGCGGGTGAATCCGGTTCCGGCAAGACGACAACGGGCGAAATGCTGGTGCGGCTGCAAGACCCGACTGCCGGTCGCATCGTGTCCGAGGGGGATGACATTGCCCCCCTGAAAGGTGCCGCGCTTAAGGCCTTCCGCCGCCGCGCCCAGATGGTGTTTCAAGACCCGTACCAGACCCTGAACCCGCGCTTTACCATTCAGGACATTGTGGGCGAACCGTTGACGATACACGGATTGGCCAAGGGCGCTGCACGGCGTAAACTGGTGGTGCAGGCGCTGGAACGCGCAGGGCTGAAACCCGCTGATACCTATATGGACCGTTTTCCGCATGAATTGTCGGGCGGGCAGCGCCAGCGCGTGGCCATTGCCCGCGCGATTGTGTTGGAGCCGCGCTTCATCATCGCGGACGAACCTGTGTCGATGCTGGATGTGTCCATCCGCGCAGGCGTGTTGAACCTGATGCGCCATTTCCGTGACGAGATGGGGATTTCCTTTATCTATGTCAGCCATGATCTGCCCACCATACGCTATGTCGCGGACCGCACCGCGATCATGTATCTGGGCGAGATTGTCGAGGTTGGCCCCACGGAAAAGGTAATTGCCGAACGCCGCCATCCTTATACGCAACTGCTGCTTGATGCGTCGCCCGAACCTGATCCAAGTGTGGAAAAGCCCCCCTTGGAATCGGCAGGGGAAATTCCGTCTGCAAGTGACATTCCCAATGGTTGCCGGTTCCACAACCGCTGCCCGCTGGCAACTGTCACCTGCGGGTGGGAAGGGCGGGACGTGATCGCGGCCCTTGCCGAATGGGATCTGGATGAACGCAACCGCGATGCGCTGGGCGTGCCCGAACGCGACGGGCTGGCAGTGCGTATTCCCGCACCCAAAGGCGTGGCGCTTGCCCGCGCACAGCTGGCCGAAGTGCTGGCCGCGCGCCCTGCATCATTGGCAGAGGCCGCGACGATTACCGAGTCCGGCAAGGCACTGGTGGTCAGCTTTGACAGCCACCCGTCACCCAAACGGCGCAAGATTTCCGACGGGCACGAAGTCGCCTGCGTGCTCTATCCCGAATAGGGCGCTACCGGCCCACGGCATAGGCCTGCATCAGGCGCGGTGACGCGCCTGCGCGCAATATCCCGTCCGCGCCCTGTGCTGCCGCCGTCAGCCGCCCGATACTCATATGCGGGGCGATCTGCACATCGTGCCCGCGCGCACGCAAGTCTGCGATGACCTGCGCGCCGAATGTATCCTCGACCATAATCTGGCCGGGGCTGCGCGATCGCGGGTAGAAGCTGGCGGGGAAATGCGTGGAATGAAACAACGGCGCATCAAGGGCCTGTTGCAGCCCCATGCCGAATTCCGCGTGATACAGGAAGAATATCAGCTGCCACTGGTCCTGCTGGTCGCCGCCGGGTGTGCCGAACACCATACGCGGTTGTCCGTTCTGCATGGCGAATGTCGGCGACAGTGTGGTGCGCGGGCGTTTGCCGGGGGCCAGTGATCCGGGCAAGCCGTCTTCCAGCCAGAACATTTGCGCGCGCGTGTTCAGGCAGAACCCCAAGGACGGGATGGCGGGCGAACTTTGCAGCCAGCCCCCTGACGGTGTGGCCGCAACCATGTTCCCTTCGGCGTCGATGACATCCAGATGCACGGTATCGCCGCGTTTGCGCGCCAGATGGGACATTGTGGGTTCATACACCGCGCCGTCCGTGCTGCTCAGGCGGTCAAGGGCTGCCAGCATGGCACGGCGCTGCGCCTCAAAGCCGGTCAGGGTGCCGGGGGTCAGGTCCAGACTGGCGCGCGTGCCGATAAGGGCGCGGCGCGCAGACGTGTAGTCCTTGGCAAGCAACGCCTGTAACGGCACATCCGTAAACGCAGGGTCGGCGACATAGATTTCGCGGTCGGCAAACGCCAGTTTCATCGCCTCTGTGACCAGATGGATGAAGTCGGCCCCATGCGGGTCCAGACCGTTCAGGTCCAGACCGTCCAGCAGGGCAAGCGATTGCAGCAGCACCGGCCCTTGTGTCCACGCGCCGCATTTGGCGATATCCCAGTCACGGTAGCGCCCCCAGACGGGCAACTCTATCTGTGCGCTGTAGCGCGCCATATCATCTGCGGTCAGAACGGCGCGTTGCATGCGCCCTTCGCTGTCGGGCAATTCGTGGCTGTCCAGCCATGCGCC
>NZ_JBHYFM010000002.1:0-138902 GCF_051859525.1 Roseinatronobacter sp. | reverse complement strand
GGCCACGCGCGGCAGACAGGGGTGACCGGCGCTGCAATAATGGATCGCCGGTTCAAGAACATCGCGCAAAGGCAGCCGCCCGTAATCGCGCAACATCAGCATCCAGCCATCCCATGCGCCGGGAATGACTGTGGACAGCAACCCGTCACCGGGGACATGGCGCAAGCCCTGTGCACGGTAATGCGCGATTGTCGCACCGGCGGGGGCGGGGCCTTGGGCGTTTATCACCTCGGTCTGTTGTGTTTTGGCTGACCAAAGGATTGCGGGCAATTCACCCGCTGGCCCGTTCAGATGCGGTTCCACCACTTGCAGCACCAGCCCCGCAGCCACTGCCGCGTCAAATGCATTTCCGCCGCGTTCCAGCATCGCCATTCCCACGCTGGATGCAATCCAGTGCGTCGATGTGACAACGCCGAATGTGCCGGTAATCTCGGGCCGCGTCGTGAAACTGGACATAGGCAATCTGCCCCCCTGCATGCATGGTTGTCGGTGCATGATCACGCAAGATCAGGTGGACCGCAAGATGAACCCGCCCATGACGGCCTGCGCAGGACGGGCGTCACCGGCAAATATTGGTGATACGGCGGCGTCGCATGGGGGCGTTAATAGGATATCAGATTCATCAGGTAGAACAGTGCCGCAGACAGCACCGCCGCAGATGGAACCGTGACAATCCACGCTGCAAGGATAGTCAGGAAATGCGCACGGCGCACGACTTTCTTGCGCTTGCGCACTTCGACAGGGGTGGTGGTGTCCACACGGCGTTCATTCAGAACGCGTTCATGATACCATTCCCGAAAGAAACCCACCCCGAATATTGCCCCGATGGCGATATGTGTGGAACTGACCGGCAGGCCCAGCCATGATGCAAAGATGACAGTGATCGCCGCAGCAAGTGACACGCAATAGGCGCGCATGGCGTTCAGGCGCGTGATTTCGCTGCCGACAAGGTTAATCAGTTTCGGACCAAACAACAGCAACCCGACCGACAGGCCGATCCCGCCGATCAGCATGACCCAAAGCGGAATGCCCACACTGTCGGAGGCTCCGCCGCCCTGCACGGCATGCACAATGGCCGCAACCGGACCGATGGCATTTGCCACATCATTCGCCCCATGCGCAAATGACAACAGTGCCGCCGAGAAGATCAGCGGAATGTTGAACAGGATTTTCAGTGATTTCTTGCGGTTCTCCATGCCCTCGCTTTGGCGGCGGATGACCGGACGCATCAGAAATGTCAGGACTGTCCCGAAGATCACGCCCATGGCGACGGCCGTGCCAAAATCGATCCGGATGATCCTGTTCACGCCTTTCAGCGCCAGATAGGTTGTGAAACACCCGCCCATGATGCCGATCAGTATGGGCACCCAATAGCGCGCTGCCTGAATCATGTCCGGACGATAGATGATCCGTGACTTGATGATGGCCAGAAAAATCGCCGCGAAGATCCCGCCCAACACTGGCGAGATGACCCAGCTTGCCGCAATTCGCGCCATCATGGGCCAGTTCACTGCGGCAAAGCCTGCTGCCGCGATACCTGCGCCCATGACACCGCCAACAATCGAATGCGTGGTCGACACGGGGGCGCCGATCCATGTGGCAAGATTGATCCACAAAGCGCCCGCCAGAAGGGCTGCCATCATGGCCCAGATAAACACTTGCGTTTCGGCCACTGATTCAGGCGCGATAATCCCGCGCGACACTGTGTTGACGACATCGCCCCCCGCAATCAGGGCGCCCGCTGTTTCGCAAATAGCCGCAACAATCAACGCAGTCCCAATGGTCAATGCGCGCGCACCGACCGATGGCCCCATATTGTTGGCAACGTCATTCGCACCGATATTGATGGCCATATAGGCCCCGATAATCGCGGCTGCGATGACGATCAGGCCCAGTGGTTCAAACCCGATAAACGCCGCGACTGCCAGCCCCGTTACAACCATGAATGCCAGTGCAAGGCCGGGCGCGACCAGCGGGCGCGCGGAGTAGGCCATCGCGCGTTCCATTGCGGAAAGGCGCGCCAGATCCTTGTTAAGCGTCTTCCATGACTTCTCGGAAAGGTTGGACACTGCGAATACCTGTTTGTAACAACTTTATGACGTGACGGGCGGTATCAGGATTCGTGGTGTGCGACAACATGGATCGTAATCCGTGGCTAATTTGCCTGTAAACTTTCCAGCAGCATCTGGACCTCGGGGTCGCGGACGATCTGCGCGGCCTTTTCAATGGAAAACCATTGCCGGTTGCGTTTGTGGGCTTCGGGATATGTGTCGGCAATCGTCTTGACATCCAGCCGGAATATCTGGGCACGGCAGCTGACAGGCAGACCGCTTTTCTTGATTTTCGTATAGGTGAAGGCGCCGATCGGGTCGTCGGAAACCGTCCCGCGGACGCCGGCTTCTTCCCATGCCTCGATCGCGGCGGCCTGGGCCAGTGATTTGCCCTTCATCGGCCACCCTTTGGGAATGACCCATTGGCGCAGGCGCAATGTCTGGACCAGCAACACCTCGCGTCCCGCGGGCCCGTCGCGCAGACATAACGCGGCCGTCTGCACGAATGCAGGGCGCACCTGATCTGCGATCAGGTTCAGCAGGATTCTGGACATGGCCGCAGCGTTCACGAAAGCAAGCTCCTGTTATGGAAGATGACAGGCAAATGTAACCTGAACATGAAAATTACAGCGAAGCCAGCCACGCTAGTCCGGTTTTGGTGCGCTGCGCAAGGCCTTGATATCGGCGCGATGGGCCTTGGATTCAAGCCTGCGCCGTTTGCTGGCCAGTGTCGGGCGGGTTCTTATGCGCGGTTTCGGGCGCATCAGGGCCTGCCGTACCAACTCGGCCAGTCGTTCGCGTGCAATTTCGCGATTTCGCGCCTGTGAGCGCGTTTCCTCGACACGCAAGACAAGCGCGCCATCCTGCGTCCAGCGCCGCCCCGCCAGCCGTTTCAGCCGCGTTTTGACCGGCGCAGGCAGGTTCGGGCTGCGCTCCGCCTCGAACCGCAATTCGACGGCGCTGGACACTTTGTTGACGTTTTGTCCGCCGGGTCCGGATGAACGGGTAAACGCTTCCGTCAGTTCCCAATCCTGCAAGGTGATGTCGTCATTTATGCGCATGGGTCTGTCAGTTCAAAAGCACGGGTGAATCGAAAGGGCCGCCTGAAAGAAGGCGGCCCTAAACGAGCTTCAGGAGATGGAGCCAAGTTAGAGCACTGGCCCAATCAAAAGGGTGTCCCCATCAGGGCTGCCGTCAGGTTTTGCCCCCTTTGACTGTCTTTGCACCTCTCTCCAACATCACTCTAGACACTGGACCACCTCCTTTCATTTGGTTGCTGTTATTAAGGATGGTGGCACATATTTTGTGTTTGTCAAAAGAAATTATGCGACAGGTAGCGTTTTTTTTCTGACAATCAGTCTGAATGGCACCAAAGCCAGCAAGGCCAGTGTCAGCTTTACGCCCCAATCTGCGACAGCAAGGCTAACCCAAAGCGGCACTTCAGGCCCAAAGCCCAGCATTGGCAGGATTTCACCGGCCCAGGACACATCATTTGCAGGTTCGATGAACACCAGTGTCGCCGAAAACGCGATGCTGAAAAATAAGGCAGTGTCCAATGTGGACCCCACAAGTGTGGATGCCAGCGGTGCGCGCCACCATGGGCCGCCGTGTTTGTCTTCGCGCAGGCGGTCGAAAATGGCCACATCGACCAGTTGTGCGGTCAGGAATGCGATGCCCGACCCCAGTGCAATGCGCAATGTGACAAGCGGGCCGTATTCCCCGATGATCTGGGTGCCAATCAGCGAACAGGCAACGCCCACCGCGAAGCCCACCCAAACCACGCGGCGTGCCGCCTGCGGGCCATAGACGCGGTTCATCACGTCATTCACCAGAAAGGCCAGCGGGTAGGTGAATGCCCCCCATGTCAGCCAGTTTCCGAACAGGAATTGTACAAGGATATTCGATGCGACGACGATCGCCGCCATGGCAATTATGCCGGGCAGATGGGCGCGATTCATAAGATGTATTCCGTTTTTTTCAAGGTTGCGGAGACTTGTGCCGAAACCGGCATTGCGCCAGATAGCGACACTGGCACGAAAAGGCAAGTCTGGGGCGGCTTATTGTGTCGCCAGAACCTGCTGGCACTGTGTTGGCAGGTCCGCCATCGTGAATTCGCGCGGATGGCGTGTGCGCGGTGCGGGCGGTTCAGTGCGTTCGCGCCGTGGCGGGTTCAGGAAATCGGTCACCCACCATTCCAGCGTTTCGTCGCAACCATTCCCGCCCTTGGACAGTTCCGCCACTGTGGGGGTCTGGGTCACGCAATGGCGGTTGCCGCGCGGGCATGACAGGCGCACATGAAAATGATAATTATGCCCGACCGCGGGCCGGATTTTCTGTAGCCATGCCGTATCGGCGCGGGTTGCGGTTTTGCACATTTCCAGTTTGACGGCGGCTGCCACGAAAATACGGTCAACACGCGGATCAAGCGCCGCCTGTTTCAGCAATTCATGATGTGCAGGTGTCCAGTTGGAATTGACGCTGCGTTGGTCGTTTGTGCGCACCGAAATCGAACTAAGGTTCTCGCGTTCATTGCGCGACAGGTTCAGGCGCGTGGGCGGCAGCATCCATATGTCGATATCAAGCCCGATCTGGTGGCTGGCATGGCCCGATGTCATTGGCCCCCCGCGCGGTTGGCTGATGTCGCCGATATACAGCCCGTTCCAGCCGATTTGCACAGCCTTGCGCGACAGATCCTGTACATAGGAAATCGCGTCAGGATGCCCCCAGTTGCGGTTGCGCGACAGGCGCATCGCCTGCCATGTCGGCCCCGTTTCCGGCAGTCGCACCAACCCCGCTGCGCATCCGTTGGCGTAAGATCCAATCGCTTCGGGCGCTTGCAGGGACGGCATGGAATGCGCGCCAAACATCTGGTTGGCCAGCGATTGGGCCGTGGCAAGAACGGGGGCCACAGTCAGTAACAGGGTCAGGATGATCAGGCGCATTCGAACTCCGGCTCTCCTTCGGGCTTTACCCATATTAGCAGGACCAACCCTAATGCGAACAGTCCTATTAACGGGGTGACCCCAAGTCTTTGGTTGTCGGTCAATGTGGTGGCAAGCGCGATAAGCGCGGGCGCGATAAAGGACAGCACCTTGCCCGACAGCGCATACAGGCCGAACCCTTCGGTCATGCGTTCGGGGTTGGCTTGCCGTACCAGCATTGTGCGCGATGCCGCCTGAAGCGTGCCGCCGCCCGCGCCGATAAGCCCGCCGCAAATGTAGAATATAATATCGGGCATCCGAGAGGTCGCCTCGACCGGTATGAACAGCACCATGCTGCGGTCTGTGCTGACAAGAATGGCGCACACGATAATCAACAGGATAATGCAGCTGATAATGACGGGCTTCGGGCCAAAGCGGGAATCCAGTTTGCCCCCGAACCAGCAGGCCACTGCCCCCACTGCCGCCGCCAGAATGCCGAAAACGCCGATCTGGATGATGGTCCATTGCAATACACCGGCAGCATAGATCCCGCCAAAGGCATAAATGCCGTTCAGGGCGTCCCGATACAGCATTGATGACCCCAGATAGGCAAACAGACTGCGCCGCACGGGCAGGGCGCGCAGCGTTCCCTTCAATTCGCGCAGACCGCGTGCCACTGCGCCGGGGGCCTTGCGCGGGGTGGGTGGTTCCTTGACCCACAGGAAAAACGGGATCACGAAAACCATATACCATAGTGCCGCAAATGGCCCGACCGCGCGCGTGCCTTCGCGCAGGTCCGGGTCCAGACCGAACAAGGGCGCAATCCCCAGCATGGTGACGCCCGCATCGTTTTCCGCCAGAAGCGCCAGCATGACCGCCAGTGACAACAGGCCCCCCACATAGCCCAACGCCCAGCCTGTGCCGGATATGCGGCCCAACTCTGTGCGCGGCGCAAGACTGGGCAGCACTGAATTTGTGAAAACGATGCCGTATTCCAACCCCACCAGACCGACGGCGAAGGCAACCAGCACCAGCAGGATTGTGCCCTGCGTGGCATCCGGCGTGGCCCACCACAGCGCGGATGCCCCCGAAACATACAGCAGCGACCACAGCAGTATCCAAAGCCGTTTCCGGCCGGAATTGTCCGCGATTGCCCCAAGGATGGGCGCGAAAAACGCGGTCAGCAGACCTGATATTGCCAGCATCCACCCCCACATGGCCTGACCGCTGACCGGGTCCGGCGCGACCGATGCGGCGAAATAGGGGGCAAAAATGAAGGTCAGCAGCAACGTGTTATAGGGCTGGTTCGCCCAGTCGAATGCCCACCACCCCCAAATGCGTTTGCGTTCGCTGCCCATGTTGCCCCTTTGATTTGCCCTGTCCGATTAACGCAGGCCCGATACGGGCTGGCAAGGGGGGATGTGGCATCATTTCCGGTGCAGGCATGGTCTTGGTGCAATGCCTTCCGTTTCATTTGGTGGCCAATGCGGCTTTACAAGTCAGGTGTCATGTGGTCTTTTTGCGACATTAGCGGGCCGGATGTGTCGCTTTTTGCCAAATCCCTACGGCAAAGCCACCAGATTTACTGGAGGATCCGGCCCAATGTAGCAAAAAATGCGAATGAAACAGGGAGAACATCATGAAAACGGGAATTCTGGGCGCAGCCAGTGCGCTGGCGTTAAGCATAGCCATGACGCAGGCAGCCGCCGCCGATGAATGCGGCGCCGTGTCGATTGCCGAAATGAACTGGGCCTCGGCAGAGTTGATGGCAAATGTCGACGCGATCATTCTTGAAGAAGGCTACGGGTGCGATGTGACGCTGGTTCCCGGCGCAACCGAAACAACCTTCGCGTCCATGAGCGAGCGTGGCCAGCCGGATGTGGCGCCTGAATTGTGGATCAATGCTGTGCGCATTGCACTGGAAGCCGCCAAGGAAGAAGGCAGCTTGCAGGCCCTGAACCCCGCGCCCATCACCGACCTTGGTGAAGGGTGGTGGGTGACGCCCGCATTCCACGCAGAACACCCCGAACTGGACACGGTCGAAAAGCTGCTGGAACGTCCCGACCTGTTCCCGCATCCCGAAGACCCATCCATGGGGGCCTTTGTGGGGTGCCCTGCCGGTTGGGGCTGTCAGTTGGTCAATGCCAACCTGTTCCGTGCCTTTGAAATGGAAGACAAGGGCTGGCGTCTGGTCGATCCCGGATCGGCGGCAGGGCTGGACGGGTCCATGGCCCGCGCGGCGGAACGGGATATGCCATGGTTTGGCTATTACTGGGCGCCCACATCGATGATCGGCAAGTATGACATGGTTCTTTTGCCGTTCGAGGCCGAATGGGCCGGCACCGAGAACTGGGACGGGTGCATCGCGCTGGCGGAACAGGATTGTCTGGACCCGCAGCCCACATCATGGACCGTCTCCGAGGTGGAAACCGTTGTGACATCGGGGTTCATGGACAAGGCGGGGCCCGCGGCTTCCTATTTTGAAAACCGCGTATTCCCCGGCGATGTGATGAATGAAATGCTTGTTTTCATGAACGAAAATCAGGCCCTTGGCGAAGATGCGGCATTCGAGTTTTTGCTGACACATGAAGACGTCTGGACCCAGTGGGTTAGCGAGGAAGTTGCCGACCGCATCCGGGGCGCGCTGTAACGCGCTGCGAAACCCGAAAAGCGAAGGCCCGCATTTTTTTGCGGGCCTTTCACGCATTGGGACAGCATATCTGAACCAAAGGACAGATAAATGGAATTTTTCAGGGAATTTCCGTCATTGTCGCGCGGGGAACTGGCCTCGCTGCGGCGGTCCATTGACGGGGCGTTTCGTGACTTCACGCGCAGCTGGGCGGAAACGCTTGAAGCCTTTTTTCACCCTTTGCTGCGGTTTTTGGTCTGGTTCGAGAACCTTCTTCTGGCCACGCCCTGGCCGATCATCCTGATTGTGATCGGGGGCTTGTGCTATGCGGGGGCGCGCAGTTGGAAAATTACCGTTGCATCGGTGCTGGCCTTTGTGGTGATCGGGTATTTCGGCATGTGGGAAGATACCATGTCGACACTGGCAATCATTTCGGTTGCAACATTTCTGTGCATCGCAATCGGCATTCCGGTGGGCATTCTGATGGCGCGGTCCGACCGGATGCAGGCCGCCATCACACCGGTTCTGGATGTGATGCAAACCATCCCGTCCTTTGTGTATCTTATTCCTGTTGTCATGTTGCTGGGCATCGGCAAGGTGCCGGGCCTGATTGCCGTGTGCATCTATGCCATACCGCCCATTGTGCGCCTGACCAATCTGGGGATCCGGCTGGTGGACAAGGACATTCTGGAAGCCGCTGATGCGTTCGGGGCCTCGCCGCGCCAGAAGCTGTGGGGGGTGCAGGTGCCGCTGGCCCTGCCCAACATTTTCGCAGGTGTGAACCAGACCATCATGATGGCGCTGGCGATGGTGGTGATTGCGTCCATGATCGGGGTGCAAGGGCTGGGCGTGCCGGTATTGCGGGCCATTTCGAACCAGTATCTGGCGCTGGGCGTCATGAACGGGCTGGCCATTGTCGCGCTGGCCATTATATTTGACCGCGTGTCGCAAACCTATGGCAAGCGGTTGCAGGCCCATCGCAAGGGGCATGGCCATGACTGAGACCAAGGTTCGCATCCGCAACCTGTATAAAATTTTCGGCAGATCGCCCCAAAAGGTGCTGCCATTGGTCAAGGATGGCTTGTCCAAGGCTGATCTTCTGGACCAGCACAATCATGTTCTGGGTATTCAGGATGTGTCGCTGGATATTCCTGAAAAGCGCATTCAGGTGGTTATGGGGCTGTCAGGGTCGGGCAAATCCACATTGATACGGCACATCAACCGCCTGATCGAACCGACAGCGGGCGAAATCCTGATCGATGGCGAAGACGTCCTGTCCATGTCCGACAGCCAGCTACAGGATTTGCGGCGCTTCAAGGCATCGATGGTGTTCCAGAAGTTCGGTCTGCTGCCGCATCGCAGGATCATCGAGAATGTGGCCTATGGTCTGGTTGTGCAGGGCAAAAGCGATGCGGACGCCAGCAAACGCGCCCGTCACTGGATCGACCGTGTCGGACTAAGCGGGTATGAAGACCATTATCCGGCGCAACTGTCCGGGGGTATGCAGCAACGTGTTGGGCTGGCGCGCGCACTGGCCACGGATGCGGAAATCCTGCTGATGGATGAGGCGTTTTCCGCGCTGGACCCGTTGATCCGCTATGACATGCAGTCGATCCTGCTGGAATTGCAGAACGAACTGCACAAGACGATCATCTTTATCACCCATGATCTGGATGAAGCGCTGCGCCTTGGTGACAACATTGCCATATTGCGGGACGGGGCGATGGTGCAACAAGGCGACGCGCAGGAAATCGTTTTGCAGCCTGCCGATGACTACATCAGGGATTTCATCAAGGATATCAATCGCGGGCGGGTTATCCGTCTGGGCAGTCTGGCATCCGGCCATGCCCCTGAGAACGGCAATAGCCTGCCTGCGGATACCTTGCTAGAAGATGCGCTGACACAGCTTGTGGATGCGCCGGACCAGCGCCTTGCCGTGGCCGATAAGGCAGGCAAGGTGGTCGGGGCGGTAACTTTGAAAGATGCGCTTCAAGCCATGCGATCGTGATTTAGAGCATGTCGCGTTCATTCGTATTCACGCGACATGCTCTAACTTATTGGTTTTGCATGTTCGCGAAGCTCAAAACCGGTTCCCACTTTTGAGTAACATGCTCTAAAGCGCAGTCGGTAAAATAAAACAGGGGGCGTTGCTGCCCCCTGTTTCATATCCATTCAATCCGGCAAAACGTCACGCGTCAAGGTTTTCAACACTTAGCGCGTTGCGCTGGATAAATTCGCGTCTGGGTTCCACCACATCGCCCATCAGCTTGGTGAAAATATCATCCGCTTCGGCCAGATCATCAATCTTGACCTGCAACAGGGTGCGCGCTTCGGGGTCCAGCGTGGTTTCCCACAACTGGTCGGGGTTCATTTCCCCCAAGCCCTTGTAGCGTTGCAGCGACAGGCCCTTTTCCCCTTCGGTCAGAATGGCGTCCAGCAGGTCGACGGGGCCATAGATCTTCTGTTTGCGGTCGCGGCGCAGCAATTCTGCGGGCTGGCCGTAAATATCCTGCAGCGCTTGGGTATGCGTGGCCAGCCTGCGGGCCTCGCCGGATCGCAGAACGCCACCGTCCAGCCTGCGCACTTCTTCCACACCGCGCAACACACGCGACAGGCGCAAACCGCCATCCTGCGTGGGGCGGCCCTGCCAGCCGCGTTCGTATTCAGCGGCAATCAGGTCCAGCCGGTTGGCAACACTGTCCGCCAGTTGCTGCGGGTGACTGGCCAGTGCTTCGGGCAACAGCGCGCCAGCAATCGTGGCCTGTTCCAGAATATGTTGGGGGTAATGCGTGGGGAATGCCGCCAGCGACCGGCGCACGACGCGCGCTTCACTGACAATGCGCGCCAGATCCTGTCCGGTGATTTCCTCGCCGGTGGCAAGGCGCAATATGACACCATCGACGCCCTGTTCGATCAGGTAATCTTCCAGCGCGGGCTTGTCCTTCAGGTACACTTCCGACTTGCCGCGCGCGACCTTGAACAGCGGTGGTTCGGCAATATACAGATACCCGCCTTCAATCAGTTCGGGCATCTGGCGGAAGAAGAAGGTCAGCAACAGCGTGCGGATATGCGCGCCGTCGACATCCGCATCGGTCATGATGATGATCTTGTGATAACGCAGCTTCGCAATGTCGAATTCATCCCGCCCGATGCCGGTGCCAAGCGCGGTAATCAGCGTGCCGATTTCCTGTGACCCCAGCATCCGGTCAAAGCGGGCGCGTTCCACGTTCAGGATTTTACCCCGCAGCGGCAACACCGCCTGATTCTGACGGCTTCGCCCCTGCTTGGCGGAACCGCCAGCCGAGTCCCCCTCGACCAGAAACAATTCGGACTTGGCGGGGTCGCGTTCCTGACAATCGGCCAGTTTGCCGGGCAGGCTGGCCACGTCCAGCGCGGTTTTGCGCCGGGTCAGGTCACGGGCCTTGCGCGCCGCTTCGCGGGCAAAAGCGGCTTCGATGATCTTGCCAACAATCGCCTTGGCATGCGCGGGGTTTTCTTCGAACCATTCCGCCAGCTTTTCATTGACCAGCGATTCAACGGCAGGGCGCACTTCGCTGGACACCAGCTTGTCTTTGGTCTGGCTGGAGAATTTGGGGTCCGGCACCTTGACCGACAGCACGCAGGTCAGTCCTTCGCGGGCATCATCGCCGGTGAAGCTGATCTTTTCCTTCTTGGCGATGCCGCTGGACTGCGCATAAGCGTTGATCGTGCGTGTCAGCGCGCCGCGAAACCCCGCCAGATGGCTGCCGCCATCACGTTGCGGAATGTTGTTGGTGAAGGGCAGCACTGTTTCATGGTAGCTGTCATTCCACCACATGGCGACTTCCACCCCGATATCGTCGCGTTCGCCGGTAATATGGATGGGTTCAGGCATGACCGGCGACTTGGAGCGGTCCAGATGGCGGACAAATTCGCGCACGCCGCCTTCATAGAACAGTTCAGAGCGCAGCATTTCCGCCGGGCGGTGATCTTCCAGAATGATGCGCACACCCGAATTCAGGAAAGCCAGTTCGCGCAGCCGGTTTTCAAGCGTCTTGAAGCTGTATTCAAGGTTGGAAAACGTGTCGGTGGATGCCAGAAACCGCACTTCGGTTCCGGTTTTATTGCCCGCGTCGCCCACAACTTCCAGATGGCGCACTGTGTCGCCGCGTTCAAACCGCGCAATGTGTTCCTTGCCCGCGCGCCAGACACGCAGTTCCAGCCAGTCCGACAGGGCGTTGACGACCGAAACCCCCACACCGTGCAAACCGCCCGACACCTTGTAGGAATTGCTGTCGAATTTGCCGCCCGCGTGCAGCTGGGTCATGATAACCTCGGCGGCGGAAACCCCTTCTTCGGCATGGATGTCGGTGGGAATGCCGCGGCCGTTATCCATGACAGATACCGAATTGTCGGCATGGATGGTGACACTCACGAAATCTGCATGGCCGGCCAGCGCCTCGTCAATGCCGTTATCGACAACTTCATAGACCATGTGATGCAGGCCGGACCCGTCATCGGTGTCGCCAATATACATGCCGGGGCGTTTGCGCACGGCATCCAACCCCTTGAGAACCTTGATCGAATCGGCGCCATATTCTTCGCGCTTCACGGCATCAGCAGACATGTAGGAAAATCCTTGTTAGACTGCCGCAGTTATAGGCAGTTCAAGCGGGATTGTCACGCCCAAGACACAATATTTAGCGCCTCATCCCCGTCACGGGGCAAGCGCGCGTGATGGTGGATCAGCCCTGTTCGTTTTGCAGCACAATACCGATCAGCGCATAGGTCAGTTGCGCGGCGGTAAAGTCCCAGACATCGGCGCCATCAATAGGGGCCAGTTCGACCACATCAAGGCCCACACAGCGCCGCCCCTTCAGGGCCGAGCGCACCAGCGCCAGCGATTGATAATACCCCAGACCGCCGGGAACAGGCGTGCCGGTGGCGGGCATGATGGCCGCATCCAGCCCGTCCACATCGAAGGTGACATAGACATCTTCGGGGAAGTCATCAGGCAGGGTCACATCATGGATATTGCCGGTCACCAGATCTTCGGCGTCAATGAACACGACATTGTTGCGGGCGCGGCACTCGACTTCTTCGGCACACAGGGCACGCACGCCATATTGCGCCAGCGGCAGGCCTTCTTCCTCGGTCAGCAGTTGCATGACCGATGCGTGGGAATGGCGAAGCCCCTGATAGGCGCGGCGCAGGTCTGCATGTGCGTCGATCTGGATAATGCCGATGGGCCGGTCCAGCGCGCGCTTCACGCCCATGACAGCCGCCCATGTCAGGCTGTGCTCGCCGCCCAGCGTAACAGGAACCTGCCCCGCGCGCGCAATCCCTTCGGTGCGGGTGGCAAGCGCGGTCAATGCAACGTCCAGCGCGCCGGAACAGTCAATGGGGGGCGTGGTGCAAATGCCCGCTGTGCAGGGTTCAAACCCGCGCCACAGGCGTTCCAACTGATCTGAAGCCGCAATCAGCGCGGCAGGCCCGTCAGCGGTGCCGGACCCGTAGGACACGGTTTTTTCCAGCGGCATCGGCACGACATGAAATCGCGCGTTCGGGCTGCGTTCGGTGACGGACAGTTCGGAGTTCAGGAAGATCATGACAGGCGGCCTTTGAAATCGGTGTAATCGAACTGGCGCACAACGCGCAGCGCGTCGGTGGTGCTGTTCCAGATGGCGATGGACGGCAGGTGCACCCCGTTGAAGGTGGTGGTTTTGACCATCGAATAATGCGCCTGATCCAGAAACGCGATGCGCGTGCCAATGTCCGGCAGTTCCTGAAACGCATAGCGCCCGATCACATCACCCGCCAGACAGCTTGGCCCGCCAAGTCGCACCTGCGTGTCCCCCCCTTCACCCAGCAGGGCAGGGCGGTAGGGGGCCTCTATCACGTCGGGCATGTGGCAGGTGGCGGAAATGTCCAGAATGGCGTTCGGGCCGTCATTTTCGACAATATCCAGCACTTCGCCAACCAGAATGCCGCAATCCAGCGCAACCGCTTCGCCCGGTTCAAGATAGCAGTGCAAGCCCGTTTCGGCCGTCACGCGCTGCAGGAAGGCAATCAACCCTTCGCGGTCATAATCGGCGCGGGTAATGTGGTGGCCGCCGCCGAAATTGATCCATTTCAGGTGCGGGGCAAGGGTGCGGATGCGCGGCGCGATATGGTCCCAGATGGCTAGCAGGGGTTCCAGATCCTGTTCGCACAGCGTGTGCATATGCAACCCGTCCACGCCGTCCAGCGCGGTGGCGTCAAGCCGGTCCAGCGGGGTGCCAAGGCGGGAACCGGGGGCGGCAGGATCATATTTCGCGTCATCCCCCATAGGCAGGCCGGGGTTGAAACGCAGGCCCACATGCACATCCTTGCCCGCTGCCTTGATCATTGGCAGAAACCGGTCTTTTGCTGCGGGGGTGTTGAACACGATATGGTCCGACAGCGCGATGATTTCCCCCATTTCATCGGGCTTGTAGCCTGCCGAATAGGTTTCCACGATCCCGCCGTAATGTTCCCGCCCAAGGCGCGCTTCCCACAGGCCGGACGCGCAAACGCCCGACAGGTAGCGGCTGACCAAGGGGGCCAGCGACCACATCGAAAACGCCTTGAGCGCGCACAGAACAGTTGCGCCCGAACGTGCCTGAATATCGGCCAGAACCTGCAGGTTCTGCTCCAGCCGCGCCTCGTCCACGACAAAGCAGGGGGAGGGAACGCGCGTCAGGTCAAATTCCCGAAACGCGCCCGGATCGCCCGCATGGGTCTGCATTGCCATCAGAAATCAACCGGCCCTGACAATTCGGTAATTTGCCACGGCAGGCCGTGCTGGTTCAGCATGTCCATGAACGGGTCGGGGTCCAGCTGTTCGGTATTGAACACGCCCGCGCCGGACCATGTGCCATTCAGCATAAGCGCCGCGCCAATCATGGCAGGCACGCCGGTCGTGTAGCTGACCGCTTGCGATCCCACTTCGCGGAAGCATTCCTCGTGATCGCAGATATTGTAGATATAGACGGTCTTTTCGCCCGATCCGTCCTTGGCTGGGCCGGTGATGATATCGCCGATATTGGTTTTTCCCTTGGTGCGTTCGCCCAGATCACCGGGGTTGGGCAGCACGGATTTCAGGAATTGCAGCGGGATGATCTGCTGGCCGTTATACTCCACCGGTTCAATGCCGGTCATGCCCACATTCTGCAACACGGTGACGTGGTTGATATAGGCATCGCCGAAGGTCATCCAGAAACGCGCGCGCTCGATCTCGGGGAAATGGGTCACAAGCGACTCCAATTCCTCGTGATACATCAGATACATGTTCTTTTCGCCAACCGCTTCAAAATCGAACGGCACTTTGGTGGACATGGCGGGGCTGGTGACCCAGCCGCCATTTTCCCAGTGCTTCACCTCGGCGGTCACTTCGCGAATGTTGATTTCGGGGTTGAAATTGGTCGCGAACGGATGGCCGTGATCACCGCCATTGCAATCCAGAATATCAATCTGGCGAATGCCCGACAGGTGGTGCTTGCGCACATAGGCCGCAAAAATGCTGGTTACGCCCGGATCAAACCCCACACCCAGCGTGGCCATCAGCCCCGCTTGTTTGAACTGGTCATGCAGTTTCCACTGGTGCGAATATTCGAACTTCGCTTCCTCTGGCGGTTCATAATTCGCGGTGTCCAGATAATGCACGCCGGTTTTCAGGCAGGCTTCCATAAGCGCCAGATCCTGATAGGGCAGCGCCAGATTGACCAGAAGTGCGGGCTTCACGGTTTCAATCAACGCAACGGTTTGGGCCACATCATCGGCATCCACCTGATAGGTCTCAATCACCTGACCTGTGCGGACCTTGATGGATGCGGCAATCGCGTCGCATTTCGACAGCGTGCGGCTGGCCACGGCAATGCGGCCCGGGAACAGGTCGCGGTTCATTGCCATCTTGTGCAGGGTTACGGATGCGACGCCGCCCGCGCCGATAACCAGAACGTCCTTATTGTCAGCCATGGGTGTGCTCCTCATGTTCGTAATAGGTATAGCCATTGATGGCGTGGCGATAGGTTTCCATCAGCATGCGCCGTTGCGACGGGTTCAGCGTGCCATTGCGCACGCCGCGTTCCACAATGCGTTTGAACGCATCAAGGCATTGTTTGGGTTCATATTCAACATAGGCCATCACCTCGGCCACGGTGTCGCCTTCGACTTCGTGCTGCAATTCCAGCACGCCATCTTCATTGAAATCCACGGTTACGACATTGGTATCGCCAAACAGGTTGTGCAGGTCCCCCAGCGTTTCCTGATAGGCACCCACAAGGAAAATGCCGATGAAATACCGCTCGCTCGGGCGCAGTTCATGGACCGGCAGCGCGTTTCCAATCCCGTCGCCCAGAACGAACTGGTCAATCTTGCCGTCACTGTCACAGGTGATGTCGGACAATACCGCGCGGCGGGTCGGCGCCTCGTTCAGGCGTTGCAGGGGGGCGATGGGCACTAACTGGTCAATCGCCCACACATCGGGCAGCGACTGGAAAAGGCTGAAATTCGCGCGGTAAATGTCGCGGTGCGCGGACAGTTCTTCCAGCACTTCCTGCGGCACATCAGGTGTTTGCGCGACCAGATCCTTGATGCGGCCAATGACATACAGAAAAATCTGTTCGGCGCGCGCGACTTCCTCAATCCCGATGACGCCGCGGCGGAACAGGGCGCGCAATTCCTCGCGGTAATATTCCGCATCGTTCAGACATTCCTGAATGCGGCGCGGTGACAGATAGCCCACAATGGCCGCCATATCCGACAGCATATGATGGTCGTCTTCTTCCGGTGTGATGGGCGCAGACCGGTCGAAATAGCTGGCTTCCAGAATGTCAGACAGCAGCATGGACGAATGGGCCACGATCGCACGGCCGGATTCGGTGACCAGTGTGGGGTGCGGCACCTGCGCTTCGTCCATCTGGTATTTGACGGTTTCAACAATATTGGCGCAGTATTCTTCCAGCGTGTAATTGACCGAGTTTTCGGTCGCGCGCGCCTCGCCGGTGTAATCAATGCCAAGCCCGCCTCCCAGATCCAGATAGGTCAGCGGCACACCAAGGCGGCGCAGTTCGGTATAAAAACGGCACGCTTCGTCCACGGCCTGACGAATATCCATCATCTGCGGCACTTGTGACCCCAGATGCGAATGCTGCAAGACCAGACAATCCAGCATGTCTTCTGCGCGCAATTTGTCGATCAGGTCGACCACTTCCTTGGTGGTCAGCCCGAAGGTGGACCGGTCGCCCGAGCTGTCGGCCCAGTTGCCGCTAACGCGCCGCGTCAGCTTGATGCGCACGCCAAGCGCGGGTTTCTCGCCCAGACGTTTGGCTTCTGCAATGACGGTGTCCGCCTCGGCGGGGCTTTCGATGACCAGAACGCAGTTGATCCCCGCCTTGCGCGCCAGAATACCAAGCCGGATGAATTCCGCATCCTTGATCCCGTTACAGATCAGCAGTGCATCTTTGGGCAAATCCCGCGACAACGCCAGAATCAATTCGGGCTTGGACCCCGCTTCCAACCCGAATGTGTAGCGCCGCCCGTAATCCACGATACGGTCAATCACTTCGGCCTGTTGGTTCACCTTGATGGGGAAAACCCCGCGATAGGGGGCCTGATAGCCATTTGCGGCGATGGCCTGCGCAAAAGCATCGTTCAGCGATTCCAGCTGCCTGCGCAAAAACGCACCAACGCGCACCAGAACGGGTGTCTGCACACCGCGCGCATCAAGATTGTTCAGCAGTTCGGGCAGGCTGGCAGGTGGCGCATCAGGGCGTGCAGGATTCACGATGCCCAGATCCCCATTCT
This sequence comes from Roseinatronobacter sp., assembly GCF_051859525.1. Taxonomy (NCBI): domain Bacteria; kingdom Pseudomonadati; phylum Pseudomonadota; class Alphaproteobacteria; order Rhodobacterales; family Paracoccaceae; genus Roseinatronobacter; species Roseinatronobacter sp. The sequence continues at coordinate 121,497 of NZ_JBHYFM010000002.1, read as the reverse complement.
CCAGCCGGGCAAACATTCCTGTTCCCCAGCGGTGAATTCCGTAAGTCTGAAACACCTTGTCCGGCATATATTTGTCCCACCCTTCTTGTGCAGTGACATGAGCCGCCCGCATAGGAAATCCATGTAACAAACGCAAGAAAATCCGGTGGGTTCCTGCGGATTATTGGGAAACGGGCCCTGCGGTGGCCAGCCTGTGCAAAGCGGCGTCCAGCGCTGTTGCATCATCAAACCGCAACCGCACGGGCAGTGTCAGAACCTTGCGCCGGAAGCTGTAGGGCAGGCGGACTGCGTCTTTTTCAGTGGTGACCATTTGTGCACCAAGGGCGGTTGCCTCCAACTCCAGCCGTTTCATCAGCCCGTCGGACAGGGGGTGGTGGTCGCTAAGCGCCTCGGCGCGCAGGATTTCCGCACCTTCAAGGCGCAGTGTCGCGAAGAATTTTTCCGGACGGCCAATGCCCGCGAAGGCCAGAACGCGCAACCCTTGCCATGTCATGCCCATTTGCAGCGGTGCCAACTGGCCTGTCACATGCGGGCAAGTGATCTGTGCCCCCCATGCCGCTGAAAACTGGCGCTGGGCCATGGGGGCGCCAATGCTCAGGACCATATCTGCGCGCGCCAGCCCCGCCGCCACGGGTTCGCGCAGCGGACCTGCCGGAATGACACGGCCATTGCCGAACCCTGTGGCTGCATCGACAACGACGATTGACAGGTCCTGCCGCAGCGCGGGATTTTGAAACCCGTCATCCATAACCAGCATCTGTGCGCCCGCATCCACTGCGGCGCGTGCCCCCGCCGCACGGTCGCGCGCCACCCAGACGGGCGTGAAGGCCGCCAGCAACAGCGGCTCGTCGCCGACCTGCGCGGCGGTATGGTGACCTTCGCGCACCTGAACCGGCCCTTCCAGATTGCCCCCATACCCGCGCGAAATGACATGTGCCGTGATCCCCAACGCCTGCAATTTCTGGATGATCGCAATGACTGTCGGGGTTTTTCCCGTGCCGCCGATGTTCAGGTTCCCAACGCAGACAACCGGCACTGGCGGGCACCATTGCGGCGCGCGGGCCACGCGGCGCGCAGTGGCTGCCGCGTAAACCGCGCCGAGTGGTGCCAGCAGGCGCGCAAGCGCTGCGGGTTCATGCGCAGGGGTGTGCCAGAATGCGGGCGGGCGCATCACGCCGCTCCGGCTGGTTGCAGGGTTTCCATCAGGGCTGCGATCATCATATCGGCTGTTTCCGCCCCCTCTGATACGACCTGCCACCCCTGATGGGCCATCTGCGCGGCCTGATCCGGCCGCAGGGCGGCGCAAATCGCCTGCCCCAGCGCTTCGCGGCGTTGAATGCGGCTTGTGGCCTTGGCATTGCTCAGGCGTTGAAACGCCTGCTCAAATGGGCCTGTTTCGCGGCCGTGAACGATGGCACAGCCCAGTCCCGCCGCCTCCATGGGGGAAACGGTCGCGCCTGTCTTGTCAAGCGTTCCGCCAATATAGCAGGCAACGGCAAGCCGGTACCAAAGGCCACGTTCCCCTTCGGTGTCAACGACATAAACCTGCGTATCAGGTGTAATCAGGTCATCGACGGATCGCAGCGCTGTATTGAATTTAGGCTCCAGTTCCGCCTTCAATGCCGCGCCGCGCATGGGATCGGACGGGTGCAGGATCAGGGCAACGCGGTGGGAATCGCGCAGCGCGGCGCGATGGGCGGCAACAATCATCGCCTCCTCGACTTCGGGCACGCCGATGGCAAGCCACACTGTGCGCTGGCGGAAGCTTTGTGCCAGCATGTCGCGCTCGGCCTCATTGCAGCCCAGTGCCAGCGGGGCGTCATTCAACGGGCCGGATACCAGCATCCTGTCTTGCGCCACACCCGCCTTGGCCCAGCTTGTGCGTTGGGATGCCGAGGACAGGAAAACACGGTGAATGCGCCCCATTACCGTGCTGCACAAGCCCGGAACATGCCCCCAAAACCCCGGAAGGCGCGGGCTGCCCATATCGGCAATCATCACTTTGGCCCCGCCAGTGGCGGCGATACTGATCAAGGCAAGTGGCAGGCGTTGCGCCGCGACCAGTAGCGCCACAGGGGCCAGCTGCGTCATTATTCCCGTTGCGATATCCGCATTATCGGCAACAATCGGCAATGCTGCGCGTCCGGGAATTTCCGCGGGCGGTTGCAACCCCGCACTGAAACTAAGCAGAACAGACACATGTTCGCCGCGCTCTGCATATTGGTGCATCATCGTATCCGACAAGGCGTCAAGCTGGCTGACTGCGTGCTGGGTGTCAGCATGCAGCCAGATAACAGGGCCGTCCAGATGTGGCACAGATGCAGCCTGCGCAGTTGCGCCAGCGCGATGGTGCAACATAAGATACAGCCGTTCAGCAGCGGAATGCAGCATGCGTTTGTCGCAGTTCAGCCGTCAAGGGTGCGGGTGGCGCTGGTTTCGTCGCTTTCTTCGATCAGCCGATGCAGATGTGCAATGAAATAGCGTGTTTCCGCACTATCCACGGTGCGTTGGGCCGCATTTTTCCATGCCGCATGTGCGGATGCGTAATCGGGAAACAGCCCGACAATATCAATCGCGTCAGTGTCCACGAATTCAGTGCCACGCGGATCTTTCAACTCTCCGCCGAAAACCAGATGCAGGCGTTTCTTCATGGGTGTTCCTTTCGATATGGGGCCGCGCGGCCAGTCCCGCGCATGTCGCGATGAATGCAGGTGACTTTCAGCATGCGGGTATGAAAAAAGCAATAATGGCCCTGCGCATTTCACAGGTTTTGCAGGCCGCATATCAGTCACGCCCCGGATTCGGGCGCATGGCGGGGGCTAGACGGCGTGATCCGGGCGGCGCAGGTCCATCAACGCGTCATGTATTGCCGCGCCGCCTGCAATTATCCCGTCAGATTGTGCGGTTCGGGTGTTGAACCGCAGGCCGCAGCCCCTGCCATCGCTTGCCTTGCCGCCAGCTTCGGAAACCAGCAATGCGCCCGCCACAATGTCCCAATGCCATGTCGCGCGCAGTGACACCATTGCATCAAACCGGCCTTCGGCGACCAATGCCATACGCCATGCCAGTGACGACCTGAAATGCGGCTGCACTGATGGCACGCCCCCCTGCCAATTGGTCGGGGTGAATTGGGATTTGGCGGCCAGAACCTGCGCACCCGTGACGGTTTGGCGGTCAGTTGCATGAATGCGCTGGCCGTTCAGATATGCGCCTTGTCCGCGCACGGCGCTGTAGGTCAGGTCGGGCACCGGCAAGTGAACCACTGCTGTGACGGGTTCGCCATCCTCGACCACGGCAAGGGCATGTGCAAAGCCCTGCTGTCCCTGCGCAAAGGCACGCGTTCCATCAATGGGGTCAATGATGAAAACCCGCGCGCGCCCCAGCCTGTCAGGGGTGTCGCGGGATTCCTCGGACAGCCAGCCGTAGTCTGGCCGCGCCTTACACAGGCGGGCGTGCAGCATCCGGTCGATTTCAATATCGGCATCTGTCACCGGTCCCTGACCATCGGGTTTTTCCGTGACATTCGGCCCCGCCTTCAGGTGCCGCAATGCGATCTGTCCGGCATGGTGCGCGGCGCGGGTCAGCAGATCCAGATCATCAGTCCCCCGCAAGCATCATCCCTTCCACCAGAAGCGAGGGCACGACGCTGGACAGGTGGTCCTGCGCATCATTGGCCGGAATGATCCTGCGCAGCATATCGCGCAGATTGCCCGCAATCGTGCATTCATTCACCGCAAAGGCGATTTCGCCGTTTTCCACCCAGAACCCGCTGGCCCCGCGCGAATAATCGCCTGTGTTGGGGTTGATCGTGGACCCGATCAGCGATGTGACCAGAAGCCCCGTTCCCATGTCCTGCAACAATGCGCTGCGCGTTTTATCCCCTTGGGTCAGGATCACATTGGATGTGGACGGGTTTGGCGGCGCAGATGTGCCGCGCACGGCATTGGCGGTGCTGTCCAGCCCCAGTTTGCGCGCATTTGCCAGATCCAGAACCCAGCTTTGCAATATGCCATCCTGCACAAGCGCCTTCTTGCGGCTGGCCAGACCTTCTGCGTCGAAGGGGCGGCTGCCGGACCGGCGAACGCGCAGCGGGTCTTCAAGCAGCGAAATGCCATCGGGCAGAACTGGCGTATCCATCGCATCGCGCAACCAGCTTGACCCCCGAGAGATGGCGCTGCCGTTGATGGCACCCAGTAAATGCCCGATCAGGCTGGAGGCGATACGTTCATCATAAAGCACAGGATAGGTGCCGGTTTTGGGCTTGCGTGCGCCAGCCCGCGCAACCGTGCGTTCTGCCGCCAGTTGGCCGACATATTCCGCGTCTGGCAGGTCGGACTGGAAAATGCGCCCCTCGCCGCACCAGTCGCGTTCCATGCCCGTGCCCTCGCCGCTGATGGCCACGCAGGAAATATGGCGAGAACTGCGGGCATAGCCCCCTTCAAACCCGTTGCTGGCCGCCATCCAGACGGCCTGTTGGCCATAGGCCGCTGATGCAGATTGCACCTGTGTCACGCCCTTGACCGCCAGCGCCGCCGCCTCGGCGCGGCGTGCGTCCTGTTCCAGTGTGGCGGGGTCGGGTTCGGGTGTTGGGTCGAACAACTCCAGCCCGTCCGCGTTGCGTATATCTGCCAGTTGTTCGGGCGCGGCCAGTCCGGCATAGGGGTCCTCGGGGGCTTCGCGGGCCATGGCGACCGCGCGACTGGCCATCGCCTGCAAGGTTTCAGGCCGCGTGTCAGACGACGAAATGCAGGCCTGACGCTGCCCGATGAAAACGCGCAACCCAACGTCCAGCCCTTCGGCGCGTTCGGCCTGTTCCAGCCCGCCCTTGCGCACATCAATCGAGACCGAGCGCCCCTCGATGGCGATGGCATCAGCGGCATCGGCGCCAGCCGCGCGCGCGGCGGCCAATAGCGCCTGTGTCACGGGCGAAAGGGCGTCGGTCAGGGGGGTGCTGGACATATCTGGCCTTTGGTCGGTTTATGAAACTTCTGCCAGATGTAAGCCGAACCTGCCCCGAATGAAATGCCTGCATGTGCATTTATGTGCCAAACTGTCCGAACAATTGGCATGCGCCGCATCTTGGTGCTTTTCGCACCGGCAGGGCTGTGGCACTAAGGGTGCTAGTTGCGAAAGGATAGATAATGCCGCTTCCGATGATCCATATATTGAACGGCCCGAATCTGAACCTGCTGGGCCGCCGCCAGCCCGAAATCTATGGCCATGAAACCCTGGATGATGTCGCGCGCGATTGTGCGGCGCTGGGGCGGGACATGGGCGTGGAAACGGCGCTGTTCCAGTCCAACCACGAAGGCGAAATCGTTGAGATGATCCATACCGCCCGCGACGCGGCGCGCGCGATCGTCATAAACCCCGGCGCATATTCGCATACGTCTGTGGCAATTCTGGACGCGCTGAACACCTTTGACGGGCCGGTGCTGGAAGTGCATATTTCCAACATCCACAAGCGCGAAACCTTCCGCCACCATTCCTATGTCAGCGCGCGCGCCGATGGCGTGATCGCGGGGTGCGGCACACTTGGGTATCAACTGGCGTTGCGGCGTGTGGCGGCAATGCTGGCGGCGTGATGCGATTGGCGGGCGTGTGGCAGCGTAAGACTTAAGAAGGGGCACACATTTTGCCGGATTTGCGCTAGATTACTGCAATAGCCGACACGACAGGTGCGCAATGAGAGCCAGAATGATCACCATCGGGGCAGCGTCAGGCAAGGATACCGACATGATCATGATCATCGACGATCATCCGCTGTTCTGTGAAGCCCTGCAAATGACATTGACAGAAACCCTTGCGGTCACGCGCATCCATGCGACCAGTTCGCTGGGGCAGGCGCTGGATGATTTGCGCGGTGGGCTGGAACCGGACGCAATATTGCTGGACCTGAACCTGCCCGATGTGGCGGGGCTGGACGGGTTGATGCGGTTGCGCAATGCGGTTCCCGGTGTGCCGGTGGTGGTGGTGTCGTCCATGGCCGATGACCGGATCGTTACAGCGGTGCTGCAAGCAGGGGCGGCAGGGTTCGTGCCCAAGCACAGCCCCCGCGAAGGGTTCGTCACCGCGATCCGCACAGTGATGCAGGGCGGCACGTTTACCCCTGAAAACTATGTGCCGCCAGCGGGCAGGGACAACAGCGACGAACAGGCCGTGGTCGACAAGCTGGCCGCGTTGACCCCGCAGCAGGGCCGGATTCTGGCGTTGGTTTGCGAGGGGTATCTGAACAAGCAGATCGCGTTTGAATTGTCGATCAGTGAAACCACAGTCAAGGCCCATGTTACAGCGATCTTGCGCAAAATGGGGGCGCAAAGCCGGACACAGGCCGTGCGTATCGCCAATTCTGCGTCTTTTGCGTCGATATTGCGGGACGGGGGCATGTCCTGAAATCGTGGTCCGGTCTTGTCCGGACCGCGCATTGCGTTAGGCTGGCGTGACGCTGCCCGCAACGGGCGCGGTGCGTGTACCTTTGGGGGAGGGGGCGGCCGATGCACAGCAACGCTGAGATATTCAGACATGCGCAGTCAGGGGACAAGGATACCGCGCAGGCCATGTCTGACATACTGGCCGCGCTGGGCGTAAGCGATCTGGCGCTGGTGATCGTGTTTGTCGGGGGGGGACATGACCTGCGCAAGGTCGAGGGCGCACTGGCAGGGTTGCCGCCCAGATTGCCGGTTATCGGGTGCACGACAGCGGGCGAGATTGGCCATGGTGGCTATCTGGACGGGCATATCGTCGCGATTGGCCTGCCGCGCGACCTGTTTCGGGTGGCCGTGGGCCATATCGAGGGCTTGCGCAATTTCAGGCCCGAACAGGCGCGCGATCTTGCCTTTGAGTTGCGCGCCGAATTGACATTCTCGACTGCGGACTGGTCCAATGAAGTGGCATTCCTGCTGACTGACGGGTTGTCGCTGATGGAGGATCAACTGGTCTGGGCCTTGTCCGAAGCGCTTAGCCAGTCGCCGCTTGTCGGCGGCTCGGCGGGTGACGGGCTGCGCTTTGGCCGGACCCATGTCCTGCATCAGGGGCGGTTCATGACCGATGCTGCGGTGCTGGCGGTGCTGCGCACGCCCTGCACGGTTACGGCGTTTCGTTTCGACCATCTTGAACCCACCGAACTGCGCATGGTCGTGACAGATGCCGACCCGGAACAAAGGCTGGTGCGCCAGATTAACGGAATGCCTGCGGGGCCGGAATATGCGCGGCTTCTGGGCAAGGACCCGCAACAACTGTCCCCTTTCATATTCGCGGCCAATCCGGTGGTGTCCAAGATTGGCACGGAGCATCATGTTCTTGCCATCCAGCGTGTGGAACCTGATGGCACGCTGCGCTTCTTCTCGGCGGTGGAACCGGGGCTGGTGCTGCGCCTTGCCACAAGCGCCGATCTGGTCGCGCATCTGGACAGCCAGCTTGCGGGGCTGGCGGGGAACGGGCCGCTGCCTGCAATTCTGGCCTGTGACTGCATCCTGCGCAGGCTGGAGGCCGAGCATACCCAGAACCGCGGGCGCATCAGTGCCGTTCTGGACCGCTATGGTGTGGCAGGGTTCAACACATATGGCGAACAGTTCAATCTGGTGCATGTGAACCAGACCTTCACGGGGCTTGCCTTCTATCCGCCACAGCCCGAACCGGATACGATGTTTGCTGTTACCGGCGGGGTGAATGATGCATAAGGACTTTCTGCCCCCCGGCCTGACCATGGCCGAGGAAAACCAGCGCCTGCGTGCCATCGTGGCGGCGCTTATGGACCGGTCCGAACGCGGGCAGTCGCCCAGCAGGCCGGCGGGGCAGTTGCAGCATGTCGTGGCGCTGGAACAGCAGGTGCGCAGCCGCACCCGCGATCTGGCCGAAACGCTGGACAAGCTGCGTATTGCCAATTCGCGCCTGTCACAGGCCGAACGCATGGCCGTGCGCGCCCGCAATATCTTGACCGACGCGCTGGAAGCCATGCGCGAAGGCTTCGCGCTATTTGATGCGCAGGACATGCTTGTCATGTGGAACTCGCGGTTTTGCGCGGGCTTGCCGGATCTGCGCAAGCGCATTGGTGCGGGGCTTGCATTCAGGGAGTATGTGCACCTTGTGTCACAAAGCCCGTATCTGCATCTGCCCGAAGATCAGACCCGCGCGGGCTGGGTGGAACAGCGGCTGGACAGCCACCGGCGCAAGAATGTGAATTTCATTGTGCCATTGAAGGACGATCAATGGTTGCAGGTCAGCGAACAGCGCATGCCTTCGGGCGGGACAGCCGTGACCCAGACCGATGTGACCCCAATGGTGCGCACCGAACGCGAGGAACGCGCGAAACTGCTGGACGAACAGGCGCAGATGGTGCGCGCCACGCTGGACCATATTGATCAGGGGGTGGCAATTTTCGACGCCAAGGCACGGCTGGCCGGCTGGAACCGGCGCGTGCGCGAGATGTTCCTGCCGCCAGTGGAATTGCTGGCCATCGGCACCCCCTTTGCCAGTATCCTGCAGGATCTGTCCCGCCGTCGCCAGCTTGGGCAGGGGCGTGTCGCCCAGTTGTTGATGCAATGGGTGCAAGGCCCGCCCTATCGCCCGCCGCTGTCGCTGGATATCACACAAGATGACGGAACCATCCTGCACCTGTCGGCGCAGGCCATGCCCGACCGTGGTTTCGTTATGTCCCTGACCGACATGACCAAGGAACGCGGCGCTATTGCCGAATTGCACGGGTTGAATGAAACACTGGAAGCGCGGGTCCGGGAACGCACATTGGAGCTTGAAACCGCGCGCGATCTGGCGGAACGGGCCAATACCTCGAAATCGCGGTTTGTGGCCTCTGCCAGCCATGATCTGCTGCAACCCTTGAATGCGGCGAAGCTGTTTCTGGGGTCGCTGTCCACCACAAGACTTGACGCAGGGCAAGCACGCCTGACCGAGCGCATAAGCAGCGCCTTCGGCAGTGTAGAGCAGATATTGGGCGCGCTACTGGATATTTCCAAATTCGACATTGGTGCGGCGCGCGCCAAACCCGAACCTATCGCCCTTGGCCCGTTGCTGGACCGCCTGAGCGAGGAATTCAGCCCCATTGCGCAGGCAAAAGGGCTGGGTCTGGTGGTTATGCCCAGTCGTGCCGTTGTCCTGAGTGATGCAATCTATCTGAAGCGTATTTTGCAAAACCTGATGTCAAACGCCATTCGCTATACCGCGTCTGGCAGGGTTCTGGTCGGTGTGCGCAATCAGGGGGCGCGGTTGCGGCTGGAAGTCTGGGATACAGGGCCGGGCATTCCGCCTGACAAACAATCCGAGATTTTTCAGGAATTCACGCGGCTTGCGCCAAATGCCTCGACGGGGATGGGGTTGGGGCTGGCGATTGTGGAACAGGCCTGTGCGCTGTTGGGCCACCCGCTGGAATTGCGTTCGGAGATGGGCAAGGGAACGGTGTTCAGGCTGACCGTCCCACGGTCCCGAATGGCGGTGCCTGATCCGGTTGTTGCGGCCGCAGGGCAGGATGCGGCACGCAGTCCGCTGGATGACCTGCTTGTGCTGGTGATTGAAAATGACGCCAGTGTGCGTGCGGCCATGATGGACGTGCTGGAGCATTGGGGCGCAAGCCCGCTGGAGGCCGCAAACCTTGCGCAGGCCGAACAGCAGGTGGCCGAGCTGGGCGTTGCGCCTGATATAATACTGGCCGATTATTTGCTGGATGATGGCGAAAGCGGGATTGATGTTGTGGCGCAGTTGCGCAGCCGCTATGGCGCGATTCCGGCAATTCTGATCACCGCCAATCACAGTCCGGACCTTGCGCAGCGCGCAGAATCCGCGGGATTGATGCTAATGACCAAACCTGTTGCGCTGCGCCGCTTGAAACGCGTCCTGCAACAGGCCATGCAACAGCGGGCCTTGCCGGATTCCAACACGGATGCCGCGCCGCAGGCTGGCGATTACAGCTATTGGTTGCATATGGCACCGCGCTGATGCTGTTTGCGTTCGGTTCTGTCAGTTCAGGGGCTACTGGTCTGAAGCTGCCATTCGGGGAATGCCCACGGCGCGGGCTATATCCAAGTGCGAAGGGCCGCAACAGGCCCAAACCCACAGGCAATACGAACACGCCCTGAACAGCCGGTCATATCATACCCGCAGAACGCGCAGCGCGTGTCAGACCGCCTTTTGCGGGTGCCCCGCGACATAGGTTTGCACAACAGAACGGTCATCGCCCATCACTTGCAGGGCAAATAATTCCTCGGTCAGGGTGTCAGCGCGGTCCATGCGCTGGGCCATGGCAGGGGTTGCGCGGGCGTTCAGGACAACGAAATCAGCCTCGGTGCCTGCGTCCAGCGTGCCAATGCGGTGCGCCAGCCCAAGGGCCGCCGCATTCCCGCGCGTGATCCAGTGAAAGGCACGAAACGGGTGCAGGCGCTGGCGTTGCAGTTGCAGCACCTTGTATCCCTCGGCCAGGGTTTGCAGCATCGAATAACTGGTGCCGCCGCCTATATCGCTGGCAATCGCGTTGACCAGTCCAGCCGCGCGCAGTTTCGCATCATCAAACAACCCGCTGCCCAGAAACAGGTTGGATGTCGGGCAAAACACCGGTTTCGCCCCTGCATCTGCAAGGGCCGCTATTTCGCGGTCAGACAAGTGGATCGCGTGCCCCAGCAGTGATTTTGGCCCCAGCAACCCGTAGCGGGCGTAAATGTCGGTATAATCCAGCGCATCGGGGTATAGCTGGCAAGACAGCGCGATTTCGGCGTGATTTTCGCTAAGATGGGTCTGGATGTAGCAATCCGGATGCTCAAGCGCCAAGGCCTGCGCGGCCGCCATCTGCGCGGGGGTGGAGGTGATGGCAAAACGCGGCGTGATCGCATAGGCCAGACGCCCCTTGTCATGCCAGCGCGCGATCAGTGCCTTGGTATCGTCATAGGCTGATTGCGCCGTGTCGCGCAGCCCGTCCGGCGCATTGCGGTCCATCATCACCTTGCCGGTGATCAGGCGCATGTCACGCTTCAACGCCTCCGCAAACAGCGCCTCGGCAGAGGTTGCGTGCACAGACGCATAGGCCACAGCTGTTGTCGTTCCATGATCTGTCAGCCGGTCCAGAAACGCGCTGGCCATGCGCGCGCACAGGTCCGGGTCGCTGTAGCGGGTTTCTTCGGGAAAGGTATAATCGTTCAACCAGTCCAGCAATTCCGCAGCCCAGCTTGCAATCACCTGCGTTTGTGGAAAATGCAGGTGTGTGTCGATAAAACCGGGCAGGACCAGATGCGGGCGGTGGTCTATGATGGTTGCATCGGGGGCGTTTATTTGGCCAAATTCGTCTATGGCGTGGATCATGCCCCCCTCGATCAGTAAAGCGCCATCTTCGATATAGCGGAAACTGGCCGTATCATCGGGGCCGTGCGGTTCGCGCAGAAAGGTCAACAACCGCGCGCGGATCAGGGTTCGGGTCATCTTGGTGCTTTCACATGGATGCGGCACAGGCACCGGCTTGTGCGTGGGCTGTGTTGCGCAAGGCCGTAATGATTTCCTGCGCGGTCATCAAGGCAATGACTTCGGGGCGCTTGTCGCCAAGGCCCGCCACGCCGATAGGGCAGGTCAGCGCCGCCGTGTCGGTGCCCGCGCCGTGGTCACGCGCGAAACGGTCAAACCGCGCGCGTTTGGTGGCTGACCCGATCAACCCCACATAGGCCGCATCCTTGCGCCGCAGCGCGGCCAGCGTTACCAAAAAATCCAGCCCGTGGTCATGGGTGGCGACAATGAACGCGCTTGCTGGCGGGGCTTGTGCAATTTCCGCTTCGGGCAAGGGGGTCAGGCGGGTTTGCACGCCCTTGGGGGCTTGCGCCAGTTCGGTGGCGCGCGTGTCGATCAGGAATGTGTCACAGGGCAGGGTTGCCATGATGCGCGCCAGCGCGCGACCCACATGGCCCGCGCCAAGGATCAGCACATGCGGGCGCACTGCCCCCTGTAGGTGCGCCAGATGTGCCGCGCGCGCGCTGTCGCCAAGGCGCACAAGATCTATCGCGATCCGCCCGCCGCAGCATTGGCCTATTTCCGGCCCAAGGGCGATATCCAGCGTTGCGCGCATTTCACCTTGTGCCAGCATGTCGCGCGCGCGGCCCAGTGCCAGCCATTCCGCCTGCCCGCCGCCGATGGTGCCTGCCATACCCTGCGCGGTGATGAACATTTCTGCGCCTGTTTCGCGCGGGCTGGACCCGTGCACGCGCGAAATGCGCGCATGGATCACGGCTGCGGGGCCGCTTAGGATGTCGTGCGCGCCGTTCATGTGCGCGCCCGTAACCGCTCGACCGCCATCAGTACGCGTTCGGGTGTGGCGGGTGCATCAAGGCGGGGGCATTCGCGGTAATCCGCGACCGACGCCACGGCCATGCCAATCGCCTCGAACACGGAAATGGGCAGCATGAAGGGCGGCTCCCCCACGGCCTTGGACCGTTTGATTGTGGGTTTCACGTTTTCGGACCAATCCGCCAGCCGTACATTGAAAATGCGTGGCCGGTCAGACGCCAGCGGGATCTTGTAGGTGGATGGCGCATGCGTGCGCAACCGGCCCTTGTCGTCCCACACCAGTTCTTCTGACGTCAGCCAGCCTATACCCTGCACGAACGCCCCTTCGACCTGCCCCAGATCCAGCGCGGGGTTCAGGGACCGGCCCACATCATGCAGCACATCGGCGCGGTCCACGCGGGTTTCGCCCGTCAATGTGTCAATGCTGACCTCTGCGCAGGCAGCGCCATAGGCGAAATAATAAAACGGCTGGCCGCGACCCTTGGCGCGGTCCCAGTGAATTTCCGGTGTCTTGTAAAACCCTGCGGCTGACAACTGGATGCGCGCCATATAGGCGGCCTTGATAAGTTCATCAAAGGGAATGTCCTGCGCGCCCACTGTCACCTGACCGCGTTGGAACCGAACTGATTGCGGGTCTGCGCCCCAATGGCTGGCCGCGAATTCCACCAGCCGCGCCTTGATCTGGTTACAGGCATCAAGGGCGGCCATCCCGTTCAGGTCCGACCCGCTGCTGGCGGCAGTGGCCGATGTGTTGGGCACTTTTTCAGTGGTGGTTTTGGTGATCTTGATGCGGGATATATCAACGCCGAACGCTTCGGCCACCACTTGGGCTACCTTGGTATACAACCCCTGTCCCATTTCGGTGCCGCCATGGTTCAGGTGGATCGACCCGTCATTATAGACATGCACCAAGGCACCAGCCTGATTATACCATGTGGCCGTGAAGCTGATGCCGAATTTCACGGGGGTCAGGGCAATGCCCTTGCGGATGATGCCACCCTTGGCGTTCCAGTCCAGCACCGCGCGCCGCCGGGCCTGATAATCGCAGGATTGTTCCAGTTCATCCACCAGCCGTGTCAGGATGTTATCTTCAACCGTCTGGTGATAGGGGGTCACATCCGCGCCATCGCGGTAGAAGTTGGCGCGGCGTATCTCCAGCGGGTCACGGCCCAACGCATAGGCGATTTCTTCGATCATGCGTTCGGCGGCAATCACACCCTGCGGACCACCAAAGCCGCGAAAGGCCGTGTTGCTGACAGTGTTGGTTTTAATCGGGCGGGATTTCAGGCGCACATGGGGGTAGAAATAGGCGTTGTCAGCATGAAACAGCGCGCGGTCTGTCACGGGGCCGGACAGATCCGATGACCAGCCACAGCGTGCGGCAAACACGCCGTCCACGGCCAGAATGCGGCCCTGATCGTCAAACCCCACATCATAATCAATGCGGAAATCATGCCGCTTGCCAGTGATTTCCATGTCCTGATCACGGTCAGGGCGCAATTTCACGGCGCGACCCAGTTGTTTTGCAGCCAGCGCGGCAATGACGCAAAACAGGTTCATCTGCGTTTCCTTGCCGCCAAACCCCCCGCCCATGCGCCGCACATTGATCACAACAGCATTTGCAGGCACATCCAGCGCATGGGCGACCATGTGCTGCGCCTCGCTCGGGTGTTGGGTGGAGGCAAACAGCGACACTTCGTCATCTTCGCCGGGGATGGCCAGCGCGATCTGCCCTTCCAGATACATGTGATCCTGACCGCCCACACGCATGCGTCCCCTGATGCGGTGTGGGCTGGCATCCAGTGCCGGACCCGCCTGCCCGCGTTCCAGCGTCAGCGGCGCTGTCACATCGGGATAGGCGGCGCGTTCGGCCGCATCAATATCGCAGGCATGGGGCAGGGGGGCATACTCGAACTTTGCCAAACGGCAGGCGCGCCGCGCAAGGTCACGGGTTGTGGCCACCACAGCAAAAACCGGCTGGCCATGGAACTGCACCAGACCCGTGCTGAAAACCGGTTCATCATTCAGCCCGTTGGGCGAAATGTCGTTGCGGCCCGGTATATCCTGTGCGGTCAGCACGGCCACGACACCGGGGGCCGCGCGCACTGCGTCCAGATCAAGGGCGGTAATGGTGCCATGCGCAACGCCTGCCGTGCCGATATAGGCATGCAGGCAGCCCGCCGGTTCAGTGATGTCATCGGTATATTCCGCGCGTCCGGTCACATGTTTGATTGCGCTGTCGTGGTTCTGGTCCTGTCGGGCCGCGCCGTCTGTGCTGGTGGGGGTGTCTTTCATATCGCATCCTCCAGCGTGGCGGGGGTGCCGTTTGCGTCCAGCCAGAAACGGGTGAACAGGTTTTGCGCGGCGCGCATGCGGTATTCGGCGCTGGCGCGCATGTCCGACAGGGGGATGAAGTCCTGTGGCAGGGCATTGGCGGCGCGCTGCAAGCTGTCCATCGCAAACGGCTGGCCTGTCAGCGCCGCCTCGGCGTGACGCGCGCGTTTTGGTGTTGCCGCCATCCCGCCGAAGGCCACGCGCGCATCGGTGATGGTGCCACCCTCAACTGTCAGGGCAAACCCCGCCGCCACGGCGGAAATATCCTCATCCCTGCGCTTGGAAATCTTGTAGGCGGCGTGCAGCGTGTTTGGCGCAGCTTTGGGCAGGATGATCTTTTCGACAAATTCCCCCGCCCGCAGGTCTTGCTTGCCATAATCCAGAAAATAATCTTCCAGCGGCATGTCACGCCGTGCAGCGCCATGGCGCAACACCAGCCGCGCCCCCAGCGCGATGAACGGCGGCGGCGTGTCCCCGATGGGCGAGCCGTTGGCGATATTGCCCCCCAGCGTGCCCATTGCGCGCACCTGCCAGCCCGCGATCCGGTCCCAGTAGCGGGCCATGTGCGGGAAATGCTGGCGCAGGGGGGCATGCGCCTGTGCATAACTGACCAGCGCCCCCAGATGCAGGGCATCGTCTGTGTCGTCAATGTCGCGCAATTCATCCAGATGGCCGATGAATACAGCAAGCGGCAGATCGCGCAGGAATTTCGTCACCCAAAGCCCGACATCTGTGGCCCCCGCGATGATGCGCGCGTCAGGGTGCTGTTCCAGAATGCGGGCCAGATCATCGGTATTGGCGGGTAAAATGGCGCGGCTGCCATGCTTTGCGATATCCACGCGCGCCCCGTCCTGCCAGTCGCGCAAGGTTTGCGCGACGGATGCGCGTTCGTCCATCAGCGGGTCGGTTGTGCCATAGCTGCCCATGGCAAGCCCCGCGCGGATAATCGGCGCATATCCGGTGCAGCGGCACAGATTGCCCTGAAGGGCGCGGTCCAGGTCATGCTCGGACGGGGCGGGTTTGCGCATCCACAGGGCATAAAGCGCCATGACAAAACCGGGCGTGCAAAACCCGCACTGGCTGCCGTGATGGTCAACCATCGCCTGCTGCACCGGATGCAGCGCGCCATCATGGCCGCGCAGATGCTCGATCGTCACGACATGGCAGCCGTCACAGGATGCCAGCGGGCGGATGCAGGCATTCACCGGCTCGTACTCCAGCCCCTGCGCGCCCAGCCGTCCCACCAGAACCGTGCAGGCCCCGCAATCGCCTTCGGCGCAGCCTTCCTTGGTGCCGCGCAGGCGCTGTTCAAGGCGCAGATGGTCCAGCAACATATCTGTTGCCGCCACCTCGGACAGTGTTACGGCTTTGCTGTTCAACAAGAAGCGCATGGCCTGACGATTGGGCATGATGAACCTTTGATCCGCGACAAGACAGGGTAATCAGGATAATCGCTTAATACCACTTTCAACGAAACAGGCAAAAAGGTTAGACTGTTTCAACAGTTTGTTGGTAACTGTGCTGTAAATTATAGCAATCGGGGGCGCAGATGTCCTATCTGGAATCGTTGCGCGTGTTCGTGCGGGTTAGTGAGCTTGGCTCCATCACGTCGGGCGGGCGGGATTTGCGCCTGACGCCCGCGGTGGCCAGCAAACGGATCAAGGAGTTGGAAGCGCGTCTTGGGGTGCGGCTGTTCAACCGGACGACCCGCAAACTTATGCCCACTGAAATCGGCCGCGATTTCTATGACCACGCGCGCAAGGTCATCACCGCGCTGGAGGATGCCGAGGCCGCGATTGCGGGCATATCGGGCCAGCCGCGCGGGACCATTCGCGTGACTGCGCCCCTTGGTGTTGGGCGGGCATTGATTGCCCCGCTTGCGCGCCGGTTTACCCGTGACTATCCCGAAATCCGGCTGAATTTGCGACTGTCGGACCGGCGTGTCGATATTGTCGAGGACCAGATCGATATGGCCTTCGTTCTGGGGGTGTTGCCGGATTCAAGCATGAAGCAGCGCAAGATCATGGACGCCCCGCGCGTCCTTGCCGCCAGTCCGGACTATCTGGCGGCGCGCGGCACGCCTGAAGTCCCTGATGATCTGCGCGCCCATGCGTGCTTGTTGCTGCGCTACCCGCGTTCGCCGGAATATTACTGGACATTGCAAACCCCTGACGGTCCGTTGCGACTGGATTTGCAGGGCCAGCTGGATTGCGATGATGCGGGCGTTCTGGTCGATTGGGCGCTGGACGGCGCTGGAATAGTGAACCGCCCGAGATATGAACTTGCCCCATATTTGCGCGCGGGGCGGTTGGTTGAAATCCTGCCGGATGTCCCCCCCGAGCCTGCAATTTTTGCCTGTGTCTATCCCCACAGGCGCCAGCAGGACCCAAAGATACGCCTGTTTGCAGATTACATGGTCGCCGAATGCAAAGCGGCCATGCGACAGGGCAGCGCGCACAGGACGGGCGGCTAACCGGTCTGGTCGTCCGCCCCCTCTGGCCACAACTCCATATCCCACCCGTCAGGTGTGCTGCATATCTGCGGGTCAGGGGGCGCAAGCGTGGCAGTGTCCTTGAAATCATAGGGGAGCTGGCCAAGGATATGGCGCAGCACCGCAAGCCTTGCGCGGAACTTGTCTTCGGACCGGATCACGGTCCATGGCGCAAAATCGGTATGGCTGCGCGCGAAGGTTTCCGCAATGGCATGGGTGTAGCTGTTCCATTTCCCCAAGCCGTCAACGTCAATACGCGACAGTTTCCAATGCTTCATCGGGTCGGATTCGCGTGCAAGCAGGCGGCGCAACTGCTCGGCCCGTCCCACATTCAGCCAGATCTTGATAAGGTGTACACCATCGCCCGCCAGCATGCGCTCGAACTCCGGAACCTGAAGGAAAAACCGTTCTCGCTGCTCGGGCGTGCAAAACCCGAACACATGCTCGATCACGGCGCGGTTATACCAGCTGCGATCAAACAGCACCATTTCCCCGCCCGCTGGCAGGCATTCGACATAGCGCTGGAAATACCATTCGCGCAACTGGCGGTCGGTGGGGCGTGGCAGGGCCTCGACCCGGACGGTGCGATGATTCGTGACTTCGGTGATCCGGTTGATGGCCCCTGATTTGCCAGCCGTATCGCGCCCTTCAAAAATGACAACCACACGCTGGCCGGTATCAGCGATCCAGTGTTGCAGCTTGACCAGTTCGAATTGCAGCGGTTTCAGCTCATCCTCATAGTCTGCTTTCTTCATCCAGCGCGGATAGGGGTAGGTTCCCGCCAAAGTATCACGCTTGCGCGCATCAAGAACCGTCTGGCGCAGCGCATCAGGTGCCGTGTCATTCAGAAACGCGGTAACCAAGCCGTTCAGGGGCATCGGGATATCACTCATCACTCATTCCTTATGCTGGTCCGGCCAGCAAATGCGGAAAATACGCCTGATGCAAGTGAAGGTTGGAGCGGGCAGCGGGAATCGAACCCGCACCAAGAGCTTGGAAGGCTCATGTGATACCATTTCACCATGCCCGCGCTGCTGCATGGATTAGCCGAAGGTCATGGCAGGGTCAAGCGCTGGCTAGGCTTGCATCATGGGCCTGCGGGGCAAAAATATTGTGATAATCCCCAAGGCCGGCAACCAGGCGCAGGCTTGATAAACCCATATAATACCACGAAAATCGGCAACAACACCCAACAAGGCCGCCGCAATACCGCCAAAGCCGAAGGCCAGACCGAAAAAAATTCCGGCCACAAGCCCCACGCGCCCTGGCAACAGTTCCTGCGCATAGACCACAATCGCGGGGAAGGCAGACGCGATGATGATCCCGATCACCACAGACAGCACGCCGGTTGCCACAGGCCCCACATGCGGCAGCAGCAACGTGAAGGGCAAAACCCCCAGAATGGACACCCAGATCACGACAAGCGGGCCAAACCTGTCCCCGATCAACCCGCCCAGCATGACGCCGGCAGCTGCGGCGGCCAGAAACAGGAACAGCATTTGCTGCGCTGCCCCGATCCCCATATCGAAACGCTCGATCAGAAAAAATGTGTAATAGCTGCTGATACTTGCGGTATATGCATTCTTGCTGAAGGTCAGAATGGCCAGAATGACAACCGCCCAGACAACGCGCCCGCGCGGCAGGCCCAATTCGCGGCTGGGGCGCCCGTGCGCGGCGTTCGCCCGGTTGATCGCGCCATACCACACGCCCACACGGTTCAACAGGAACATGCCCACAAGCGCAAGAACGGCAAACCATGCCACGCTGGGCCGCCCCATAGGCAAGACGATAAATGCCGCCAGCAATGGCCCCAGCGCGGACCCGAAATTTCCGCCTACCTGAAACAGCGACTGTGCCGTGCCGAACCGCCCGCCTGATGCCAGCCTTGCAACGCGGCTTGCTTCGGGGTGGAACACCGCAGACCCCACGCCAATCAGCATGGCGCCCGCAAGCAGCCCGCCATAACTTTGGGCGCTGGCCAGCAACACCAGCCCGATCAGTGTTGACCCCATCCCCACCGGCAGCGATTGCGGCATGGGCTTGCGGTCCGTCACCAGCCCGACCAGCGGCTGCATCAGCGACGCTGTCACCTGAAACGCGAAGGTCATCAGCCCGATCTGCCAGAAACTAAGCGAAAATTCCTGCGCCATCAGCGGATAGAGCGCGGCAAGCAGCGATTGCATCACATCGTTGATCATATGGCACAGGCTGATGCCGACCAGAACGATCCATGTCGTCGTCGCGGCGGGGCTGTCAGTCGTGGCGACCATGAAATCGCGCCTTTCGTTAGGGGGCAGGCGCGCAACATGCGCAGTCGCGCGCGGAAATGCAAGTGGGGACCGAGTTCGCGCTTTTACGCCAGCTGTGGGCATGCCACAAAAGGCCGGTAGCGCAAACAGGAGGCACGCATGAAACGATCTGTAATCAACGATATACTCCAGGCCGCCGATGCGTTCATCGCGGGCTTCCGGTTCGCCTTGCCCCCGTTTGCCCATCTGTCGCCCGAGGCCCTGCGCGCCAGCGATCACACCCATATCAGGGACCGGCGGCTGGGCTGGGATATTACCGATTATGGCGGCGGTGATTTTGCGAGTATGGGCCTTGCGCTGTTCACCTTGCGCAATGGCACATTGGCAGAACTGCAACAGGGCCGTGGTATGGTCTATGCCGAAAAACTGCTGATCTCGCGTGTGGGCCAGCTTAGTCCGATGCACACGCATGCCGTCAAATCCGAAGACATTATCAACCGTGGCGGCGGAACCCTTGTGGTGGAACTTTTCGCGTCATCCCCTGACGGGCGCCGCGATCCATCCTTGCCGGTCACAGTGACCTGTGACGGGGTTGCCCGCACGCTGCCCGCAGGCGGCAAGCTGAAACTGGCACCCGGCGAAAGTGTGACACTCAGGCCCGGTGACTGGCATGCCTTCTGGGCCGAAGGCGCGGATTGCCTGATTGGCGAGGTCAGCACCGTCAATGACGATGAAACCGACAATATCTTTGATCCGCCCTTGCCGCGCTTCACGAAGGTTGACGAGGATGCGTCACCTTGGCGGCTGCTGGTCAGCGACTACCGCCTTCATCTTGCCTGAAATACTCGCAGGGGGCGGGCGGCCCGTCAGGGCCGGTCGGGGGGCGGCAGCCCCCCTATGCTGCATCAGGCCGTTTGTGTTTGCTGATTATGCCAGCCGTTATTCCGCCGCACGCAACGGCGCTTGCGGGGGCAGCGGGTTTTCCAGTTGCAGCGGCAACTGCTCCTCGATCGGGGCAGGGGGCACATGCCAGACGATCTCGGTGCCGCTGATCTTCTTCAACTGCCCCTCCAGCGCGCTGTCGCGCCGCGCAACCGACCCGCGCCGCGACAGCACCCAGCGCAGCCCAAGTGCGCCGCGATAGGCCCCTTTTTCGATCCACACACGCAGGGCCAGCAGGGCGGGCGTCAGCATCAATGTCAGGATCGTGGCGACACCCAGACCGAACACCACTGCCGTGCCCAACTGCTTCCACCAAAGTGATGTCGGGTTATCAATTGCATAGCCGCCATTGGCGAAATCTATGCTGATGCCCAGCATCATCGGCGTCAGACCGGCCATCGTTGTGGTGGTCGTCATCAATACCGGCCGGATCCGGGCCTCTACTGTGCGGATAATCGCTTCGATCCGTGGCATGATGGCAGCATAGCTCTGATAGGTGTCAATCAGGACAATGTTGTTGTTCACCACAATCCCTGCCAGTGCCACGATCCCTGTGCCGGTCATGATGACCGAAAATGTCTGGTCCATGACAAGCATGCCGATCAACACCCCCGCAGATGACAGAACCACGGCCAGCAACACCAGCACCGAATTGTAGAAACTGTTGAACTGCGTCAGCAGGATCACAAACATCAGCCCCAGTGCGGCGCTGAAGGCGACAGTCAGGAATTCGGTGCTTTCTTCCTGATCCTGCTGCTCGCCGGTCCATTGCCAGTCGACACTCTCGGGCAGCGGGTTTTCCGTTGTCAGCCACTCGGTCAGCGCGGCAATGCGTTCGGTCGCTGTTATCGGCACAACCCGCCAGCCGTTCTGTTCAATCTCGGCCAGTGTGTCCTGCGCGCGGGCATAGCCTTCGGTGCCCGGCTCGTTTTCACGCAAGACAGTTTGGGCACGGGGCACGACACGCATTGTCTCGCCCGCAGGGTCGACCAGCCGCACCAGTCCGGCGCGGACATCGGCCTTCACATCGAAATAGCGTTGCTGGTCCACACGGTCGATCTGGCCGCGCCGCGCCACAGGCTGAGTCGAGATGAAGTTGGATAGCGGCACCATGCCGAAGCTCGTTTGCACCCGCAGCGTTTCCAGCGTTGACAGCAACCTGTCGCCGTCGGGCAGGCGCACGCGGATGTCGATTTCTTCATCCGAACTGTCCACGCGCATCGTGTCCAGCAGCAGCCCGCGTGTGACCAGTTGCACCATCCCCCCGATCGTGGCCACATCGGCACCGAAACGCCCCGCCATTGCGGTGTCGACATCAATTTGCCAGTCAATGCCGGGAATGGGCCGGCTGTCTTCCAGATCGAACAATCCCGCTGTGTCCTGAAACTGTGCCAGCACGGTTTCGACGGCACCTTCCAGCACATCAAAATCCTGCCCTTTCAGGCGCAGGTGAACGGGTTTCTGTCCGGACGGGCCGCCGGTTTGCACCAGAAATTCCGTTTGTATGCCGGGCAGTTGGTCGAATTGCTGTTCCAGACGTTCCAGAATCGCCGCGCCGCGCATGCGCGGGTCGCCGATGCGCGATTGCCAATGTGTCAGTTCAAACTGGATCTGGCCAATCGCATCACGGGGCGGTCCTGCGCCTGCCGTGTTGGTGTTCAGCCCGCCATCGCCAGCGAAGGCGAAAACGGCGTCGATTCCTTCCTCGGCTATGGCGATGTCTTCAACCTGACGCACCAATGCGTCCTTTTCCGAGATCGAGAAATTGCCGCGCGCCCGAACATAGATGATGCCGCGTTCCGGTTCGGTCTCGACAAAGAATTCCACGCCACGGTTGTTTTCACCGTAATACTGGAATGTCCCCACCACGAATGCCGCAACCACGGCAACCAGCACCAGCGGCATGACAGGATTGCCGACAAAGAACCGCATCACATGGCCAGCTGGCGAATATCTGCGTTTTGCATCAATGCGGCGGGGTTTGCGGTCACGCTTGATGGCCGCGAAGCTGACAGAAACCCCCATGGCCGCAAGGACCATCAGCGCGGCACCGGGCACAAGCTGCCCCACCGATTGCGCGGCCTGTGTCCCCCCTTGCAGAAAACCGGGGTTCAGCATCAGCATGGCGCCCAGCCACATCGCGCCCGCAGCCGCAATGGCAAACGGCAGGCGCGCGATCCATGGCAGGCGGCGCAGTGCTTGTGTGGCGTGGTCCAGAATGCGTGCGGCCCGCCCGCTTAACCCGCCCAGAACCGGCAGGAACACAAGCGCGACGATCAAGGATGCGGTCAGCACGAAAATCAGCGTGACCGGCAGCATGCCCATGAATTCGCCAGCCACACCGGGCCAGAACAGCATGGGCAGAAACGCGCAAAGTGTGGTTGCTGTTGATGCGGTGATTGGCCAGAACATGCGTTGTGCGGCCTTGACATAAGCCTGCATAGGTCCATCGCCTTCTTGCAGGCGCTTGTCGGCATATTCGGTCACCACCACGGCACCATCGACCAGCACCCCCACCGCAAGGATCAACCCGAACATCACGATGTTGGACACCGCAATTCCCATCAATCCCAGCAGGATGAAACACAACAGGAAGGACGCGGGAATCGCAAAACCCACCAGCATGGCCGACCGCGCCCCAAGGGCCGCCAGCACCACGATCATGACAAGCGCGATCGCGGTCAACACGGACCCTTCCAGCTGGCGGACCATTTCATCCACCTGAACAGACGTGTCCAGCGCGGGCGTTATGCGAATTGCGGCCTGCAATTCGTCAGGCCAGCTTGCGCGTTCCGCAGCGATTGCCGCACGCACATCATCGGCGGTGTCGATGGCGTTGAAGCCCTTGCGCTTGACCACCTGAATGGCAAGGTTGGTTTCCCCGTTGAACCGCGCCGTTCCGGTCCGGTCGGCAAATGTCATGCGTATTTCTGCCAGATCACCCAGCCGGACCACAGAATCGCCATTCACCTTGACGGGCAGACGATAGATATCCTCTGGCCCCTGAAAACTGGCAGGGACGGTCAACCCGAACGCGCCTGTTGATGTTTCCACTTCACCGGCGGCAACAAGCTGGTTGTTTTGCGTGACCACGTTGATCAATTCACCGGCGGTCACGTTATAGGCTTCCAGTCGCAGCGGATCGATCAGCACTTCGACCATTTCATCGCGCGAACCGGCAATCTCGGCCTCCAGCACCGAATCCAGCCCTTCGATGCGGCGCTGCAAGTCACGGGTCGCGCGCAGCAGGGCGCGTTCAGACACATCGCCCGACACGGCGACAATGATCATCGGAAATTCCGAGAAGTTGATTTCCGAGATGGAGTAGTTCTGCGCCCCGCTGGGGAATTTCCCTTCGGCGCGGCCCATGGCATCGCGCACATCTGCCAGCGTGGCGGTCTTGTCCCAACCGAATTCAAATTCCAGAACTGCCGCCGCGAACCCCTCTGCGGAAAACGCACTCAGGGTTTTCAGCCCGTCCAGATCGGACAATTCGGTTTCCATCGGGCGGACCAGCATGGTTTCGCCGTCTACAGCCGAAATGCCGGGGAAGGGCACAGTGATGATCACTGCCGGAACCTCGATATCCGGCTCGCCTTCCTTGGGCAGGTTGATATAGGTCACCGCCCCTGCAAACAGGGTCATTACCACCAATGCCATGATCATGCGCGCGTGACTTGCGGCCCATGATACCAGTCCGATCATGGTGCAACCCCTTCCGCGTCATGTTCCACGGCATCGACATATGCACCTTCGCGGGTGAATTCCTGCCCCACCGTGATTGCGCGGATCGTATCGGGCAGTCCTGTCAGCCAGACGCCCGAATCGGTGTCGCGCAGCAATGTGGCAGGCGCAAAACCGACCAGTCCGTCCTCGTCTACAACGCGTAACCCCAGTTCGCCCTGATCATTCAGCGTCAAGGCCGATCCGGGCAACAGATGGCCCTGTTCCGCGCGGGAAGCGACCACGATATCCGCGCTTTGGCCATCGCGAATCGTCATGTCATCATTGGGCACGGTCACTTCGACACGGAAGGTGCGGGTTTGCGGATCGGCGGCGCGCGACAGAAAGCTGACCTCGCCGGTGACCTGACGGCCCGATGCAAGCTGTGCCTGCGCAACCGCGCCCGGAACCAGCCGTTCGATCTGTGTTTCGGTGGCAAAGCCCACAAGGCGTATTGTGTCCAGTTGTATCAATGTGGCGCATGGGGCACCGGGTTGCAGCAGGCTGCCAAGTTCCGCAGTGTCGCTTTCCAGTATGCCGTCAAATGGCGCATACATGACGAGCCGTGCCATTTCTTCGACGGCGCGGTCCACGCCGGCTTGCGCGGATTGCAGTGCCGCGCGCGCATTGGCCAGCCGTGTGTCCGACCCGAACCCGCTTTCCGACAGGCCCTGCGCGGCGCGGAAATTGATTTCGGCCTCGGACAGGCGGGCGCGCGCTTCGTCCAGCGCGGCCTTGCGCACGCCGGGGGCAACCTCGCATAGCGGGGCGCCCGCCGCCACTTGCGCCCCGCGCCGCAACGGTTCCGACGTGACAAGGCCGGAGGTTTCGGACTTCACATCGACCTGACGCGCCGCCTCTGTCCGTCCGCGCAGCACGACTGCGTTTTCAATTTCGCGCGCGTGGGATGTCTGTACCACGACGCGCACGCGCGCTGGAGGGGGGGCGGCTTCTTCGGGGGCAGGCTCTTCGGTCACGACACCGGCGTATCCCAGCAGGGCTTCGCGTTCCATCACCATCAAATAGACAAGGGACATCACCAACAGCGCGGTGAAAAGTGGAAACAAGCGCATGCTGATCACTCCGATCGTTGACGGACATTGGTTTTGATACGCTGAACTGACGGGTTCAGATTAAACGCGACAAAGGTAAAGCACAAGTGATGTTTAAGCCATTAACATAAGGAATGATCGCCCGCTTTCAACACTTGTGCTTCAATGTTGCGCAGGGCTTGGCAATTCCCCCCGCTTCGCGGTAAGAGTGTGTTGTTTTTTCCAACGAGGTGCTGCGTGAGCAATCCTGACAGTTTCATCAATGAAGTCACCGAAGAACTGCGCCGTGACCGCATGGTTGGCTACCTGCGCCGTTATGGCTGGATTGCCGTTTTGCTGGTCGTGCTGGTCGTTGGCGGCGCTGCATGGAATGAATGGCGCAAGGCCAGTGACCGCGCCTCTGCGCAGGCGTTTGGTGACGCAGTGCTGACGGCGCTGGAAAACGACGACTCCGCAGGCCGTATTCAGGCGCTGGCACAAATCGATGCAACCGGTGCGCAGCAAGGCGTGATCAACCTGCTAAGTGCAGGCGAATTGTTCGAAACCGACCGCGCCGCAGCGCTGGCCGCCTTGCGTGCCGCATCAGAAGATGACGCGCTGACCGATTCTTACCGCCAGTTGGCCGCGCTGAAATATGTTATTGCGGGTGGGGATGACGTGCCGCTGGCGGAACGTGAAACCATTCTGGCAGGGCTTGCGCAACCCGGCCGCCCTTTCCGGCCGCTGGCCCTTGAACAAACAGCGTTGCTGCAACTGGAACAGGGCAATCCGGAAAGAACCATTGAAATTCTGGCCGACTTGCTGTCACAATCCGATGTGTCGGATGCGTTGGAGCGTCGGGCAACACAACTAATCATTGCCTTGGGTGGTGATCCCGCCGCAAACTGATACACGCAACCAGATATAAGGGCCTTGTCCATCGGGGTAAAATTCGAAAAACGGGCCGTTCGGACCAGAATTATAGGAGTGCATGGTGAAACTCTGGACATACGCGAGCATCCTTGCCCTTGGCACTCTCGTCGCTGCTTGTGACCGCGGGTTCATCCTTGAAGGGGAGCGTTTTCCCCTGCGCGCCCCCTTTGCGGAAGGTGCGGGGGAAGCACCTGCCAATCGGGCCGAACCTATCAGTCTGCCTGCAACAGCAAGCAATTCCGAATGGACGCACCGTTTGGGCACGCCCAGCACCCGTATCGCGCATCCTGCACTTGGCGGCAATCTTCAGCCGCTGTGGTCCGTGCAAATCGGGCAGGGCGAAGGGCGGCGGCACAGAATCACTGCCGAACCCGTTGTCAGCGGTGGGTTGATTTACACGTTGGACAGCCGCGCACAGGTTGCTGCGGTGACCACGCAAGGCGAAATTGCGTGGACACGCGATCTGACACCCGCGACCACGCGCAGCGGCGACGCCGCGTCGGGCGGCGGGCTGGCTGTGGCCAATGGCCGGCTGTATGTCACATCGGCCTTCGGGGTGTTGGCCGCATTGGATCTGCGCAGCGGTGACGTGATCTGGACCAAGACATTTGACGCCCCCCTGACGGGCGCCCCCACTGTTTCCGGTGATCGCGTGTATGTCGTAGCGTCTGACAGCACGGCGTGGTCCATCAATGCGACCACCGGCCAGACCGACTGGCAGTTAAGCGGCACCCCATCGACTGCCAGCATGGTGGGCGGTGCTGCCCCTGCGATTGCGGGCAATCTGGTGCTGTTCCCGACGCCTGCAGGTGAATTGATTGCCGCGCGGCAGGACACCGGCCAGACCATGTGGCGCACAGTGATCGCCGGCACGCGCATCGGGGTTGGCTATGCCAGGGTCACCGATGTGACAGGGGATCCGGTGGTGCAGGGCGATCAGGTCTTCGTGGGCAACCAGTCCGGCCGTGTCATGGCATTGAACACCCGCGACGGCAGCCGCATCTGGACCGCGGATGAGGCCGCTTATGGCCCTGTCTGGCCTGTCGGCGGGTCGGTTTTCCTGATGTCGGACCGCAACCGCCTGATCCGGTTGAACAGCCGCGATGGTGACTTCATCTGGGCGCAGCCGCTGCCGCTGCACACCCAGACGCGCGAGCGGCGCCGCGCCGAGATTTTCGCCCATTACGGCCCTGTTCTGGCTGGCGGGCGCTTGGTTGTTGCCTCGAATGACGGGCTGATCCGCCTGTTCGATCCTGCCTCTGGTGCGTTGAATGGCCAGATCGAATTGCGTGGCGGTGCTGCGGTCAGTCCGGTTGTTGCGGGTGGGACACTTTATGTATTGTCCAGCGACGGACGATTGAACGCCTATCGCTGACACCAATAATCCAGCGCGCCGTCAGGGGTTTTCCTGTGGTGCGACCCAGTTTTCTTGATGGCCCCTGTGCGGGGCCATCACGCTTTCCCCGGAGGGGCATATGAGCTTCACTCTCGCGATTGTCGGCAGGCCGAATGTCGGCAAATCGACCCTGTTCAACCGCCTTGTTGGCAAACGTCTGGCGCTGGTTGATGACCAGCCTGGTGTCACCCGTGACCTGCGCGAAGGGGCTGCCAAACTGGGCGACTTGCGCTTTACGGTCATTGATACGGCCGGACTGGAAGAAGTCACCGACGACAGCCTTCAGGGCCGCATGCGCCGCCTGACCGAACGCGCCGTAGACATGGCCGATATATGCCTGTTCATGGTCGATGCGCGCACGGGTATCACACCCACTGATGAAATGTTTGCGGATATCCTGCGCAAACGTGCAGGTCAGGTCATTCTTGCCGCGAACAAGGCAGAAGGGCGCGCCGCTGATGGTGGCGTTCTGGATGCCTACAGCCTTGGTCTGGGCGAACCCGTCCGCCTGTCTGCCGAGCATGGCGAGGGGTTGGACGAACTTTATCACATCCTGCGTCCGCTGGCCGATGAATTCACCGAACGGGCGAGTGAGGATGCGCCGGAAACCGATCTGGACGTTCCGGAAGGGGACGAGCAGGAAGATTTCACCCCCAGCGCAAAACGCCCCCTTCAGGTTGCTGTCATCGGGCGGCCCAATGCGGGCAAGTCAACGCTGATCAACAAGATCCTGGGCGAGGATCGTCTGCTGACAGGGCCAGAGGCCGGCATTACCCGCGATTCGATTTCCCTGTCGATGAACTGGCTGGGCACGCCGACGCGCATTTTTGACACAGCTGGCATGCGCAAGAAGGCGCGCGTGACTGACAAGGTCGAAAAACTGTCTGTGGCCGACGGGTTGCGCGCCGTGCGTTTTGCCGAAGTCGTGGTGGTTTTGCTGGATGCCGCGATTCCGTTCGAACAACAGGATTTGCGTATCGCGGATTTTGCCGAAACCGAAGGGCGCGCCGTGGTCGTCGCTGTCAACAAATGGGACCTTGAGGATGAAAAGCAGGACAAGCTGAAAGCGCTGCGCGCAGGGTTTGAAAAACTGCTTCCGCAACTGAAGGGTGCACCGCTGGTCACGATTTCCGCCAAAACCGGCAAAGGGCTGGACCGGTTGCATGCGGCCGTGCTGCGCGCCCACGAGGTTTGGAACCGCCGTGTGCCCACGGCGCGGTTGAACCAGTGGCTGGCCGCCATGGTCGAGGCCCACCCGCCCCCCGCACCGGGCGGCAAACGCATCAAGCTGCGCTATATGACCCAAGCCAAGACCCGCCCGCCGGGGTTTGTGGTGATGTGTTCAAACCCCGAAGACCTGCCCGCCAGCTATGCGCGCTATCTGGTCAACGGGCTGCGCGACAGTTTCGACATGCCCGGCACGCCCATCCGTATGTTCATGCGCTCACAAGCGGACAAAAACCCCTATAAGGGCCGCAAGAAAGCGCCGCCATCGAAGTTGCGCAAACATTTGCAGGGGCGCAAAGCGGACTGAGGCGCTGCGTTATCGGTTCCTTAACCACTATGGCGTAAGAATGACGCCTAAGATGAAAGGTCACACGCATGCGCTTCACCCTGCAAATCTTCGCGTTTCTGGTGCTGTATCTTGGCCATGCGCATACGCCAGCGCTGGCCCAGATGCCGCTTGATGCGCGTGTGGTCATGTCCGGCCATTCGCTGACAGATCCGATTCCGGATATGCTGCGCCCCATGGTGCAGGCAACGGGGGGGCGCACGGCGGTCATTGACCGGTCTACCATTCCGGGCAGCCCGATGGACTGGCGCTGGAACAACACGGCCCAGCCGGTCGATGCCCGCAGTGACATCGCCAATTATGACCTGCTGGTGCTGACTGAACGTGTGCCATTGTTGAACACGATGGGCTATCATAACTCCGCTGAAGAAGCGCTACGCTGGGTGCGGCACGCATGGGAAAACGGCGCGCAAACGGTGCTCTATGCCACATGGATCACACGCGACACGGGGCCGGAATCGGGCGATGACACCGCAGAGGGGCATATGCCATTCCGTGAACGCTTGCAGGTGGAACAGGACAGATGGCTGGAAATCCGCGACCATGTAAACAGCCACCGTCCTGATGGTATGCCCGAAATGCGCATGATTCCCGGCCCGCGTCTGATGACGGCACTTTATGATGCCATCAGCGCAGGGCAGGCCCCCGGATTGGCCAGTATTGACGCGCTGTTTCATGACGATATTCATGTGAACGACCTTGGCGCCTATGTCATGGCACTTGCGCATTACACAGTGATCTATGACCGCAGCCCGCTGGATGTGCCCTTGGGGCTGGGACGCACACCAACGCCTGACCCTGAACTGGCACGCTGGCTGCAACAATTCGTTGCGGATGTGGTGGCGCAGGCGCCGGAAGCAGGGGTGTCGATCAGGTAACGGGACGGGCGGCACTCAGGGCGCAACCTGTCCGGACGCTGACAGTGTCAGGTTCCCAAGGCACCGTTGGCGGCGGTTCGTGGCCTGAAGTTGCCCTTCGTACTTGGATAAGGCCCGCGCGATCGGCGGGCCGGGGTCTGTCGATCCTGCGTTGGTGAAGTTCACTTTATGCTGGCGGCGTACTCCCACCTCTCATGGCTTGGCGTATCGCTGGCCAAGTCGGCAGGCCGCGGGACGGCCCGCCGATGGCGCGGCGGCCTGCGGCCTTGGCTCCGCGCCTTGGAAAGTTCCCAATGTCCGTTTCAACCCCTAGAACCGCCGACTGACGGGGAAAGCGCGCAAGCGTTACTGCGCTGCCGGTCCGATCTGCCCCACTGGCCCAAGCCCCCCCGTCTGGGCGCGCTGCATCAGCAGGTGATCCAACAAGACGCAAGCCATCATCGCCTCGCCCACCGGAACGGCGCGAATACCCACACAAGGATCATGGCGGCCCTTCGTCACCACATCGGTGGGATCGCCCGCACGGGTGACGGACGCACGCGGGGTGTGGATGGATGATGTGGGCTTGACGGCGAAGCGCAC
Source organism: Roseinatronobacter sp. (assembly GCF_051859525.1). Classification (NCBI taxonomy): domain Bacteria; kingdom Pseudomonadati; phylum Pseudomonadota; class Alphaproteobacteria; order Rhodobacterales; family Paracoccaceae; genus Roseinatronobacter; species Roseinatronobacter sp. The sequence goes on along the minus strand of NZ_JBHYFM010000002.1, from coordinate 91,095 downwards.
GACAATCTGCTGCCCTGTTGAAATCCCGCCCAGAATTCCACCTGCCTTGTTGGAGCGGTAGCGCGGACCATCCGGTCCCATCTCGATTTCATCGGCGTTTTCCACGCCGGTCAGGGCCGCAGCGCCCATACCTGCACCAATTTCCACACCCTTGACCGCATTGATAGACATCATCGCGGCGGCCAGTTCCGTGTCCAGCTTCGCATAGATAGGGGCGCCCAGCCCCGCTGGTGCCCCTGATGCCACCACTTCGATCACCGCGCCTACGGAATTGCCGTCCTTGCGAATCTGGTCCAGCGCCTGCGCCCAGTCCTGTGCGGCTTGCGCATCGGGCACCCAGAACGGGTTGCGGGCCGCTTCCTCCGGATCGAAGCGCGCGCGGTCAATGCCGTGCGTCCCCATTTGCACCATATATCCCGCAATCGTCAAATCCGGCACCAGTGTTGCCAGAACCGCGCGCGCCACACCACCAGCGGCAACACGCGCAGCCGTTTCCCGCGCAGAGGACCGCCCGCCGCCGCGCGGGTCACGCAGGCCGTATTTCTGGAAATAGGTGATATCCGCATGGCCGGGGCGGAAGGTATCAAGGATATTGCCGTAATCCTTGGACCGCTGGTCGACATTGCGGATCATCAGTTGAATGGGCGTCCCGGTGGTGCGCCCTTCATAGACACCGGACAGGATTTCCACCTGGTCGGGTTCGCGCCGCTGGGTGGTGTGGCGGTTTTGGCCGGGTTTGCGTTTGTCCAGCCAGTGCTGCAACATGGACGCATCCAGCGCGACCCCCGGGGGGCAGCCATCGACAGTGGCGCCAAGCGCGGGACCGTGGCTTTCGCCCCATGTGGTGACACGGAACAGATGGCCGAATGTGTTAAAGCTCATGCGTGCACTCCTTTGACGTATTCACTTAGCGGTAAGGCGCGCAAGGCTCAAGCACCGCACTTGCCGCGACAGATGAAAGCCCCTAAGTGATAGGGCACCTCGGGGTGCCCGCGTGCGGGCTGAGATGCGATTGTTGCGGACCCGTTGAACCTGACCCGGTTAAGACCGGCGGAGGGAAGGTTGCGGGCAATATACCCGTTTCAATCCCCGCCATTGGTGAATGAAGGAGATTGAACAGATGACACGTTTTCATGTCGTGGCACTTGCAGCGCTGGCAATGGCAGGTCCTGCGCAGGCGGACACATTGACTGTGCTGGCACCAGATTACTTCGGGTCCAGCTGGGGGCCGGGGCCTGCCATCAAACAGGGGTTCGAGGCGCGCTGCGATTGCACGCTGGAATATCGAACAGGTGACGTTCTGCCCCGCCTGATGCTGGAAGGGCCGCGCTTGCAGGCCGATGTTGTTATCGGTTTGGGCACGGATGAACTGCTGCGTGCACGCCAGTCCGACCTGTTTGTGCAACATGGGCAGGATCTGGCCCCGTTGACCGTGCCGGTCGAATGGAATGACGACCGTTTTATCCCCTTCAACTGGTCCTACGCGGCCTTTGTCTATGATAAAACGCGGCTGGAAACCCCGCCTGCCAGCTTTGCGGAACTGATTGAACGGGATGATATTTCCCTGATCTGGCAGGACCCCCGTTCGTCCGGTGCGGGGCTGGCGCTGATGCTGTGGGTCGATCACCTGTATGGCGAGGACGCGCACAGGATCTGGCAGAACCTTGCGGCCAAGACGGTCACGGTCACTGCTGGCTGGTCCGAGGCTTATGGCATGTTCACCGATGGCGAGGCTGACATGGTGCTAAGTTACACCACATCGCCCGCCTATCATATTGCCGAAGAAGATGATGACACCAAAGCAGCCGCGATTTTTGACGAAGGGCATTATTTCATTGCCGAGGCGGCGGGCATTCTGGCAGGCGCGACACAGCCCGATCTGGCGCGGCAATTCATGGCCTACATCCTGTCGCAGGAATTCCAGTCCATGATTGCAACTGCCAACTGGTCCTATCCGTCGGCCCTGCCGCGCGAGGACTGGCCGCAGGTATTCCGCGACCTGCCCTTGCCCGAGACAGCGATATTCCTGACCGAGGATATGGCAGATGACCGCCGCACACCCGCACTGGCGCATTGGCTGGATGGCATGACGCGGTGATCCGTGATCCGGCCAGCGCCACGCGGCTGTTCACCCTGCTTGCGGGCGGGGGAGTTGCCGCGTGGCTGCTGGTCCTGAATTTCGGGGCCTTGGGTGCGGTTGCCATGCGCGCGGACGGTTTCAGTGCACTTCGCGGGGCGGACTGGGCGGCCGTGCGGTTCACACTGGTTCAGGCCGCCTTGTCGGCGCTGCTGTCGGTTGTGTTGGCCATACCTGTTGCGCGTGCGCTGGCGCGGCGGCACTTCAGGGGGCGCGGTCTGCTGATTACGCTGATGGGGGCACCATTCATCCTGCCCACATTGGTGGCCGTGCTGGGGCTGCTGGCGGTGTTTGGCCGGTCGGGGCTGATAAATCAGGGGCTGGACTGGGCTGGACTGGCGCGGTTTAACATATTCGGCCTGCATGGCGTGGTGTTGGCACATGTCTTCTATAACCTGCCGCTGGCGACGCGCATTCTGCTGCAAGGTTGGGCCGCCATCCCCGCCGAACGGTTCCGGCTGGCAGCGTCGCTTGGCTTCACCGCGCGTGACAATTTCCGCCAGTTGGAGGTGCCGATGCTGCGCGCGCTGGTACCCGGGGCGCTGCTGGTTATTTTCCTGATCTGCCTGACCAGTTTTTCGGTGGCCCTGACGATGGGGGGAGGGCCGCGGGCAACCACGGTTGAACTGGCAATTTATCAGGCGTTTCGCTTTGACTATGACATGGGTCGCGCGGCCCTGCTGGCAGTGGTGCAATTTGCCCTGTGTGCGGCGGCTGGTGTGGTGGCATGGCGGGTTGCGGTTCCGCAGGCATTGGGCGGGGGGCTGGACCGACCTGTGCAGCGGTTTGACACCGGCAGCACGGGACTTAGGCTGTGGGACAGTGCCCTGATTGTTGCGGGCGCATTGTTCCTGCTGGTGCCATTGGCCATGATTGCCTTGCGGGGGGTGCCCTTCGTCACCGGACTGCCCGCTGAGGTTTGGCACGCCGCTGGCCGGTCGCTTGGTGTGGCGTTGGGGGCCACCGCTGTGACAATGGCCATGACGCTGGTGCTGGCCCATGCAGTGATCATGCTACGCGGGGGGGCATTTCTGGAATGGTTGGGTCTGGCGGCGCTGGCCGCGTCACCGCTGGTTATTGGCACGGGGCTGTTTTTGTTGATTCAGCCCGTTGCGAACCCGCGCGATTTCGCGCTTCTGGTCACAATGTTGGTGAATGCGGGCATGGCGATGCCATTTGCCTTGCGCCTGATCCTGCCAGCCTTGCGCGATGTCACGGCGGATCATGGCAAACTTGCAGATGCGTTGGGCCTGCACGGGGCGGCGCGGTTGCGCATTGTCACCCTGCCGCGCTTGCGCCGTCCGCTGGGGTTTGCCGCAGGGCTGACTGCGGCGCTGTCAATGGGCGATCTGGGTGTCATCATGCTGTTTGCCGAACGTGAAGGGGCGACATTGCCGATGCAGCTTTACCGTTTGATGAGTGCTTACCGGCTGGATGATGCCGCCGGCGCGGCGCTGGTCTTGCTGGGCGCAAGCCTTGCCCTGTTCTGGGGGTTTGACCGATGGGGGCGCGGGCATGCTGCGACTTGAGGATGTGACAATACGGCAGGGCGATTTCACGCTGCACGCAGCGCTGTCTGTGCCCGCAGGCGCGCATGTGGCCGTGATCGGCCCTTCCGGGGCGGGCAAATCCACGTTTCTGGGGGCAGTCGCGGGGTTTGTGCCGGTTCCGTCTGGCCGGATCGAATGGGACGGCGTGGACCTAAGCGCACGCAGCCCGTCGCGCCGGCCCATTTCCATTCTGTTTCAGGACAACAATCTGTTCCCGCACCTGACGGCCTTTCAGAATATTGCCTTGGGGTTGAAACCGTCCTTGCGGGTGAATGCCGCCGAACAGCACCAGATCGAGGCCGCATTGGCCCGTGTGGGACTGTCGGGCTTTGGGGGGCGCAAGCCCGCAGAACTTTCGGGCGGACAGCAAAGCCGCGTTGCGCTGGCGCGGGTGCTTTTGCGCGCACGCCCGCTGGTGTTGCTGGACGAACCCTTCTCCGCGCTTGGTCCTGCGATGAAATCCGAAATGCTGCATCTTGTCCGCGATATTTGTGCGCAGACAAATGCAACCCTGCTGATGGTAACCCATGACGTGAATGATGCGCGCGCCATTGCCGACAGCACGATTCTGGTTGCACAGGGGCAGGCCACCGGCCCGTTTCCGACTGCGGAACTGCTGGACAACCCGCCGCCCGTGCTGCGCGAGTATCTGGGGTAAACGCCCCAAGGCGCAAAACAGGCGGGGCACGCCCGTCCCGCCAAGGATGCGCTATTGCTTAAGTTTGCGGCCCAGCAATTCCAGCCGGTGACCGTGCAAATGGTACCCCAGCCTGCGGGCAATCTTTTCCTGCAATGCCTCGATCTCGGGGTCGCAAAACTCGATCACCTCGCCGGTGTCCATGTCTATCAGGTGGTCATGGTGGTCGCGCTGGCTGTCCTCGAACCGGGCGCGGCCGTCACCGAATTCAAGCCGGTCCAGAATGCCCATTTCCTGAAGCAGCTTTACCGTGCGATAGACGGTCGCCAGTGAAATCCGGGAATCCAGCGCATTGGCGCGCGCATGCAATTCCTCGACATCGGGGTGATCCGATGCCTGCTCGATGACATGCGCAATCGTGCGGCGCTGGTCGGTCATGCGCAGCCCCTGCGCTTCCAGTCGGTCAAGGATTGTCTTGCTCACGCGTGTTGTCCTGCTTCACTCGGTTACCAGAGTTTAGCCGCAAGCGGTCGCGCTGAAAACCGTCAATCCTGCCCGCGACTGCCGTAATACAGTCCGACGACATGTTCTGCCTGCGCAAAAAACAGCCAGCGTTGAACAAACATTCCGGCGGTATGGGCCAGAAGGGCCAACGCAAGCGATATGTAGCTGACGGGCAGGATCAACAGCAAGGCGGGCAAAAACGCGCCCAAGCCAAGCGCGATCAGACGCAACTTGCGGGCATGCTTGCGGCCCACCACATAGACCATTTCGCGCAGCAGATAGTTCTGGCCGGAATGTGGCGGTTCCAGCAATCGCACGCGCCCCACGCTGCCCAAACCCGTTGCCGTGCCGGTATCGGTGCCTGATGCGCGAAACTGCCGGTCCCCCGCGACCCAATGAAAGACGACTGCAAACGCCAGCGCAAGCATGGCCCATAATGCGATTGTTGCCAGCCCCGCAAGCAATGCCCCGCCCCCCAGCGCGGCAAGCAGGAACACCGGAGGGGTGCTGGCGTGGTGCCAGCGCGGGACCGCCTTGATCTGGGCATAGATCATTGCCGTTGCAAAAATCGTGGCCAAGGCCAGCATGGCCCCGATCCACCCCAGCACCGGTAGTGGTGTGCCCCAGAAGGCTGATGCGGCGGCATGCGGGGCAAGGGCCAGCAACGTGGCCACAGACAACACCGCTTCGCGCGATAGCCAACTGCTGCGCCATTGCGAAAACGCCTTGAGCGCGCGTTCAGGATGGCCAAGATGAAAGGCTGCGGCAATCAGGCCCGCGCCCGCCAGACCATAGCCAAGGCCGAACAGGATGAACGCCCTTGCCCCCAATGGCGCGGACAGGCCAAGGCCCAACCACACCAGCAGCCCGAAGCCGAGGCCCGAAAGCACGGTGAACAAAATAAGGGACGGGGCCGGATGCATATCAGATCTTTCCCAACGTGCGGTCCAGCCAGCCAAGGAAGCCCGTGGCGGCGGCGGTGTCGGATGTCGTATCGCACAGGCTGGCCAGATCGGGGGCCTGCAAGGTGTCACGCCCGCGCGGTGGCAGGTATTTGTTCACAGGCTTTGTGCCTTGTTCGGGCATAAGGTCGAACCCGCCGCGCAGGGCCACAAGGCGCGACACATCGCTGTCAGGATCGCCCAGATCGCCAAAATGACGCGCGCCTGCGGGGCAGGTGCGCACACAGGCGGGTTCGCGATCTTCCACAGGCAGGTTTTCATTATAGATACGGTCCACGCACAGGGTGCATTTCTTCATGACCTTTGCTGCCCCGTCCATTTCGCGCGCCCCATAAGGGCAGGCCCATGCACACAGCCCGCAACCGATACAATCGGTTTCATTGACCAGCACGATGCCATCCTCAACGCGTTTATAACTGGCGCCTGTGGGGCAGACCGTCACGCAAGGGGCATCATCGCAATGCAGGCAGGATTTGGGGAAATGCACCACCATCGGCGGCGCGGTATCGCGCGCCACCTCGAATGTATGGACACGGTTCAGGAAGGTGCCTTCGGGGGTGGCGCCATATGCGTCCAGATCCGACAGGGGCGCGCCATAGTTTTCGGTGTTCCAGCCCTTGCAGGAGATCACACAGGCATGGCACCCCACACAGGTGTCCAGATCGATGACAAGACCCAGTTTGCGGTCTGTTTGTGCAGGCTGGCCGGTCATCGGGCGCGTCCCTTCTGCGTCGGGCCGTGCCGCAATGTTTTATGAGTATTTTTTGCAAGATGAAGATGCATGAAGATCATTCCTTCACCTGATGGGCCAGATCATGCGGTGCGGCAGGCACGGGCGAGGTTTGCGCCGGATGGGCGGGCGCGCTGTGCACTTGCCCTGCGGGGGCTTTTTCAATGCGTACGCGCAGATCATACCACGCAGCCTGTCCGGTGACGGGGTCGGAATTGGCCCAGCGCAACCCGTCCCCTTTGGGCGGCAGCAATTCATGGATCAGGTGGTTCAGCAGGCTGGATTTTGTGGCTTCCGGTGCGGCGGGGTCCAGCGCCCATGCGCCGCGCCGTTTTGCAACAGCGTTCCAAGTCCAGACCGTATTCGGGTTCAGCGCGTCCATGCGCACCACAGGCAGGGTGATTTGTCCATGGGGCGAGGTGAGCGTGGCCCAGTCACCGGGTTTGAACTGGTGCTGTGCCCAGATTTCGCCCGACACATACAGCGGCGTGGTCCCGTGGATTTGCCGCAACCATGCATTCTGACTGCCCCATGAATGATAATGCGCCATTGGGCGTTGGGTCAGGGCATGCAGGGGGTATTCGGACGGGTCGGTTTCGGTATCGGTGAAGGTCGGATACCACAGGGGCAGCGGGTCCATGGTCCGGATCAGTCGCGCGCGCAGATGGTCGGGGGGCTGGCGGTGGCCATGCCCTTCGGCGGCGAGCTGGAACTTGCGCAGCGGTTCCAGATACAGGTTGAACACATAGGGTTGCGGGCTGTCATACAGCCCGTGCGCCACCGCCCAGTCCTGATAGGCGGCGTTCCATGGCTTGAAAAACTGCGCCTGTGCCGGAATATGCGACGACCAGAAACCGCCATTTTCGATATAGCGTGCGATCTGGTCGGGGTTGGGGCTGCCGCGCCCGTTCCCTGTGCCGTCGTCATTGCGCCAGCCCGCCAGCGGCCCGACACCCGGGCGGCGTTCATGGTGGGTAATGTAATCGGCATAATCGCTGAATTTGGGTGTTCCATCGGGGTTGACCATGCCGGGCAGGTTCAGGCGTGCGCCAAGATCCAGCAACACCGATTGGAACGGGTGCACATTGCGGTCAGGTGCCACCACCGGCCAGCGAATGGAATCGGCCAGCGCGTCCGCTTCGCAGATGGGGCGGTCCAGCAGGCTGATGCAATCATGGCGTTCAAGGTAGGTGGTGTCGGGCAAAACCAGATCCGCGAAGGCCACCATTTCGGAACTGTAGGCATCGGAATAGATGATGCGCGGAATGCGGTAGCTGCCATCAGCGTTCTGATCGGTCAGCATGTCCATGACCGCACTGGTATTCATGGATGAATTCCACGCCATATTCGCCATATACAAGAACAGCGTGTCAATTTCATAGGGATCGCCCGCATGCGCGTTGCTGATGACCATATGCATCAGCCCGTGCGCCGACAGCGGCGCGTCCCATGAAAAGGCCTTGTCGATGCGTCGGGCGCTGCCATCATCATTGATCAGCAGGTGTTCCGGCCCAAGGGGGTAGCCCAGATGCGGGCCGTCCAGTGGCTGGCCGGGTGCGTGGCGGGCATGGGGTCTTGGATGCGCTTCCGGCGGTTTGGGGTAGGGGGGCTTGAAGCGGAACCCGCCCGGCGTTTCCACGCTGCCGATCAGGATTTGCAGCATATGCAGCGCGCGTGCGGTCTGGAACCCGTTGGAATGGGCGGATACGCCACGCATGGCATGCATGGCCACGGGGCGGCCCACCATTGTTTCATGCCGCTGGCCGCGAAAATCGGTCCATGGCTGGTGCAGGGTGATTTCTTCTTCAAAGGCCACGCGCGCAATTTCAGCGGCAATGGCGCGAATGCGGGCGGCGGGAATGCCGCAGCGTCCGGCCACGGCGTCGGGCGCATAGTCGGGCGACAGATACCGGTCTGCCAGATGACGGAACACGGGCAGGTGTTCCACCCCGCCCATGCTGACGCCAGCGGCCAGATCGGGGGCAATGCCCGGTGTGTCCCATGCCAGTGCCTGTCCGGTTTTGCGGTCCCGCACCATGGGCTTGCCGTCGCCATCGCGCAGGAACATGCCCTTTTGTGCGCCATCATGGGCATTTATCAAATAGGGCGCGTTGGTATAGCGGATCAGGTAGTTCAGGTCGATTTTGCCCGCGCGCAGCAGTTCATGCACCAGCGACAGGATGAACAAGCCATCCGTGCCCGGCGTGATGCCGACCCAGTCATCGGCAATGGCATTGTATCCCGACCGTATGGGGTTCACCCCGATCACCCGCGCCCCGCGCGCCTTCAGCTTGCCAAGGCCCATTTTGATGGGGTTGGAATCATGATCCTCGGCCACGCCGAACAGCAAGAACAGTTTGGTGCGGTCCCAGTCGGGTTGTCCGAATTCCCAAAACGACCCGCCCATCGTATAGATGCCTGCCGCCGCCATATTGACCGAACAAAACCCCCCATGTGCGGCCCAGTTGGGCGTGCCGAAGGATTGCGCCCACCAGCCGGTGAAGGATTGCGACTGGTCGCGGCCAGTGAAAAAGGCCAGCTTCTCGGGCGCAGACTCGCGCAGGGGTTTCAGCCAGCTTGTGGCAAGGGCCAGCGCTTCGTCCCATGAAATTTCCTGAAATTCGCCGGAACCACGCGGGCCGACACGTTTCAGCGGCGCGCGCAGACGGGCAGGCGACAGGTGCTGCATGATCCCTGCGCTACCCTTGGCGCATAGCACGCCCTTGTTTACAGGATGGTCGCGGTTCCCTTCGATATAGCTGACCTTGCCTGCCTTCATGTGCACATTGATCCCGCACCGGCACGCGCACATGTAACAGGTGGTTTTGCGCACTTCGTCCGAAGGCTGGGGCGATAGCGACACATCAGGCTGAAGTGGCATTCGGTTCCTCAAGGTTTGTTCCGCAATCCTGACCGGATACGAAACAGTGTCACCCCCAAAGAAGCAATACCAGAACCATTTTGTCCAGAGTGCAGTTTGACCGGAACCGGCCTATGCGATCCGGCGAAAACAGGACATGCCGGTCGAGTTGTCGAAAAAGGGCACGGAACTGGCCATATCCTCGCCTTTGATGCGGGCATGCGCTTCTGCAAGAACCACCTCGGTGATGAAGGGCAGGTTCAGCTTGCGGGCCTGATCGAAAGGCACCCAATGCAGATGGGCCAACTCCTCGCAGGCATGTGAAAAATCATCCGGATCACCCGTGACATTCTCGACATCTGCCAGAAAGAACCGCGCATCGAATCGGCGCGGGCGGCCGGGGGGCGTAATGGCCCGGAAAATATAGTGCAGGCCGGATGCATCCGGCAAAAGCCCCTGTCGCGCAAAAGGCAACCAGTCCGGTGGCGGGTCCGGCCATTGTCCGGGCTGGCCCAGCATCAGACCCGTTTCTTCCCATAATTCACGGATTGCTGCCGCGGCAAGGGCGTTTGCGCCGGGCGCATCATGGGACAATCGGGCCGCGCATTGTGTGCCCAAAGGGCGGGCCAGCGGTATATCGGCATCGGTGGGGTCAACCGCACCACCGGGGAAAACGAACTTGTCTGGCATGAACGCGGCCTTCGCGCCGCGCTGTCCCATCAGGACATGTGGTCCGTCAGGTCCGGATCGCACCAGCAGGACCGTCGATGCATGGCGGATTGCGGTTTTGTCAACGGTTTCGTTCATCCACTCCCCCGAAGCCGTGCATACGGCGCGACCATTGGATGGCCACGATCATGCCCTTGAACCGCGGAAGAAGGAATAGCGAAAGCAGGATCAACAACAGTGAAAATGCCGTGAACAGAAGCACAGGGTTCGGGTCCCAACGGAACATGACCGCAACCATGGCAGGCGTCACGACCTTCAATGTGACCAGCATGGTCAGATAGGCGGGCCCGTCATCCGCACGCTGGTGGGACAAATCCTCGCCGCAGGCGGGACAGGTATCGCGCACTTTCAGATATCCGCGCAGCAACGGCGCAGCCCCGCAAGCAGGACATTTGCACCGCAAGCCGCGCATGATTGCCGGTGACAGCGGTCTGTCGTCTATGTCGTCCGTTTGCGTTGCGTGCATGTTCTGGCCTTTCGCGTGTAGAGTGTCCACATAGGGGATCGTCGCATAAATTGCATCAGGGATTAAAGTTTTGCGTCACGATGTCGCAACAAATTGCCATGTTGCGCGACGGAATGTCAGCGATGGGCCGTTTTCAGGACATCAAGCGGCAAAACGTGCCGCATGCGAACCGAAAGGATTGACCCATGAAGACACCTCTTATGTTTATTATCGGCATCTCTGCGTTCGGGCTTGGCAGCATGCCTGCCGATGCGCGCACTGCCGAACGCCCGTCCTTGCCCGGATTTGAACAGCTGGACCGCGACCAAAGCGGGACCATTACACTGGAAGATTTCCAGACCCATTTGCAGACCATGCGTTCCGAGCGGCAGGATCAGGTCGTTGACAAACTGATGGAGCATGCCAATGCAGACGGCATGCTGGACGCGGATGCGCTGCGCGCCGGACTGGACGCGCTGGCCGAAGACCGCCGCGCCGCTATGTCGGGCCATCGCAGGGCACAAGGTGCAAGTGCGCGCGGCCAGCGCGCGGAATTCGGGCAGCGCATGTTCGACCGGATTGACGCCAATGATGACGGCGTTGTCGATGCACAGGAATACGAGGCATTCATGGACCGTATGCAAACGCGCATGACGCGGCATGAAGACCGTCGTCAGGGTGGTCGCTGGGGGGATCGCCCGAAAAATCGCGCACAGGACTGACAGAAGCCGTCCGTTGTGCATTACTGACAGCGGGGGCGGAACTGCCGGACAGGGAAACGCATGGTGCCACGCGATATGGATGCGGCCAATCACGATGCCGAACTGCTTGTGCAATTTGCGCAAGGTGACAGGCTGGCCGCACAGACCCTGACCGACAGGCTGGCCCCGCGCATTCTGCGGTTCGCAGCGCGCATGCTGAATGACCGGACCGAGGCCGAGGACGTCACGCAAGACGCGATGCTGCGCCTGTGGCGTATCGCGCCTGACTGGCAGGATACGGGAATTCCACCTGCCGCATGGCTGTTTCGGGTGGCGGCAAATCTGTGCACCGACCGGTTGCGCCGCCGCCGGTCCGGTCCGGCGGACATGCCGGACCTGCCGGATGATGCACCGGCTGTAGATGCGCAGATGATGCAAACCAAACGCGCCGCAGCCTTGCAGGACGCGCTTGCACTTCTGCCCGAGCGGCAGCGTCAGGCCGTTATCCTGCGGCATCTGGAAGGGCTGTCAAATCCGGATATCGCGGCCATAATGATGATCGGTGTCGAAGCTGTCGAAAGCCTGACAGCGCGCGGCAAGCGCAACCTGACCGCGCTTTTGTCAGGGCAACGGGAAATTCTGGGGTATGAAGATGAGCACTGACAAGCACCTGAATACTGGTTCCGACCCGCTGGACGTATTTTTTGACGCCGCGCGTGATCAGGCCCCTGTTCTGTCCCCCGATTTGCGGGCGCGCATTCTGGCAGATGCCGCCGGTGCCGCGCAGAAAGCAGCCGCGCCGGGAAATTCTGCACCTGTGCGATCCGGTCGTGCCCTTGCGCACAGGGTCGGGCGCTGGTTCGGCGGCTGGGCGGCCCCGTCGCTTGCGGGCGGGATTACTGCGGCGGCGGCGGGGTTCTGGTTCGGGGTGGCGGCCCCGTTGCCTGTGGCCGCACTGGATGCGCCGCTGTTGTTGCAAGACGCGCTATTTTATTTTGACGTGATCAGCACCCCGCTTGTCGGGTTGGACGATCCGCTTTTGTGGGGGTTTTAAGCTATGATGGAACAGTCGACGCAGACGCACCGCATGCCGCGCTGGGGCAAGATTGTCCTGACGTTGTCGATAATTCTGAATCTGGCATTTATCGGGTTGATTGGCGGGATCGCGGCGCGTGCCGGCCTGAATGGAACGCCCTTGCGTGCTGCGGTTTCAGCCCTTCCGTCTGATGACCAGCGCGCCTTTCGTCGCGACACAAGGCAGGCGTGGCGTGAAAACCGCCAGCAACCGCGCGGCCCCATGGTCACCGAACAGATGATCGAAAGCCTGCAAGCCGAAGATTTTGACGCCGAGCAGTTTAGCGCCGCGCTGAACGAGGCGCAGCAACATCTGATCAATATGGGCGAACGGATGCAGACACGCCTTGTCGCGCGGGTTGCTGCCATGACACCGCAGGAACGTCAGGCCTATGCGGCGGATTTGCAACAGCGGTTGCAGGACAGACGCAGGCCGGATTGGTGGCGCGGGCGCACACAGGAGTAACGCGTGCCGCATCGTCAGGCCGCCGCAATCTGACCCGTTACCACCCGATTGCGCCCGCCATCCTTCGCGGCGCGCAGCGCATCATCTGCCCGACCGACAATGGTTTTTGCAAAATCCGACATCCCCCCCTGAAACCCGGCATGCTGCACGGCAACGCCAATCGACACAGAGAGTTGAAGCGCTTCGCTACTGCCCGCAATCGCATAACCATGTTCACGCACCGCCTTGCACAGCCGCAGTGCCACACGTCGCGCCGCCATCAGGTCGGCGCCGGGCATAACCACGACAAATTCCTCGCCGCCATAGCGCGCCAGTATGTCGGTATTTCGCAGGCTGGCGCGCAGGCGGCGCGCCACTTCTGTCAGCACGTCATCGCCGACATTGTGGCCAAACCGGTCATTCACCGCCTTGAAGTGGTCCAGATCGATCACCAGAACAGCGCAATGTGACAGGCTGCCTGATTGCAGGTTCACCGCGATTTCTGACATGCGTGCGCCCAGATAGCGCCGGTTGAACAAACCCGTTAGCGGGTCGCGGACCGCCTGATCCAGTTGCGTTTCAAAGGCGCGCTGCATGGCGTCACGCTGTAACTTCTGATGCAGTATTTTGGTCAGGCGCAGCTGTGCTTCTTGCACGTCCAGCGGCAGGTACAGCACTTCCCTTGCGCCCAGATCAAGGGCCATTGCGCCCAGCAATTCCTGTTTCTGCGCCAGCATAATGCACAGTTCCGCACCGCGCGACTGGTTGCGCGACAGCAGGTCGGGGATAATTTGCAGACCGCGTTGGGTAATCACATCGGGTGTCACCAGAAACAGGTCGGGCCGCATGGTTTCCGCATTCAGCCGCAATGCCTGCTGCAGGCTCAGGCAGGTGCAGCGCATGTCGGGCATAACCTCTCGCAGGTCGGCGCAGGTGCCGGTATGTGTGGCCCCGCAATCGCAAATCACGATGATGTTGCCTTGCGGGGTGAAACAGCTTGCCTGTTCCGCCATGCCCGCAACAGCAGGCATTGCGGTTGGCAGGGTGTTCGGGGCGCGCTGGTCGCGTGCCCGCAAAAGGCTTCGGATCCGCCCCATAAGATAGGATTCGTCCAACGGCTTGGACAAGAAATCATCCGCCCCGACCTGTAATGCGGTCAGCCGCTGCTGACGGTCGGCGGTTGCGGAAAACAGTAGTATCGGAATATTGCGCGTCACCGGATTGGCGCGCAGCGCCTTGCATATGTCGATGCCGTCAATGTCGGGCAGGCGGTAATCCAGCAAGATAAGATCAGGCATTTCCCCCTGCGCCATGGAAAGTGCCTTTTCACCGCAGTCAGCCATCAGGCAATCATAGCAAGCCGCCTGCAATTTGGCGCGCAGGATGGTCCGGTTAATTGAAAGATCATCGACAATAAGTATGCGTCCTGACATAGGTGATGCCTTATACATGGTTAATCACATGCTACGCCGCATTCGTTAACAAACCCTTTAAGCCCTTGACCCCATGCCGCTACAGGATTGCCTGCATGAACCAAAATGCCGCAGAAAACATAGCCCTTGATGCCTTCGTGTGGCTGTGCGCCGAGGAGGATTTGCTGCCCGTTTTCCTGAATGCCAGCGGCGCATCCGTGGATGACCTGCGCGCGGCGCTGTCCACGGCGCAGGGGGCGGACCCGGCCCTTCTGGGGGCGGCGCTGGATTTCATCTTGATGCGTGATGAAACGGTCATCGCGTGCTGCGCGGCGCTGAAATTGCAAAACGACCGGCTGGCACAGGCGCAGGCCGTGCTTGCGGGGACTGCGGGAATGCATTGGACATGACGCATGAATAAGCCTTATTCGCCGACTTGCCCTTGACTTCCGGCCCGCCAGATTGTGTATCGCGCGACAAGCCTGCACCTATGAAATCAAGGGAACAGCCCATGCACGCCTATCGCAGCCATACCTGCGCAGACCTGACCGCCGCCCATGTGGGTGAAACCGTGCGCCTGTCCGGCTGGGTGCATCGCATCCGCGACCATGGCGGGGTTCTGTTTATCGACCTGCGCGACCATTTCGGCATAACCCAGGTTCTGGCCGACAGCGACAGCCCGGCATTTGCCGATATCGAGAAGTTGCGCGCCGAATTTTGCATCCGCATTGAAGGCACGGTCAAGGCGCGCGACGCATCGCTGGTCAATACCAAACTGAAAACCGGCGAGATTGAAGTCTATGCCCGCGCGATGGATATTCTGGGTGCGGCTGATGATTTGCCGCTGCCCGTTTTTGGCGAACCCGACTATCCGGAAGAAACGCGCCTGTCCTACCGGTTTCTGGACCTGCGCCGTGACAATCTGCACGCCAATATGATGCTGCGGTCCAATGTGGTGCGGTCCATGCGGCAACGCATGTGGAACACCGGCTTTACCGAATTCCAGACGCCCATCATCACGGCATCAAGCCCCGAAGGCGCGCGCGATTTTCTGGTGCCCTCGCGTCTGCATCCGGGCAAGTTTTATGCCCTGCCCCAAGCACCCCAGCAGTTCAAGCAGCTGATCATGGTGTCGGGGTTCGACAAGTATTTCCAGATTGCGCCGTGTTTCCGCGATGAAGACCCCCGCGCCGACCGCTCGCCTACCGATTTCTACCAGCTTGATGTCGAAATGAGCTTTGTTGAACAGGAAGACGTGTTTTCCACGGTCGGCCCCGTCCTGCAGGGCGTGTTCGAGGAATTTGCAGGCGGCAAGACGGTTGACCCCGCTGCCGACTGGCCGCGCATTCCCTATGCCGAATCGCTGTTGAAATACGGCACCGACAAGCCCGATCTGCGCAACCCGATTGAAATGCAGGTGGTCAGCGACCATTTCCGCGGGTCCGGTTTTGCGATATTTGCGAAACTGCTGGAAAATGAAGGCACCGAGATTCGCGCCATTCCCGCGCCGACTGGCGGGTCGCGCAAGTTCTGCGACCGGATGAACAGTTTCGCGCAGGCGCAGGGGCTGCCGGGGATGGGGTATATTTTCTGGCGTGCCGGCGATGACGGGCTGGAAGCCGCTGGCCCCTTGGCCAAAAACATCGGTCCCGAACGCACCGAAGCGATCCGCGCCCAGCTTGGTCTGGGGGAGGGGGACGCCGCGTTTTTCCTTGGCGGCAAACCTGCGCAGTTCGAGGGCGTGGCCGCGAAAGCGCGCGACGAGATTGGCCGCGAATTGAAGCTGGTGGATGAAAACCGCTTCGCCTTTGCCTGGATCGTCGATTTCCCGATGTATGAAGCGGATGCGGAAACCGGCAAGATCGATTTCAGCCATAACCCGTTTTCCATGCCCCAAGGCGGGATGGCCGCGCTGGACGGTGACCCGCTGCAGGTTCTGGGCTACCAGTATGATCTGGCCTGCAATGGCTATGAACTGCTGTCGGGTGCTATCCGGAACCACAAGCCGGAAATCATGTATCGCGCGTTTGAAATCGCGGGCTATCCGAATTCCGAAGTGGACAAACGATTCGGCGGCATGGTCAAGGCGTTCAAATTCGGCGCGCCCCCCCATGGTGGCTGCGCGGCGGGCATTGACCGGATTGTCATGCTGCTGGCGAATGAGCAGAATATCCGGCAGGTCATCATGTTCCCGATGAACCAGCGCGCCGAGGATCTGTTGCTGCACGCCCCGTCCGACCCCAGCAATGAACAGTTGCGCGATCTGGGGTTGCGTCTGGCCCCGAAATCCTGAACCGCACGCGGGGTGTGTGATCGTTGATCATGCACCCCGTTTGTCCCATGCTGAACGCGGGTTGTGTCAGATCAGCGGTTGCCCGCGCAGGCGGTTGCGCAACATCAGCGCCAGATCCGTGATGCGCCCTGTGTCGCGTGCATTACTTGCCGCCGCGCTAAGCGCCGTGTCATGCAGACTGTTTGCCAACGCCTCGATAAACTGGAGTGCATAGGTCCGCTGCGGGCCTGCGCCCGCCCCTTGCAGCAGATCGCAGGCCAGATACACGTCATCGCGCAGCGCTGCCGGATCATGCTGCGGGACTTGCGCAGGGCCATTGTGTTGACGCAAGTGGAAGAAAACCGGCGCAAGGATGGACCTGAATTGCGCAACACTGGCGATGGGTTTGGGCAGGAAGTGGTCTGCGCCCGCATCCAGTGCGGCGGCCGCAAGGTCCGGCTGGCCGGATGTCGCGACAATTAGCCCCACGCGCGGCCTGCGCGTGTCCATTGCCCCAATCAGGTCCAGCCCCGACCCGTCGGGCAGTCCGATGTCAACGATAACCGCATCGGGGGTATACAGGTCCAGATGGCGCTGCGCCGCCTTCAGGCTGTCGACACGCCGCAGCCGTGCACCGGCGCCACGAAACATCAGGCGCACGGCATCACTGGCCACATGGCTGTCTTCCACCAGCAGCAGCGTTCCCCCGTGGGCGCGATGATGCACATCCGGTCGGGGCCGCATCATCATTGCGTGTGTGCTGCGCTGGTGGGCCATTGCTGCGCCATAGGTGTTCATCACATCCTCCGTCCGCTATTGATGAAGGCCAGTTCACCGCAATTTGCCTAATATGCCGTTAAAGTTGCGCCCCATTCTGGCACGCCGCACTTGCATCAAGCGCAAATCCCCAGCATAAGCCTGCGCAACATTGTTACCTTGGGGGATTGCCATGATCGGACGCTTGAACCATGTTGCCATTGCCGTGCCGGATCTGGACGCCGCTGCGGCGCAATACCGCAACACATTGGGCGCAGATGTCGGCGCGCCACAGGATGAACCCGATCATGGTGTCACAGTGGTTTTCATCACCTTGCCCAATACCAAAATCGAATTACTTTACCCGCTGGGTGAGAACAGTCCCATTCAGGGTTTTCTGGACAAGAACCCGTCCGGCGGCATTCACCATATCTGTTACGAGGTTGAAGATATTCTGGCGGCACGCGACAAACTGAAAGCTGAAGGCGCGCGCGTTCTGGGCACGGGAGAGCCGAAGATCGGTGCGCATGGCAAGCCCGTCCTGTTCCTGCACCCCAAGGATTTCAACGGCTGTCTGGTTGAACTGGAGCAAATCTGATGTCGGTCATGTCTGCAATCGCGCTGTATGGGGTTATCTGGTTCATGACCATGTTTCTGGTCCTGCCCTTTCGCATGAAAACCCAAGGTGAAGCGGGCGAGGTTGTGCCGGGTACGCCATCTTCCGCACCATCCGATGCCCAGATGATGCGCAAGGTCAAGATTGTGACAGCCATTGCAACGACAGCATTTTTCGTAATCGCCGGAATAATCCTGTCAGGTGTCATCACCTATGACATGATCGAGGCGGTCACGCGCAGATCTTAACGGCCAGATCGCGGCCTATGGGCTGCGATCCGGCGCACCGGCAATCAGTCGATAAACTGCGTCATTGCCGCGACATCAGGGCGCGGGCGTTCCGGCGGGGCGGATGACGCTGTTCCAAGGTGGATGAAGCCCGCAACCCATTCATCCGGTTGAAGCCCCAGTGCGGGCGTGACGAATGCGCGATCATGCGCCACCCAGCCGGTCAGCCAGTTTGCGCCTAACCCGCTGGCCAGCGCGGCATTCACCAGCCCCAGACATACGGCGCCTGCGGTCAGTGTCTGTTCGATCAGCGGCACCTTCTCTGATGGTTTGGGGCTGGCCACGACTGCCACGACCAGATGTGCCTGTGCAAATGTGGTGCTGGCCTTGGTGATCTTGTCTGCGTCGATGTGCTGGTCGTTGCCATAGTCTGTGATCTTGCGGGCCATGGTCGCACATGCAGCATGTTCCAGAACGATGAACCGCCAGGGTTCCAGTTTGCCATGATCCGGCACGCGCGATGCGGCGGTCAGCAGGGTCATCAAACTGTCCTTGTCGGGCACAGGCAGACCCAGAAGTTTGGCTGGTCTGGAACGGCGGGTTTGCAAGAATGCCATTACGGCCGGATCTGTCTGCATATTATTCCCTTTTTGTTGCCGTGCATGACATAAGCCCTTCTTGCCCGCCGGAAAAGAACAGGAATTCAGCCTGTGCGGCCGATACACCCGAATTTATGCGCAAAAAATGCAGATCAGCCTTTCAATAGGGCGCATTTTCCCACAAAACCAACCATGAATTTTCTACTTTTTTTGGAGTTCTTTTTTTATGAGCTTGGCTATGGATGCCCCCAATGTGTTGGTGACGGGCGGGGCGGGTTATATCGGGTCGCACGCTTGTAAGGTTTTGTCGCAGGCCGGATACAGGCCGGTCACTTTTGACAATCTGTCCACGGGTTGGGCTGCGGCGGTGAAGTTTGGCCCCCTTGTGCAGGCAGACCTGCTGGACCGTGCCGCCATTGATGCGGCATTTGCGCAGTATAGTCCTGTGGCCGTGATGCATTTCGCAGCCCTTAGTCAGGTGGGCGAGGCGTCGCGCGATCCGGGCCTGTATTGGCGCAACAATGTGGGCGGGGCGCTGAATTTGATCGAGGCGATGGTGGCCGCAGGCTGCCGTGACATGATCTTCTCGTCGACCTGCGCGACATATGGGGACCATGACGGGGTTGTGTTGGATGAGCAAACGCCGCAATTACCCTTGAACGCCTATGGCGCGTCAAAGCGCGCGATCGAGGACATATTGCGCGATTTCGGGAAAAGTCATGCGCTGAATTCTGTTATCTTCCGGTATTTCAATGTTGCGGGTGCCGATCCCGATGCGGAGGTGGGTGAATGGCACCGCCCTGAAACCCATCTGATTCCCATCATGATCGAAGCCGCCGCTGGCACGCGGGATGCGCTGGTGATCAATGGCAACGACTATCCGACCCATGATGGCACATGCATTCGTGATTATGTGCATGTGATGGATCTGGTGCAGGCGCATGTGCTGGGACTGGAGTGGTTGCGTGCGGGCAAGCAAAGTCGCGTGTTCAATCTGGGCACAGGTGTCGGGTTTTCCGTGGCCGAGGTTATTCGCCAATGCCGCGCAGGGACCGGCCACCGCGTTCCGCACAGTTTCGGCCCGCGGCGCGAAGGTGATGCGGCGGCATTGGTGTCAGGTAGCCGCCGCGCCATAGAGGAACTGGGTTGGGTTCCCAAGCGGTCGTCGTTGAAGCAGATGATCGAGGATGCGTGGCGCTGGCATCAAACCGGTGGTTATTCCGGATAGTCGCGCCATGGGCTGCCGGTCTGATGACTGCGCCCGCCTAGTTCAGCGCAATCTGCGCGGCGACGCCGCGCAACAATTCCAGCGTGTGTGATACTGCAATATCGGGGGCATGGTCCGTCCCGATCCTTTGAATATAGGGGCAGGTCAGCACGGCGACAGCATTGCCATCAGTGCCGGATATGGGGACTGAAATATCTGTCACACCGACCAGTTGCCTGCTGGGTCCGATGCGACAGCCGGCGGCACGAAGTTCGTCCAGCCCGTCAGGGGCGGGGATGTCCGCGGCCTTGTCCTGATCTGTGCGGATGGCCTGCAGAATGCGGGCGCGGGCGGCTGTGTCCTGAAAGGCCAGAAGCGTCTGGCCCGATCCGGTGGTCAGAATGTCCAGCTGCGACCCGACACGCAGGCGGAATTCCCATGTTGCCTGATGGCTGGCCTGCGCGACCACTGCCGCACAGCCACCTTCCTGCATGACCAGATGGACAGACTGGAATGTGCGGCGTGAAAATTCGTCCATCAACGGTTGCGCCTGCGACACCAGACGCCGCATTGGCGGGTGGGCAGACCCCAGTAAAAACAGCTTCATGCTTAGGGCGTAGCGGTCGCCTTCTGCTGACCGGCAGATGTAGTTCCGCGCGACCAGCCGTTCAATCATGCGGTAAATCTCGCTTGGGCTGCGATTCATGGCGCGAACAATCTCGCTGCGGGTCAGTCCGCCCGGCTCGGTCGCCAGAAGTTCCAGTATGTCCAGCCCCTTGTCCAGTGCCGGTGCGCGGTAACGCGCGTCGCTGGCGGTTGCAGGGGCTACCGTTTTCTTACCGGTCATGCGTGTTTCCTGTTCCCTGCACCGATACGCCCCCTTCGGTCGCAAAGGTGACCGGCTGTCGGAGGCGAAAATGGCAGCAAAAATTTATGCTTGCAAGCATATCAAATATGAATAGTCTGTCCAAATATAAATCTTGGCATGTGCAAGGCGCGTGAAAGCCGCCAGCAAAAAGGGGGGCATATGCGACTGGAAGGGAAGACTGTCCTGGTGACAGCGGCCGGGCAGGGCATAGGGCGTGCGGCTGCCATTGGTCTTGCGGCTGAAGGGGCGCATGTGATTGCGACAGATATCAATGAAGCGTTGCTGGATTATGCGGGGCCTTCCGGTGCGGGCAATGTGCAGGTGCAGCAGCTGGACGTGTGTGACCCGCAGGCCATTGCGGCGCTGCGCGACCGGCTGCCCGATCTGGATGGCCTGTTCAATTGCGCGGGTATTGTGCATCAAGGGTCTATTCTGGACCTGTCCGACGATGACTGGACCCTTAGTCTTGATGTCAATGTCACGTCCATGGTGCGCATGTGCCGCGCGTTTTTGCCCGGAATGCTGCGGCGCGCGGACGCGACGGGAACAGCGGCCATACTGAACATGGCATCCATGGCGTCATCGGTGAAGGGCTTTCCAAATCGCGCGGCATATGGCGCGACCAAGGCTGCGGTCATCGGGTTGACCAAGGCGATTGCAGCCGATTTCGTGCAAAAGGGGATTCGCTGCAATGCCCTGTGCCCCGGCACGATCGAAACCCCGTCCCTGCGCGGGCGCATTGCCCAGGCCGCCGATCCGGTGCAGGCAGCGCGTGATTTCATAGCGCGCCAACCCATGGGGCGGCTGGGGGCGGTGGATGATCTGGTGCCGATGATCACCTATCTTCTGTCCGATGAAAGCCGCTTCATGACCGGCCAGCCCGTTCTGGTTGATGGCGGGGTCACGATCTAGCATGTCGGGAATTGATGCACATTGTCATATCTGGGCACTGGATCGCGGGGATTATGGCTGGATTGATCGAAACAACCCGTCCCTTGCGGCCATCGCGCAGGATTTCGGAACAGAAGACCTGTCCGCGCGGTTGCGGCAGGCCGCGATTGCGCGCGCCGTCGTGGTGCAGGCCGCCCCGACCGAGGATGAAACGCGCTGGCTGCTGGCGCAGGCGCGAAATTGCGATGCGGTGGCGGGTGTTGTCGGTTGGGCGGACCTGACGCAGCCCGATATTTGCACAAGGTTGCAGGCCCTTGCCGCAGATGGCGCATTGCGCGGCGTTCGCCCTATGTTGCAGGATATTGAACAGGATGACTGGTTGCTGACGGCACCGCAGGACGGGTGGGTGCCTGCCATGCTGGAACATGGGCTGCGGTTTGACGCGCTGGTGTTGCCGCGGCATCTGGACATGCTTTTGCGCTTTTGCGCCCGCAATCCTGATTTGCCGGTCGTGATTGACCATGCGGCGAAACCCGCGCTGGCCGCCGCGCCGGATGACCCGCGCCATGATATGTGGCGCAGCGGAATGCAGCGATTGGCCCGCGACACGGCCGCGTGCTGCAAGATATCCGGCCTGCTGACCGAAATGGCCGCTGCCCAATTGCCACATGCGCGCGATATCCTGTTCCCTGTCATGGATGATTTGCTGGACTGGTTTGGTGCAGATCGCCTGATGTGGGGGTCGGACTGGCCTGTGCTGCGGCTTGCCGGCAGCTATGACGGGTGGCATGGGGTGTTTCACGACTGGCTGGAACGCCTGCCTGCGCCGGACCGCGCGCAGATCAGCGGCCAGACCGCCGCGCGGTTCTATGGCCTTGACGGGGCTTGACGCAAGATTTCGTCGGGGGATGCCTGACATTCCCCCCAAACACATGCCGCGTTGCGGTGCGAAAAAAACAGGATAGATGATGAAACTACTACGTTTTGGCCCTGTGGGGCAGGAAAAACCGGGTATTCTGGATGGGCAAGGTCGTGTGCGTGACCTGTCGGCGCATGTCGATGACATTGCGGGCCAGACATTGCTGCCCGAAACAATGGCGCGGATTGCGGCGCTGGATATTGAAACCCTGCCGGTGGTCGAGGGCACGCCGCAACAGGACCTGCGGCTTGGCCCATGTGTGGGGCGTATCGGGAAATTCATCTGTATTGGCCTGAATTACGCGGATCATGCCGCCGAAACCGGCGCAGCCATCCCGCCAGAGCCCGTGATCTTCAATAAATGGACATCGGCCGTTGTTGGCCCTGATGATGATATCCAGATCCCGCGCGGGTCCACCCATACCGATTGGGAGGTGGAGCTGGCGGTGATCATCGGCAAGGGGGGCAGCTATATTGCGGAAGATCGCGCGCTGGATCATGTCGCGGGCTATTGCGTGGTCAATGATGTGTCCGAACGCGAATTCCAGTTGCACCGTGCGGGCACATGGGACAAGGGCAAGGGCTGTGACACGTTCGGCCCGACGGGCCCATGGCTGGTGACACCGGACGAACTGGACGATATCGACAATCTGCATATGTGGCTGGAGGTTGACGGCAAGCGCTATCAGGACGGATCATCCGCGACGATGGTCTATAAAATCCCGCACCTTGTTTCCTATTGTTCGCGCTTCATGTCCTTGCAACCCGGCGATGTCATTTCGACCGGCACACCGCCGGGGGTGGGCATGGGGCAAAAGCCCCCCCATTACCTGAAGGGCGGCGAGGTGGTGCGCTTGGGTATTGAAGGATTGGGCGTTCAAACCCAGAAAGTGCGCGCCGCTATCGGATAAGGAACGCGCCGGAACGGGGGGTCAGCTGTGCGAAGCGGCAGGCCCCACTGTTTCGCGCATGACCAGTCGCGGGGGCAGGATGACAATGTCCTGCCCTGTCATGGGCGCCAATAACCGGCGCGATGCACGCCGCCCGATTTCGGCCTTGTCGACCGCGATTGTGGTCAAGGGCGGAAAGGTCAGATGCGCTTCTTCCATGTCGTCGCAGCCGATGATGGAAATATCCTTGCCTGGCAGTTTGCCCAGTTCCTGACAGCCCGTGATCATGCCGAAGGCGATCAGGTCACTGAAGCACACCACACCCGTGGGCGGTGTTTCACGCATAAGCAGCATGCGCGCGGTCTGGTGGCCAAACTGGCGTGAAGTCGGCCCGTGCAGTATTTCGGCCGCGGGCAGGCCCGCATCGGACAACGCGCGCTGCACACCCAGAAGCCGGTTTTGCGCCGTTGATGTCTGCTGTCCGCCACCCACCCAGACAATCTGTCTGTGGCCATGCTCTATCAGGCATTGGGCGGCCAGTTGTCCTGCCAGCAGGTCATCATTCACAAACTGGGGCAAAGGCACATCGGTTAGCGCCCGCGATACGACCACGGCAGGCACCAACGGGTCGGTTTGCCCGTCGGGCAACAGGGCGGCAAGATCGGCGCGTGTGGTGCCCCTGACGGGCAGCAGGATAATGCCGCCCACGCCCTGTTCCAGTGCAGTTTGCAAGAAGCGGCGCTGGACGGCTGCATCCTCGCGGGCGATGCCCAGAAAAACCTGCATCTGATGCTCGCGCAGCTCATCTTCTATATGCTCAAGGAATTCGTTGAAAACGGGGTTGGACAAATCACTGACGCACACCGCGACAAGGTTGCTGCGCGTCTGGCGCAGATTGGCGGCGGCGCGGTTGTAAATATAACCCAGTCGCGCGGCAGCCTGTTCGACACGCTGCGTTGTTTCCGGTGAAATACGCGGGTGCCGCCGCAGCGCCAGCGACGCAGTCGCGACAGTGATTCCCAGATCGTCGGCGATTGTCCGAAGGGTGACACGTTTGATCATAATTCAAAAACTTTAGCGCGCGAAACTTGCAATATCCAGTTGTTTAATCGATTGACTGAATTGCTTTGTGCATGTTTACTCCTGCCCAGAGAGGCGCGTGCGGATTCGCTGTGCAAATGCTCTCGTTCACGGAGGAGGAGGAATTTACATGACATCCATGATGAAAACAGCCCTGCGCCTTGGCGTTCTGGGTGCCATTGCGGCGTCAACCAGCACTGCCGCGCTTGCGCAATCGTGCGACTGGACGCCGGATCGCGCTGTCACCTATATTGTCCCATGGGGCGCAGGGGGTGGCACCGATGCCAATTCGCGCATGCTGGCCACCATGCTGGAGCAAAAATGGGGCGTGCCGTTCAATGTCGTGAACCGCACAGGCGGCAACGGCGTGACCGGCCACAGTGCCATCGCCAATGCCGATCCGGACGGCTACACCGTGGGGGCGGTGACCGTTGAAATCAACACCATGCATTGGGTTGGTCTGACCGACCTGAACTATACCAACATCACCCCGCTGGCGCTGATTGATATTGTGCCCGCAAGCGTTCTGGTGTCCAAGGACAGCCCGTTTGAAACCATTGGCGATGTTCTGGATCATGCCCGCGAAAACCCCGGTGACCTGACAGCGTCGGGGACATCATTGGGTGGTATCTGGCATCTTGCGCTGGCCGGTATGCTGAATGCCGAAGGCATGGACCCCGAAAGCATTCGCTGGATCCCCTCGCAAGGGGCGGCGCCCGCGTTGCAGGAACTTATTGCCGGCGGTGTTGATATGGCAACCCCCGCGCTGTCGGAAGGCAAGGCGCTGGTGGATTCAGGCGAAGTGCGCGCACTTGCCTATATGCATGACACGCCCATGGCCGCCCTGCCGGATGTGCCCGTGACGGCTGAAGCGCTGGAAAGCGGCTGGACACTTGCGGCCTATATCACCATTTCCGGCCCCGAAGGCATGCCAGAGGAAATTTCCTGCGCCTACCAGCAAGCGGTCGAGGAAATCACCCAAACGTCGGAATGGGCTGAATTCAAGGAATCGCGTGGCGCGGAAGTCGTGTTCACAGGTGGCGATGATCTGGTGGCCTATATGCAGGCACAGGACGAAGCGCTGGGCGCCACGATTGAAGCTGTCGGTCTGGCTGAATAAGCGCGGCGCAGACAGATGATTATCCGACGTGACTTTGTGGTGGGGGCGGTCCTGATCGCCCTTGCCGTTGCCATGATCTGGGGGGCGCAGGGGTTCCCGCGCATTCGGGCCATGCCCTACGGGCCTGACCTGTTTCCCAAAATCATCGCGGGCGGGCTGATCCTGTCGGCCCTTGGTATAATTCTGGAAGGGCTTCGCAACATGCGCAGCGGGCAGGCACAGGATGACATTGCGCAGGGCGCGATTACCCCGCTGGCCGCAATGTCGTTTCTGGGGATTGTGGCGCTGGTCGCAGGGTTTGCGCTGCTGCTGCCTGTTCTGGGTTTTCATGTTGCGGCGGCGCTGGTGCTTTTGGGCGCGGTGCGTATTTTCGGCGGCAATTGGGTGCTGGCGGGGATCATGGCGATCACGGCGCCGGTGGTCCTGCATTACATCTTTTATTCACTTATGCGCGTTGTGCTGCCTTGGGGCGTGCTTGCGCCCTATGCATGGTAGGCGCGCATGGATCTGCTGGCCATATTCACCATCGTCCTTGACCCCAGAATACTGGGAACGATCCTGCTATGCACATTGTACGGGGCGTTTGTGGGCGCAATGCCGGGTCTGACAGCGACCATGGCCGTGGCGCTTCTGGTGCCGTTTACATGGTTCATGGACCCTGTTCAGGCCGCAGCCGCAATCGTGGCCACAACGACTACAGCCATCTTTGCGGGCGATATTTCGGGCGCGTTGCTGAAAATCCCCGGCACGCCCGCATCCGCCGCCTATGTCGAGGACAGCTTCCGGCTGTCGCAAACGGGCAAGCCGCGCACAACGCTGTTCACATCGCTTTTTGCGTCGGTATGCGGGGGCGTGATCGGGGTTGCCATTCTGGCCTATGCCACACCGCAGCTTGCGCAACTGTCCCGCAGTTTTTCCAGTGACGAGGCGTTCTGGCTGGCCACATTGGGCCTGTCCTGCGCGGTGTTTGTGGGCGGGCCGTCCGTGCCGCGCAATTTTGCAAGCCTGTTTATCGGGCTGGCCGTGGCCACGATTGGCATTGACGTGGCCGTGGGGCACCCGCGCTATACGTTCGGCGTTATGGAACTGTATGACGGGATCAACTTCATTCCCGCCATGATCGGCATTTTTGCCTTGTCGGAACTGTTGCGAAATGCCGCGCTGGGCCGTCAGACACGGCTGGGAAAACTGGTGGTCGAGCCGCTGTTTTCAGCCATTCGCGCAGCCTGGCGCGAATTCCGGACACGCTGGAAAAATGTCATCCGGTCTGCCAGTGGGGGCACGGTTATCGGTGCGCTGCCGGGTGCGGGCGCCGATGTGGCGGCATGGATTGCCTATGCCGTGTCGCGCCGGTTCTCGAAAACGCCCGAAGCCTACGGGCGCGGGCATGTCGAAGGGGTTGTTGATGGCGGCGCGGCCAATAACGCCGCCGTGGCGGGGGCATGGACGCCTGCGCTGGTGTTCGGCATTCCCGGCGACAGTGTGACGGCCATTGCCATTGGCGTGTTGATGATGAAGGGCCTGACACCAGGGCCGGATATCTTCGCCAATGATACAGTGCTGGTTTACACGATTTTCGGGTCGTTCTTCATGGCGAATGTGCTGATGCTGTTGACCGGCGGGCTGGTGGTGGCGCTGGCCACGCAGGTTTTGCGCGTGCCGCGTGCCGTTCTGATGCCGCTGATTTTGCTGCTGTCCATGATTGGCGGTTACGCCATAACCGGCAGTGTTATCGCAATCTGGATCATTCTGGCGCTGGGGCTTCTGGCCAGTGGCATGATCTGGGCGGGCATGCCGCTGGCCCCTGCCATTCTGGGCATCGTCCTTGGCCGCATTGTCGAGGATAACTTCATGGTGTCGATGATGAAATCACGCGGCGATCTGACCGAGTTTTTCGCGCGCGACACGGCCGCGGTGCTGGGCACACTGACATTGCTGGTCTGGGCCGCGCTGTTGCTGCGCGCCGGCTGGAGCTTTTTTGGAAACCGGACTTCGTCCAAATAACAGAGATGACAAGATGACAGGAAGAAACAAACTTAAGGCGCGTCTGAAGGCGGGCGAAACTGTCGCTGCGGCATGGCTTGATCTGGGATCGCCCGATGTGGCGGAACTGCTGGTGCATGCGGGCTGGGATGTGATTGTCGTGGATTGCGAACATGGTGCTGCGGGGCTGGAGGATGGCTTCAACCTGATCCGCGCTGTGGAAGCAGCAGGCGGCGAGGCCATTTTGCGTGTCCCCGACGCCAGCGAGGCCGTGCTGAAACGCGCATTGGATCGGGGCGCGCGGTCGTTGATGGTTCCGATGGTGCATTCGGCGAAAATGGCGCAAGGCGTGGCGGATTGCTGCCTGTATCCGCCACGCGGCCAGCGTGGCTATGCCGCACCGATTGTGCGCGCTTCGGGCTTCGGCGCGTTACCCGATTTCGCGCGCGACCGTGCCCATGAAGAATTGCTGCTTATGGTGCAGATTGAACATGTGGATGCGGTGTCGGAAATACCGGCAATCGCGGCGATTGACGGTATTGATATGGTGTTTGTCGGCCCCAACGATCTGGCGGCGTCCATGGGATATCTGGAACGCATGGACACCCCCGAGGTGCTGGACGTCGTGAACAAGGCCGAGGAGCTGGCCCTTCAGGGCGGGTTGTCACTGGGCACTGTGTTGTGGCCAAACCGCAATTACCGCGATTTGCAGGATGCGGGTTACCGCCTGATTGTCGGGCCTTGCGATGTTGCCATGCTGGCGAACGCGGCCCGCGAAGCGCGCGTCGCCTGCCTTGACATGCTGCGCTAGGGCACGATGACCCGTATGGACAAAAATGCGCCGCATATCATTTGTGGGGGGCTGATTGCACTGGATCTGGAATTGTCGGTGTCCGGCTTTCCGGTGGCTGGCGCCAAGCACAAGGCACAGGCATCGCGGCTGGTGGGCGGGGGCGGTGCGCTGAATGCAGCGGGTGCTATTGTGCGTTTGGGCGGGCAGGTCACGCTGTATGGGGCGATAGGGGATGATGATCTGGCAGATGTGATGCGCGCGCGCATAACCGCGCTTGGGGTGCCGCTGGATCAGGTGCATGTGGTTGCGGGCGGGGTCACCCCGCATTCGGCGGTCCTGATCGAGGCAGACGGCGACCGCACCATCATCAATGCGCGCGATGACATGCTGGCGACCGGTCTGCCCCCCTTGCCGCAGCCCTTCGGCTATGACGCGGCGCTGGTCGATACACGTTTCCCACAAATCACGCATGCGCTGCTGACTGCGGCGCGCGCGGCCGGAAAACCCGCCGTCATTGATGCCGAAGCGCCTGTGCGTCTGGTTCAGGATGCGCTGCACCACGCAAGCCATATTGCATTTTCCGTGCAGGGCCTGACAGATTACGCGGGTTCTGCCGATGCTGATGCCGTGGCGCAGGTGGCCCGAAACCTGAACGCATGGGTCTGTGTGACACGCGGGCCGGACCCTGTTCTGTGCCATGACGGCAGATCGGCCTATGAAATACCCGTCCCCGCAGTCGTGGCGCAAAACACCAATGGTGCGGGGGACACATGGCACGGTGCCTTTACGCTGGCTTTGGCGGCAGGGCAGGGGGAACGGCAGGCCGTGCACGCCGCCAATGCCGCAGCCGCCCGCCATGTGGCGGGGCTTGCGCCATGCTCGGCGCAAGATGGCGTGTGATGGAGGGCGATACATGCAGGATGACGAACCGATGACCACACCATTGAAAGTTGCCATTGCCGGCGCAGGCGCAATAAGCGAATTCCACCTGAAAGGATGGCAGGCGCAGTCCGGTGTTGAACTGGTGGCGATTTGCGACCCGGATGCGCAAAAGGCCCGCGCACGCGCCGATGAATTCGCCATTGCGCATGTCTACACCGACACAGCCCGCATGCTGAGCGAGGCGCGCCCCGACGCGCTGGACATCATTACGCCCGTGGGCACGCATGCCCCCCTTGTGCGCATGGCGGCCGCGCAGGGCATTCACGTCATGTGCCAAAAGCCCATGACCCCCACCGTGGCCGAGGCAGAGGCCCTGATTGCCGATGTGGGCGAGGGAATCCGCTTCATGGTGCATGAAAACTACCGGTTCCGGCCCCATTACGCCGAAATCGCGCAGCGGGTGCAGGGCGGCCAGATCGGGCGTTTGCGGCACGCCAGATTGACAGTGCGATCCGCGTCACTGCTCAGCTATGGCGATACGCCTGCGTTCTTGCTGAATCGTCAGCCCTATCTGGCGGAATTCCCGCGCCTTCTGGTGTTCGAGGTGCTGATTCACCATCTGGACGCGCTGCGGTCCATTCTTGGCGAGATGCGCGTTCTTGATGCGCGGCTGGACAGGATGAACCCCGCCTTGAAAGGCGAGGATGTGGCGCTGGTGACACTGCAATCGCATGACGGCGCGATTATTACGATTGATGCCAATATCTCGGCGTTGGGGTATCCGGATCTGCCGACCGACCGGCTGGAATTGCTGGGCGAGGCAGATACGCTGGTCTATGACCGCGACCGCATCACGCTGCTGTCCCGCCCTGATGAGGTGTCGATTCATGATCTGGCGGCAAACTATCAGGCGTGTTTCACTGGTGCGGTGACCGAATTTGTCACTGGTCTGCGCACAGGTCGCCCGTTTGCCACCGACCGGCTGGACAATCTGCAAACCCTGCGCCTGATGGAGGCAATTTACAACAGGGCAGGCGGCGGCGCGTAACCGCAAGGGCACCGTGACGCGCTGTCATACGGCCACAGCACTGGCCTCGATTGCCAGCCCGAAGCGGTGCAAGGGAAAGCCGCCCGCGCATTTTCGGGGTCAATGGGGGTCAGTGCCGGTTTCTGGCCCAGCTTTGCAGTGCAAGTTCGCGGATGGCCAGAATTTCCGCGTCGTCAACAGGCACTTCAGACGCCGTTTTCAGCCCGTCATCATGGAAGATATACAGCCGCGACGCGAATTGCGCAAAAGGCAGCGATGCTTCGCCCAGTCGTTCACCGTTGCCGCTGGTTGACACCACAATGCCGTGGCCCCAATCCTGCCCGCTGTCATTATTGGGATTGAAAAAATAGACGCGCATCACGGCTGATTGGTCAAGCGCGACCCGAATGATGGAAATCGCATGCCAGCCGACAAAGACGCCCTGACTGTCGGTCACGGCAATGCCTGCGGGTTGTGGATGGATGACAGGTTCATTGCCGTTATGAAGCGGGTGATATGCTATGTGAAAATCGCGTATGAACCGGTCATAGGCGTGCAGTTTGCCGGTCGCAATGTCCACAGCGATGTGAAATTCGCGCCCGACCCACCAGCCGTGCAGTTCGGGGTTTATCCAGCGGTGCGGATCTTCGCCGCGTCCGGCGACCAGACGGCCCATTTCGGCATATATCCGGTCCAGATGTGGCACCAGCACAACCGAAACCGGGTCCGCATCCAGCGGGGTGTGCAGGGCAAGTCCCGCAGGCAACAGGGCGGAGTCCAGTGGCTGCCCTTCGAAATGCATGACGATCCGGTCATTTGCTGTGGCCTGTGCAAGCTGCCACAGCAGATAGTCGGGATCGTTCAGCGCCCACATGGACAAGGCCCGCGCCGACTGGCAGGTGGGGTTGTTCCCTTGACCGATACCCAAGGGCTGGCCCAGCAGCATCATCACACCTGCAACAAGCCGCTGATGCGGTGCAGGGTCCGCACCGAAAGCCGCGTTCAGGTTGCTTTCGCATTCCGCAGTCAGTTTCGACCCCAACAGCCGCCATAGCGACGGGGCGATCGGGGGCGAATACAGAATGCCGCGTTCCAGCATCAAGGCGATCCCCAGAACCGCCTGCGCGGTGCCGGGCCGGACGGCCACGTCAATTAGTTGCTGCACTAGCGCCTGATAACACCGAAGCGAATCCAGCCCTGTGCTGCTAAGCCCAAGCGCATCTGCCAAAAGATGGCTTTGGCCGCTTTGCAGCACAAACCGCAGGAATGCGGCATGATAATCCGACACAAGGCCCGTATCGTGCATGGCGCGTGCCATGCCGGTGGCTTCGGCCTGCAAACAGCCGGTGTCTGCGGCGGCCAGTCGATCAAGATACACGTCCAGCCCCGGATCTTCGCGACATAATTCAGTCGGCCCGAACAACGCACTTATCAGCCTGTCGGCACCCAGCCGCGTATCACTGGCATTGAAGGTCTGGCCGTTTTCATTCATGGCAAGCGCGATTTGCAGGATCATCGACTTGACGTGATCAAGCTGGATGGGACGCTGACGCAAAATGCGCCAGACTTCCTCGACAAGCTGACCAAGGATCCCCTCTGTTCCGACATTCGCAAGGATGTGTTGCAGCAGTCTGTCGACGGCGCTGTCCATCTCGCTGGCCTGAACGCGGGCCGCTTCATGATGCGCCCCAAGGATACGGTCCAGATTCAGTGCCAGCACCTGAGCCAGAAAATGCCGCGCATGCTCGACCGGCAAACCCGGTTGCGATTGCGTGCCTTTCGCGACAGCCAGAAACCGCAGCAGACTGGTGCATTCCAGCGCCACGGTCCGCGGCTCTGACATTTTCAGCGTGTTGCCAACCATTCCGGGAACAAGGCTTGCGGGAACGGCCCAGTCTGTGCCGTCGAATATGCCAGCCTTGACCAGTTCGGCCATGCGCGACTCTATGGCCGCGATCCCCTGCGGGTGCTTCAACACCCGCTTGAGGGTGTCAAGCATGCGCCCTTGATATGTCGCCTTGCCAGCAGTTGATGCGGTGGCCAGCTGGGACAACACATGATCAAAGCTGCGCATGATCGCGATAAGGGCGTCGTCGTGAAAGCTGGTGGTCATCCGTGGTTGTCCTGTTTCGCGCAAGAGCGCTGGCTATGGTGTCATGGCCAACCTTGCGGCTGCCTTGGCATAGCACAACCCTGCAGGCTGTGATTTTATGGCTTGCGTAACAATCGCGCCGCATTGCGAACGGAACGGGCGGCTTGCGCGGGCTGCCCTATCACGGACGAAAAGGTCATGGCGCGCAGGCCGCGCCAGCGTTACCCGCGCCATGTCAGACGTAGAAGTCAAGGTCTTCCTGCGCCTTCAATAAATCACGCAGCCGGTGCGGGTCGTCGCCGAAGAAATAGACCAGCCCCCAATGCGTGCCGAACGCCGATCGCTTGGTCACCTTCGATTCCATCGGGGGCGCAAGCTCGTGAAATTCGAAATAGGGGTCGTTTTCGGTTTCCGGCGGAATGCTGAGTTCGCTGACCACGCGGCGGCGGGGGTAGACGCCGAAACACCCCGCATGCCCCTTGGCATCCTGCACGGGGGTCGGGAAAAATGCATCCAGTTCATCCTGCGTTGCCTTCGGGTCGAACGCCAGCACAAGCGCCTGATAGGCGTTGAAACCATAGGCGCGTTCCATCAGTTCAAACGCGTTGAACCCCGGCGGGCGGTAGGCCACTTCGCCAAAATACATCGTGCCGTCATTGGTCACGAAATACTCCGGATGAATAAAGCCGAAATCGATGTCAAACACCTCGATCAGTTTTTCGATCTGTTCGGTGATCTTGGCGCGGTATTTTTCCAACTCGGGCGTGGCGGGCACAAAGACGGAATAGCCCAAGGTCACATATTCCGAGATGTTCAGAAACTGTATTTTGCGGTCCTTGATCCATGCTTCAACTGCGAATTCCCAACCATCCAGATGTGATTCAAGCAGTGCCGGGAATTCGTCATCGGCAATCGCGGCCACATCGTCGGGCGAACGGATCACGCGGTGCCCAAGGCAACCCGCCTTGTCAAACGCCTTGAAATGAATGGGGTCGTTGGGGTCGCCATCCAGCTTCAGCAGCGTCTGGTTCACGCGCTTCAGGAAACGGATCACGTCGCTTTGATCCATTGCTTCCTCGAATATTCCCACACGGATACCACCAAGCTGCGCGCGGCGCTTCATCAGGGATTTGTCCCGAAACAGCATCGACTGGCCCAACAGGCGCGGGTTGTCCATGATCACCGAATTGACCGCCCCCGCCCATTCGACGGTTTCCTCGAACAGTGGTATGGCGACATCGACGCCCATTTCCTTCAATTTTGTCGAAAGCTCGAATGACCGGTCATTCAGTCGCTCGAAATCCCAACTGACGAATGGAATGCCGTGTTGCGCCGCGTAGTCCTCGGCCCATTGCGGGGCAACGATCACATAGCGGCGGTCAAATCTCTCCAGCGCATCAATGCATCTCAAGCTCCATCCTAGGATGGCAATATAGCCTTTCTGTGGGTCTTTGGTTTGCACGATCTCTCCTTCAGTAAGGGGTTTTGTTGTAATAGGGTCAGTCATCTTTTCATATTTGATTTGATAACATAAAGTATTTCTTTGCGCCACCTTGGCAAGGAAGTAGTCATAAATTCTAATAAAACGCCAATTTTACGCTGCTTGGCATGCGGGGCGTTAAAGATTTACTTTGATAATCGAAGTTTTATTCCCCTGCCGGGGGTGGTCGGGCTGTGTGCCCTGTCAGCCAAGTGTCTGCGCGTTGGTTTCCATTTGGCCGTTATGTCCCGGAAATGCGCTTGCGGCGTGGCCGGTAGGCATTGCAATCGCCGATGGTTTGGTATCTTTTGACGTGGAAAATTGGAGGAGATGATCGTGAAATATCAGTTTACCCGTCGCATGGCGCTTGCCGGTGCAGTCGCCTTGACCGCCGTTCCCGCATTCGGGCAAGACGCATGGCCCACCGCGCCTGTGCGTGTTTTTGTCGGTTTTCCGGCCGGTTCCTCGCCTGATACACTTGCGCGCATCGTCACGGATGAACTGGCGCAACGGTTGGGGCAACCTGTTGTGATCGAAAACCGGCCTGGCGCAGGTGGCGTGATCGGCATTCAGCAAATGCTGGTTTCGGCCGGTGACGGGCACACATTTGGCACAACGATCAACGGCCCGCTGACGACGGCGCAACGCATGATGGACAGCACCGGCTTCGATGCACAGACTGACATTCTGCCAGTGACGCTGATTGCAACCTCGCCCTTGGTGCTGGCCGTATCTGCCGCTGGCGATATCGATGATCTGGAAGGCTTCATTGCGGCTGCGGGTGCCGGTGACGAAGCAATCGCCTATGGGTCGGTCGGGCAGGGGTCGGGTGCGCATCTGACTGCGGAATTGTTCGCGACCGAAGCAGGGGTCAGCATGCTTCATGTCCCCTTCACCAGCTATGCCGAGGTCACAACCTCGATCCTGGGTGGCGAGATTGACGCCGGTTTCATGGCCCCATCCGCCGCGCTGCCCTTTGTGGAGGCGGGAACCATGCGCATGCTTGGCATGACATCATCCGAACCCTTCGCGCAGGCCCCCGATGTGCCCCTGATCGCGGGAAATGCCGGTTTGCCCGATGATTTCCGCGCCGAGCTGTGGAATGCGTTTATCGCGCCTGCCGGAACGGATGACGCAATTATTGAACGGCTGAACACCGAGATCGTCGAAATTCTGGCAGATCCTGCGGTTCAGGAACAGTTGCTGACAATTGGCTGGCAGGCCGCGCCAGGATCGGCAGATGACCTGCGCCAGCGCATTGTTGACGACACGGCCATGTGGGGCGCGGTGATCGACCGCGTGCAGGCGCAGTAAAAAGGGTCGGACATGCAGCGCGACTGGCCTGATATTTTCGGCGGCCTGATACTGGCCGCCATAGGGGTCGGCGCTGCTGTCTGGGCATCCATATATTATGATCTGGGAACCCTGCGCCGAATGGGGCCGGGGGCATTTCCTGTGGTCCTGGGGGGCGCGCTTTTCGTGCTGGGAATGGTTATTGCAGTGCCGGCACTTCGGCGCGCCGGCGTCGCACCGAAGGTTGAACCCGCCGCCGCGGCAGCGGTTCTGGTGGCGATCGTGATTTTTGCGCTGGGCCTGACGCGTCTGGGCCTTGCGGCCACAACGGCTGCCACCGTTCTGGTGGCCAGCCTGCCCGCGCCGCGCAAGGGGTGGGTCTGGCGTATTTTGCTGGCCGTTGCCGTCACGGCGCTGACTGTGCTGGTGTTCTCTGTAGGGCTGCGCATGACCCTTCCAGTGTGGCCGCGCCTGTCATGACCACTTGGGAAGGGCTGTTATTCGGCATCAGTTTCGTTACCCAGCCCGAGGTGCTGGTTTATTGCCTGCTGGGCGTGGTTTTGGGCACCTTTGTCGGCGTGTTGCCAGGCATTGGCGCGATGGCCGCCATTTCGCTGCTGCTGCCCATCACCTATTACATCACTGCCGAGGCCGCGTTGATCATGCTGGCCGGTGTCTATTATGGCGCGCAATATGGCGGCGCGGTTGCGTCCATTCTGTTGCGGCTTCCCGGTACCCCGCAATCAGCAGTGACCACGCTGGACGGATACCCGATGGCGCAAAGCGGGCGTGCGGGCGTTGCGTTGTTCACGGCGATGGTGTCATCCTTCACCGGCTCGATCATCGGGATACTTGTTCTGGTGGTGCTGGCGAACTGGTTGTCCCGCGCAGCAACGGCATTTGGCGCGGCCGATTACGCGGCCATGATGATCCTTGGCCTTGTTGCGGCATCCACAATCGGTTCATCCCGTCCGGCCAAGGGCTTCGCCATGGTCACGCTGGGGCTGTTGTTGGGCTGCATCGGCACGGATGTGAATTCCGGCACGCAGCGTTTCACCTTCGGCCAGACGGAATTTCTGGACGGGATCAACCTTGTGGCCTTGGCCATGGGGCTGTTCGGCGTGGCCGAGGTTATAGCCAATGTCCGCAACCCTGACCGGCAGGGCGTGGCCGAGCGTATAGGGCTGCGGCGGCTGATGCCAAGACGCGATGATTTGCGGCGTATGGTGCTGCCCACGATGCGCGGCAGCGCGCTTGGCAGTTTCTTTGGTGCATTGCCCGGTACCGGATCAACCCTGTCATCGTTCCTGAGTTATTCGATGGAACGCCGCATTGCGCGCCAGCCCGAACGGTTCGGCAAAGGCGCCGTCGAAGGCGTGGCCGGTCCTGAATCCGCCAATAATTCCGCCGCCATCACCGCCTTTGCGCCCACGCTGACGCTGGGCATACCGGGCGATCCGATTATGGCGTTGTTGCTGGGCGCGCTGGTGATACATGGCATCCAGCCCGGCCCGATGATGCTGGAGGCGCGACCCGAAATGTTCTGGGGGCTTGTCGCCAGTTTCGGGATCGGAAACCTGTTGCTGCTGATCCTGAACCTGCCGCTGATCGGGATCTGGGTGTCGATGTTGCGCATTCCGTTCAACTATCTTTATCCGGCGATTATCGTGTTCCTGTGCCTTGGGGTGTATTCGGTCAGGGGGCTTCCCTTCGATATTATGGCGGTCGCTGGCATCGGGTTGGCGGGGTATTTGTTGGCCATTGCCAAATTCAGCCCCGCATTGCTGTTGCTGGGATTCGTGTTGGGGCCGCTGATTGAAACAAACCTGCGCCGCGCTTTCCTGATCTCGCGCGGTGATCCGATGGTGTTTCTTGAAAGGCCGATTGCGGCAGGTTTCGTGATTGCAACCGTGGCGCTTTTGCTGCTGCCTGTCTGGCAGATGTGGCGGCGGCGCAGTGCTGCAAGGGCCAGATAGGCCCTTTGCCATCGTGTGATGTTTTATGTTCCGGCTAAAATCGGAAATACCGGCATTTCAAGCGTGCCCTGTTCAAGATATTGAAAAGATTTAAACTTTTTCAGCGGCAGGCGGAACTTTGCCAATGGCTGACCCATGTGGGAAACCTGTTTGTGGATAACCGGGTTGTGATTGCAGGGCGGTAAGTATTCCCTTTTCCGGAGTCTGTATGCCGCCAGAAAATGGAGGTTATCATGCAACGACTACTTTTGACATCTACACTTATCGCCCCCTTTCTTGTGGGATCGGTGCTTGCTCAGGACGCGCCAGCGCCCACAGATCAGGCAGATCCGCTGATGGGCGAGCAGATAGACACCATGCCGGACGATGGCATGGGCGCAGATGATGGGCTGGACATGGACGATAGCATCGACATGGACGCGCCTGCCGAAGTCGACATGGCTAGCCCTGATGAAATGACAGAGCCTGCGGGAGATACAATTGTCCAGCAGCAAGCCCCGAACGAGCTGCGGGTGGACTGGATCACCGGCACGACAGTCCGGTCCCTTCAGGACGAGAGTATCGGCAGTATCGGCGATCTTATCATTGATCAGGACACGAACGAGATTACCGCAGCAATCCTGTCGGTTGGCGGGTTTCTGGGCATCGGCGCAAAACAGATCGCAGTGCGTTTCGACGAGCTTGTGATCGATTTTGACGCGCGCGAGATCCAGCTTGATATGACGCGCGAACAGGCTGATGAAGCGCCGGAATATGTGTTCCGTGAACGCACCGATCTGCCTGCACCCGTGGTCACGAATGGCGCGGATGCGCCGCTGGCTCCGCTGGATTGATACCCTGCTGACGGGATGTGATGACGATCATTTCGCGTGCCAGTGTCCCGCTTGCCAATTCAAGGGCACCCGAGTTCCCTCGGGTGCCTTTTGTTGTGTGCCGTCCGGCAAAGCGGTAAGCCGCGCAGCGTTACGGGGTCACAATAGCAAGCGCAGTGAACAAACCTGCCGCAGCAAACAGCATGACACCGGCCTGCGGCCATCTGCGGATCATGCTTTCGGCATGGCGGGCACGCAGCAGGGCGCGCAGGGCTTTGCGCCCCAAGGTGTGGGCCGCGGTTCCGGTTGGGGCTGTATCGGTGGGCCGAACGGGAAACTGCCGCCATATCTGGCGGGCGGTGGCCAGAATATCACCGGGCGGGTAATCGGGCAGGGATAATTTGCGAACAAGCGCCACGCCGCCAAGCCCGATCACTACCGGCCACAGCCCGTCGATCATACTGGCCCAGCGCAATGCATAATTCCCCGCCAGCCCCGTCGCATTTGTCCACAAACCCCATGGCAGGGCGAGTGCGACCAGACCCAGAAGCGTGGCATTGAGCCACAGGGCAGGCCAGTGGGGCTGCCCCTTGGGCTGTTGGGAACCGGACTGCGCAAGACGCAAAAGGAACCAGCCCAGAACAAGCGTTGTTGTCACACCGCTAAGGGCCACCAGAAACGCCAGTCCGCCTGTCAGCCCGTCCTTGGCCGCCAGTTTGGCCAAGGCCCCGCCGGTCAGCGGTACCCCCGCCACAGACACTGCAATGGCAGCAGCAACCAGCAGGGTGGCATGACGCTGGCGTGGGCTTGTGGCGGCCAGCAGGATGCCAACGCACAGAAACAGGCAGGCCTTGGCCAGCCCGTGATGCAGGGCATAGAAGGCCAGATTACCGGAACCGGCACCCATCAGCATCAGCATCAGTCCCATCTGGCTGACGGTGGAATAGGCCAGAACCGCCTTCGGGTTGCGCTGCGTCAGCCCCCATAATGCGGCCCCGAATGCGCCCAGTATTCCCGCAGTGATCAACACGCCGGACCAGCCGGACCCGTCGGGCAGGAACAACACCATGCCGATCAGCCCTGCCTTGACGATTGCGCCGGACAACACCGCCGATCCGGGCACAGGGGCCGCAGGGTGCGCCACCGGCAACCATATGTGCAAGGGCACCATACCCGCCTTGATGCCAAAGCCCAGCACCAGCGCGCCCAGCCCCCATTGCCCCAAGGGCGCATCAGCGAATGCGGCGCGCACCGTGGCGATTTGCAAGTCTTCGGCCGCGGCGGCCCCGATCATCAGCCCGATCAGCAACGCGGCCTCGCCCAGCACGGCAAGCGTGATATACAGCTTGCCCGCAGAAAGGGCCTTGGCGGTGCGGTCATGCACGACCAGAAACCATGCTGCCAGCGACACTGCGGCAAATGCCAGATAGAAGGTGACAACATCCCCCGCCAGAAAAACACCCAGATTTCCTGCCAGTGTGATGCACCAGAACCCTGCAAGAACCCCGCTATGTTGCCCTGCCCGAAGTGTCAGGGCCGCATGTATGCCCGCTGCGATCCACACCAATGCGGTCATGCCAACCAGCAATGCGCCGCCCTGCACTGTGGCCAGCGTAACCCCCAACAGCAAATCCGGCACGACCAGCCCGCCCGGCGCGCCCGCAAGTGCAAAGGCCAGCGCGGGCAACGGCGCGAATGGCAGCAGGCGCACGGCCCCTGCCTGCCAGCGTGGCACCACCGCCACCAGCCCTATCAGCAGCGGCCAGACAAGGACGCCCAAAGGCAGAAGGGAACCGGAATAAAAGCTGCTCATGGTCCATATTCCCGCGTGACGATAAGGGTGGCCCAACCCAGCGGGCTTATCGGGCTGGCGGCCAGCAGGCCCACCCCAACGGCGGCGGCGGCCGTTACAACTGCGGGCACAACCAGCGCTGGGGCGCGTTCATCGCCTGTCGCCGTGTCGTCCGCCGGCAGGAACCACAACCGGTACAGCAGGGGCAGGAAATACGCGGCATTCAGCAATGTGGACGCAACAAGCACGCCCAGCACCCATGGCGCACCAGCTTCCAGCCCGCCCAGCCCAAGGTAGAATTTGCTGACAAACCCCGCCAGCGGCGGCAATCCGATCATTCCCATGGCCCCCAGACTGAAACACACCGACGTCCATGGCAAGCGCCAGCCCATGCCGTTCAGCCCTGCGATTGTTTTGACGCCTGCGCGTTCATCATAAATGCCCGCGCAGAAAAACAGCGTGATTTTCATCAACCCCTGATGGATCAGGTGCACCAGCCCCCCAATCATGGCCAGCGGGCTGGCCAGTGCCGCGCCCAGCACAATATAGCTGACCTGACTGACCGTCGAATAGGCCAGCCGTTTCTTGATTTCGCCTTGCTGTAAGGCCCGCAGCGACCCCCAAATAATCGTCAGGGACGCCAGCAAGGCCAAAGGCCCCCCAACGCCAAGCGCCAGAACCGTGCCTGCGCCGAACACATCATAAATGATGCGCACCACCCCGAAAGCCCCCGCCTTGACCACGGCCACTGCGTGCAGCAATGCAGATACCGGCGCGGGGGCGGCCATTGCGGCGGGCAACCAGCCATGTAGCGGCACCAGCGCGGCCTTGACCCCCAGCCCGATCATGAACAAAGCGAAGATCGCGCGAAGCGTGGCGGGGTCAAGTGCGCTCAGGTCGGGCGGGTCGGTGAACAGGACCGGCCCTGTCGCACTTTCCAGCCAGATGATTGCCCACAGCAGCGCAACCGA
Source organism: Roseinatronobacter sp. (assembly GCF_051859525.1). Classification (NCBI taxonomy): domain Bacteria; kingdom Pseudomonadati; phylum Pseudomonadota; class Alphaproteobacteria; order Rhodobacterales; family Paracoccaceae; genus Roseinatronobacter; species Roseinatronobacter sp. Next base: position 50,364 of record NZ_JBHYFM010000002.1, on the reverse strand, counting down.
ACCGGGCAGGGCATAGGCCAGATATGCCCGCGCCGCTGCCATTGATGGTTTGTCTTGCTTATGTGCGACCAGCGGCCATGTGGACAGGGTCAGCAACTCGAAGAAGATAAAAAACGAGATTAGCGACCCCGACAATGCCAGTCCTGTAGTTGCGGCCACACACAGGCTGAAGAACCCGAAGAAACGCGATAATTCCGCCTTGGTGCCGAAATAGGCGATGGCGTAGATTGTGGTCAGAAACCACAGCGTTGCAGACAGGGAAATGAACAACAGCGCCAGCGCGTCCACCCGCAGCAGCATCACCAGACCGGGGGCAAGTGTCAGCGTGGCCTCATAACTGGCACCGCCTGCCACGGCGAACAGCATCCAGACAATCAACCCCAGTTTCAGCGCGGCCCCGCACAGGTTCAGCCCATTGCGCAGGGTATGGCTGTCTTGTGCAAGAAAGAACGTGATGCATGCCGGCACAAGCGATGTCAGCACGATCAGCACAGGCAGGGCGGCTGTCATAACCCCTCCGCCGCGGGGGGTGGCCGCCCGATCTGTAACAACTCGAACGGGGTGGCAGACAGCAGGCCCAGCAGGATGGACAGAAGCGCAAGCCCCAATGGAACGCATTGCCATGCACGCGCGACCGGGCGGGCAGCGATGTGGGCATCGCGCGCGAACAGGGCGGCCATGGGCCGGTAAAGATACGCAGCCGCCAGCAGGCCGCCCCCCGCCAGCACCAGTGCCCACCCCCATTGGCCCGCCGCAAAGGCCGATGTCATCAGCAGGTATTTCGCGGTAAACCCGCCGGATGGCGGTAGCCCCATCAGCGTGATTGCGGCCAGCGCGAAGGCAAACCCCGTCATCGGCAGTATGCGCGCCATCCCGCGCAGATCGCCCAGCCGGTCGCTGCCAATAGCGGCAATATAGATGCCCGCGCACAGGAACATTGCGGCCTTGGCCAGCCCGTGGCTAAGGGCTTGAAATATCGCGCCGGTCCATGCCCCTGCGGCCCATGGCTGCGCCGACCCGTCGCCCCCCGCCAGCGGGAAAACGAAGAACAGATACCCCAGTTGTGCCACGGTCGAATAGGCGATGATCAGCTTCAGGCGCTTTTGCACCAGCGCCAGAATGCCGCCCCATATGACGCCACCTGCGCCAAGCGCGGCCAGCGCCATCAAGGCGGCAGGGGTGGCCAGATCAGGCATCGCCTCGAACCACAAGCGGATCATAATCAGGAAGGACGCTTTCGGCACCAGCGCCGACAGCAACGCCGAGGCGGGTGCCGGTGCCCCCGCATGGGCAGGTGGCAGCCATACATGGAAGGGAAACAGCGCCGTCTTGGCCAGCAATCCCGCAGTCATCAGCCCCAGCGCCAGCGCATCGCTTGGGGCAGGCGTGCGCGTGGCCAGCAGGCCGATATCAAGCGTGCCATGTGCCGCATAAGCCAGCACCACCCCCGACAGATACAGAAGCGACCCCGCCAAGGCGAAGATCATGTATCGCAGCGCCGCTTCCAATGCCTTCGCGCTGCCCGAAATCGCGACCAACGCGACTGCCGCAAGGCTTAGGAGTTCGATCCCGACATACAGGTTGAACAGGTCGCGCGATACATAAACGGCATTCAACGCCCCCCATAACAACAGCATCAAGGGCCAGAACCCGAAGGCCACGCGCGCCCCTGCCGTATCCGGCCGCAACTCAAACCAGGCCGCGCAGGCCACTGCGCCCATGACCAGCGCACTCATGACCATCAGCGCGACCGCCAGCCCGTCGGCGCGCAGCGCAATGCCCAGCGGCGGCGCCCACCCCCCCAGATGCAACGTAACCGGCCCGCCATGCCAGACCACGCCCGCCAGCATCAGTGTTGCCGCTGTCACCAAGGCAGCCCCTGCCAGTGCGGTGGGCACATGTCCCCGTGCAGGCAGGACCAGCACGGCCAGTGCCGCGACAAGGGGCAGTGTCAGTGCGGCAACAAGCGCGGTCATGATGTGGTGTCTTCGTCAGCCAGAGTGACCGTTCCGGTGCTGCGCGCCAGCGCCACGACCAACGCCACTGCCAGCGCGCTTGCCGAAAGCGCGACGACAATACCGGTGATGATCAGGGCCTGCGGGATTGCATCGACCGCCCCGCCCCGCGCGCCCGCAGCGCCGAAGAACAGAAACAACCCCGATCCCATCAGATTGAAGGCAATGATCCGGCGCAGCAAATGCGGCAGTGCCAGCAGGCCATAGGTGCCAACCCCCATCAGCACAGCGCCGGTCAGTGCAAAGAGTGTCGGCATCATGGCCTGCCCTCTGCATCGACGGGCGGACCAATGACCAACAGGGCCAGCGTCACGGCAATCGACATGCTTAACGCGATCTCGATTGTCACGATCACCGCTTTTGCCACGTCGGGCGCTATGCTCAGGAACTCTCCCCCCAGCGCTGCGGCCACAAGTCCCGCGCCTAAAAACACCCCCGGCCCAAGGACAAGCGCAACCCGCAAACCGGATTGTGATATTTGTGGCGCGGGCAGAACATTGGCCATCAAGGCCACCAATCCGACAGCCGCCAGAACGGTGCCGCCCTGAAACGCCCCCCCTATGGATTCTGCGCCCGCCCAAACCAGATAGGCCCCGAAGACCAGCCCGACAGGCGGCAAAAGCCTGCCAAAACTGACCAGAACCCCACCTGACAGCGCATGATAGCGCGGCCCAAGCGGGGTGTTCCAATCCTCGTCGCGTGCCAGCATCCAGACCCCAAGCAGGGCTGCCAGCAACACGATGCTTTCCAGCAATGTGTCCCATGCCCGAAAGTTCAGCAAAACGGCTGTCACCGGATTGCCGACACCTGAGTCTGTCATCGCCTGCGACAGGTCCGGCACGGATGGGGCAGGCAGGGCGAACCATGCCCAGCCCAGTGCCCCCGCCACCGCAGCCCCCGCAAGGGCGGCAGGCAGGTTCAGCCCTGTGTTGCCCGCAACAGCTTTGGTGCGCATACGCCGCAACCGGCCATGTGCCGCCAGCAGCAGCACGCCGGTCAACCCCGCGCCAATGGCCGCTTCCGCAAGGGCCACATCGAACGCGCCCAGCCTTGCCCAGCCGATAGCCACAAAAAGCCCGTAGGTTATGAAGAAAATGATCGCGCGGAAAATCCCGCCGCCCGCGACAGTGGCAAGCGCCACGCCTGTGATCAAGGCGCAAAGCGCAAGGTCCAGTGCAAGGCTCATTCGTCCTCCTGCAATCCGGCAAGTGCAGCCCGCGCCACAAGTTGGGCAACGGTTCCTGCGGCCAGCAAGGCCAAAGCCCAGATCAGCGCCAGCATGGCCAGTTGGGCCCAGCTTTGGGTTTGAAAGGCCAGCCCGAGCGCGATGAACCCCAACCCCAGATTGTCAGCTTTGGTCAGTGCGTGCAGGCGGCTGAATGTGTCGGGAAAACGCAGCAGGCCGACCGTCCCCGCGACAAAGAACACCAGCCCCAATGCAGTCAGGGCATAGGTTGCCATATCGGCCATCATGCGCCTTCTCCCGGTTGTCGGGGGGCGGATTTCCGCGCCCAATCCTGTGGCGGGGGGGATTCTTCGGGATCGCCCGCGCCGTCAGGGGTTTGTGCCTTGACGAACCCCACCGCCGCCAATGCGGCCAGCAATGCCAAGGCCAGTGCCACAACCAGCAAGCCCCAGTCCTGCAAGGCGGCCAACACCATCAGGACGGCCACACCCCCTGTTCCGGCCAGTTGCGCCGCCATCATTCTGTCTGCCTGGGATGGGCCGCGCCAGACCCGCAACAGTGCGGCCCCAAGACTGGCCAGCAAGCCCAGTGCGACAATGTGCAACCAGACGCTCATGCCTTGTCCTTGGGGCGCTGGCCGATCATGGCCGCGATCTCGGCCTCCTCTCGGGGGATGGCGTGGTCAAACCCTGCTGTCGTGTCAAGCAGGTGCACGATCAACCTGCCCCGCGCGCTGCCAGCGCACAGGGTGCCGGGCATCAGCGACAATTCCCCGCCAAGCGCTGCGCGCGCGCCGTCTGGCAATGCGCTGGGCACGTCGATCCAGCCCGGCTGAAGGTGCATGCGCGGCGAGAATGCGCGCAAGGCCACATCTACCCCGCCCTTGACCGATCCAACGAAAAAACGCGGCACATGCCGAAGCAACCGCCAGAATGCAAACGGATGACGGGCGGGAAGCAACCACAGGCTTAGCCATGTGGCGGCCGCCGACACTGCCAGTCCGGGCGCAATGGCTGCGGGCTGTGCGCCCGTCAGCACCAGCCAGCCGCCGGTGAATAACGCTGCACGGTGCATCACCGCTTTCAGGAAAATTGCATCCATGCGGGAAGTTTAATGTGCGCCCTGCGCGCGGGTCAACCAGATAGCGCCCTGTCTGGGTAATGCGCTGGCGGCAACCGTCATTGCGCATCATGCGCGCGCTATTCCAGCAGCCCCATGCGGCGCATCTTGTTATACAGTGTCTTGCGCGACACGCCCAGATATGCGGCCGTGTCGCCGCGCCGGAACCGGTTCCGGCGCAGGGCATCCAGCAGCCAGTCCCGTTCAGTCAGGGGCTGTGTGGGCTGCGGGTCATCGTCAGTGGTGTCAGGTGATGTGGCAGGGCCGATGGCCGCCGACAATGCGGCAGACCCGATTGTCCTGCCTTCGCTGTGCAGCGCGGCACGGTCAATGACAGACCGCAGTTCGGGCGTGTTGCCCGGCCAGCCATGCGCCAGCAGCAAACGATAGCCATCTGCGGAAATCTGCTGTCCACCCCCAAGAATTGCCAGCCTGTGCCGCGCAAGCGCGGGCACATCTTCGGGGCGTTCGCGCAAGGGCGGGATCTCGATGCGACCGGCTTGCAGGCATTGCGCCAATGCGGGAACCAGATCCGGTTCGCCGCCTGCGTCCACAGTGCACACCAGCACAAGTCTGGCACCATGATCGGGCATTGCAGGCGCAGGCAGGCCGGTATTCACCATGTCCTGTTCCAGCCAGTCGGCAAGGCGGCGCTGCACGCTTGCGGGCAATGCTTCGGCATTCTCGATCACGACAGTTGCGTCGGGCTTGGCCAGCACGCCCTGTCGGCGCCGCGCTTCGCCGAACAAAAGCGCCTCTGGTGTGGCCTGCGGGTTTGTGGCGCGCAATGTCACCAAGGGGCCGTTGCGTCCCGACAGCGGATGCAGGGCACGCGCGATTGCCCCGCGGCCCAGGCCGGGCTCTCCGCAGATCAGGGCGGGGATGCGCGTGCCCGCAAGGCGTGTGACCTGTTCCAGCACCCCCAGCACGAATTCCGACTGGCCCACGATTCCTGCAATCCGCGCTGCCCGTCCCAGTTCGCGCGATTGTGCCGTATTGGCCTGTTTCAGTAGCCCGAACGCCTTGAACGCGGACGTGCGTTCGGTCACCGAAATTTCCAGCGGCACACGGTCCAGCGTGGAACCGCCGACATATCCGTCGGCGCTGGCCTCATCGCAGACGCGGAACATGTCATCGGGGCTGATGATCGGCCCGCCCTCGACAAAGCAAAGTGTGTCGGGGCTGCGGTTCCGGATGGATGTGAAAATGCGGCGCGCGCGATCTGCGGCTTCCGCGATGGTGAAGCTTTGGGCCACAGATTGTACGCCGCCCGCGTTCCAGCCGAAATTCAGGCAGATCATGGCAACACCCGCATCCATCAACAAGGCGATTTCGGCGCGGGTCTTGGCATAGCCGAAGGTCAGCAACCCCTGTCTTCGGGCCAGTGCCAGCATGCGTGCCTCGCGCTCGAAGCCAAGGTCGGCTTCTTCCAGCAACTGGCGGAACCGTCCGTCAAAATGGATACAGGACGGGAAATTCGCGATGCCCTGATACCCGACGTCACAGGCGTGCCGGACCAGTTGTTCCGGACTGGTCGAAGGGTCGAAACACGATGCCCCGAACAGGACCGGAACCGACACGCGGTCCAGAATTTCGCGCCGCGCGAACTGGTCGGTGAACTGGTTGGAATTGCTGAGCGGCAAAAGCGCGGCCAGCGAGGCCGCGCCCATGACCCTGTAGCGCCCTGCATTCAGTGCCAGCAGGAAATCTGCACCGCCGCGCACTGCGGCTTCTGCGGTCATGCCAACACCGATTGCCCCGCCAACCAGCAATGTCCCACTGCCGGGCGACTTCTTTTGCAGCATCTTGTTCAGTGTGGTGTCCATGGTTCCCGCCGGCCATCTGCGCAGGTGTTCAGCATATCCATCTGGTGCATCGGGAACAGTGGAAATGCGGCTTGCAGGCGCAATAGTCGGGTTTTACCCGTCCGGTCCGGTCAGCCATATATCACCAGACCATCAGCCAGCGCGCGCGCCGGATCAAGTTCCGCGCCATACGCCTCGGGGCAGAACAGGCGCAGCGGACCTTGGCAATGCGCGCGCAGCGCCTGCAGCGTATCAGCCGCCCCGCGCGCTGCAATCGCGCGGTTGCGCCAGTCACTTGATGGTGGACCGGGGTGAATCACAAGCGCGCTGGCGCCGTGATCCAGCAGGCGCAGGCCGTTATCCGCAGATGTCGCAAACCCCGTTACGGCCAGCCCTTCATTGGCGAAACGCGCCAGTATCTGGGCTTCGCGCCGCACACCCAGATCCGCACTGTCAAAGCCTAGCGCCGCCACACCGTCAATGATCTGGATGGTCGGGAAATTGGCCACGCCGCCGATGTTGTTTGCGCCCAGCAATGCAGTGATATCGCGCACCCGCAAGAACGGGTCCACGCAAAGCAGCGCGGCGATCATTCCTGCATGTGCGGATCGGGGCGCTGTTTCGCCGTCCGGTGCCGTGTCGCCAAGCGCGGCAGAAAATGCGCCGTTCACATCCAGAACCGGCAGCAATGCCAAAAGATCGCGTCGTGCAGCGGGCAAGCCAACCAGCCATGGGGCGAATATGCGCGCTTGCTGCGATTCGTGCCTGTGGTTCCGCCCGAACAAAGTGGCGCAGATCGGCAGATCCGGCAGCGGGTTCGTCGGCATGGTATCTGGTGACTTACCCATATTTACCCAATTATCCTGTAAAATGGCTGTGGAAACTTCGCGGCACGCCCTGCAAAATCGCCGCAACACAACACCAATTGATCGTCGCCGCACTGAGGGAGGAGCCAGCACGGCTGCCAGTGCCAGACGAGGAGGAAACCGTGTCCTTGCAGTTCATACTGACCGTCACCCTGAACGGGCTGACGCTTGCATCACTATACTTTATCGTCGCCTGCGGGTTCTCGTTGATCTTCGGGCTAATGCGGACTGTAAACATGGCGCATGGTTCCCTGTACATGGTGGGGGCCTATGTCGGGTTTGCGGTGTTTGACCCCCTCTATGCCTCAAGCGTGTGGGGCTCGCAAGCATGGCTGATTGGCGTTGTTGCGGGGATTGCCGCTGCCGCACTGGTGGGGCTGGTCATGCAGGTGGCCTTTCTGGGGTGGATGCAAGGGCAGGAACTGCGTCAGGCGCTGGTGACAATCGGTCTGTCAATTATCATTGCAGATCAACTGCTTGCGACCTTTGGCGGCAATCCGTTCCAGTTCTTTGCACCCGATATGCTGTTCGGGCCTGTGCAGGTTCCGGGCATCGGGCGCTATCCGGTGTTCCGGTTGTTCCAGGTCGGATTGGCGATTGCGGTGGGGGTCGGATTGTGGCTGCTGCTGAACAAGACCAAGCTGGGAATTGTGGTTCGTGCAGGGGTTGATGACCGCCAGATGCTAGCCGCCTGCGGGATCAATGTGCCACTGGTGGCGGCCACTGTCTTTGCCCTTGGCGCGGCGCTGGCGGGTCTGGGCGGTGTGATCGGGGCCACAGCGCAACCAATGGCGCTGGGTGTTGACGTGCGGTTCCTGCTGATGTCGCTGGTTGTGGTGATCGTGGGCGGCATGGGGTCCATTGGCGGCACGGCACTGGGCGCGCTGCTGATCGGTCTGGCCGAGCAATGGGGGCAGGTATTGTTCCCCACCTATTCCGTGATCCTGACTTTCGTGATCATGGCAGCGGTGCTGGCCGTCTGGCCCCAAGGCCTGTTGGGAAGGAAGCCCGTATGATCATCATGGATACACGCCGCTGGATCTTGACGGCAATCGGACTGGTTGTTCTGCTGTCATTGCCCTTGTTTCTGCCCAACTTCTGGCTGGTCAATATTTTCGGGCGCGCATTGGTTTATGGAATTGTCGCGCTGTCGCTGACCTTTCTGGCGCATTACGGGGGCTTTGTTTCGCTGGCACAAACCATGGTCGCGGGCGTTGCAGGGTATTCCGTGGCCATGATGGCCCCGACCGCCATTCCGCTGGGCGATGTGGCCTTGCCCTATGCGCTGGCCATACCGCTGGCGGTGCTGGCCGCCACGGTGGCGGGCGCTGTGGTGGGGCTGATCGCGGTGAATACGCGGGAAATATACCTGCTGATGATCACGCTTGCACTGGCTGTCGGTTTCAGCCTGTTTGCGCAGTCCAATATCACATGGTTCAACGGCTATGAGGGTATTCGCAATGTGGTCGGCCCCGAGATATTCGGCAAACCCTTCCGCACCCCGCTGGTGTTTTACTATACCGCGCTGATTGTCGCTGCATTGTTGTATCTGCTGGTTCTGTATGTGGTGCGCACACCATTTGGGCTGGTGTTGCAGGCGATCCGCGATTCAGACCGGCGCACGGCAGCGATTGGCTTTCATGTGGGTTTGCACCGCATTGCGGCCTTTGCGCTGGCCGGCTTCATCGCGGGTTGGGGCGGTGTGCTGATCACATTCTACAACATTGGCATTACCCCCAGTTCCATCGGGCTTTGGGCCACTGTGGGTGTGTTGATCATGGCGGTGATCGGCGGGCTGGGCCACCCGTTGGGGGCGTTTATCGGCGCGCTGATTTTCGCGCTGATGGATACATTCGCCTCTACCATCATCGGGCATGACAGGTTTAACACCCTGATCGGAATGGTCTTTCTGGTCATTGTGCTGCTGTCGCCGGACGGGGTCTGGGGCATAGGCAAGCGATTGCCGGCAGTGCTGGCAGGGCGCGCCCGAACCAAGGCAGCAAACAGCGGCGAGGTCCGCTGAACGACACGGCGCGGGACCGTGACCCGCCCGCGCCGCAATCCTGCTGATGCAAGGGTCAACGATATCATCGCCGGGGAGGAGGAAATCCGGCACAACAAGGAGGAGAGGATACATGTCAGTTTCGCGCAGACATACAACAGCCTGGGCAATGGGCACGGTGGCAGCAGTTTTCGCGCTGTCTGGTGCCATGGCGCAAGACCAGTCGCCCATTCGCATCGGGTCTATCACAACGCTGGAAGGGCCGTTCGCCACTGGCGGGCAGGATGCCTACCGCGCCATGGAAATGGCGTTTGAGGCGATTGATTATACGGTTGGCGGCCGCCAGATCGAGTGGATTCGTGAATCGTCCAATGCAACGCCTGACGTGGCGCTGGCCCGCGCCCGCAAGCTGATCGAACAGGACGAGGTTGATATCATCATCGGCCCGCTTTCGGGCGCAGAAGGGATCGCGCTGCGGGATTATTCCCGCACATTGGAGGGGCGGACGATCGTGAACGGGTCTTCGGGCGCTGCGGATACGACCCTGCGCGATGCGTCACCGAATTTCTTCCGTTTCAACACGGAAGGCACGCAATGGATGGCCGGACTTGGCACCCATGCCTATGAAGACATGGGGTCGCGCCATGTGGCCCTTGTGGCCGCTGATTATGCCTTCCCGTATGCGCAGGTCTTTGGCTTCATGCACGAGTATTGCGAGTTGGGCGGCGAGGTCACCAAGCTGTGGTCACCGCTGAACACCACCGACTTCTCGTCGATCATCGCGCAGTTTCCTGATGATATCGACGCAGTGTTGCTGATTCAGGGCGGAACCGACGCGCTGGCCTTCCTGACGCAATACGCCGAAGTTGGCGGCGATCTGCCCATCATCGGCGGGTCCATTACCGCGGACCAGACGCTGCTGTCCGCGCGCGGGCCGCACCAGCGTCTGATGGAAGGGATGGTGGCCGCAGGGCCGATTGCGGACCTGAATGATGACCCGAACTGGCAGGAATTCGTCGCAAACTACCGCGAACGCTGGCCGGACGGGTTTGATTCACCGTCGATCCACGCAGTGAACTACTACACCAACACGATCGCCGTACTTCAGGCGCTGGAAGAAGTGGGCGGGGATCTGTCGGACAATCAGGCGGCGTTCCAGGACGCGCTGGCGTCAATCGAGTTTACGGCCCCGACCGGTGCAAATGTCCGCCTTGACGAGAACCGTCAGGCCATTTCGGATATTTTCCTGACCCGCATCGTCAATGATGGCGGCACCATGCGCACGGAAGCCTTCGGGCGCACGCCGGATGTAAGCCAGACGCTGGGCATGGAAAGCGAGGCGTTTCTGGCGCTTGGCGCACCGTCGCGCGACAACCCGTCTTGCCCGCCAGCACGCTGAACGGCCTTGCCCGCCCCGTGAACAAGCGGGGCGGGCGTTTCCAACACAGGACATATGATGACGCCGTCACATTCACCAGAACCTGATCTGCCCGCCCTGAAGCTGGCCGGTGTTGGCCGCCGGTTCGGCGCGTTGCACGCAGTAAGCAATGTGACCCTGACCATTCAGGCGGGCGAACGCAGGGCAATCCTTGGTCCGAACGGGGCCGGAAAGACAACCTTGTTCAACACAATCTGCGGTGATTTTCCGCCAACTTCTGGCACGATCACCTATTTCGGTTCCGACATCTCGCAGCTTAAACCCTATCGTCGGGCACGCATGGGGATCGGGCGCACTTACCAAAGCTCTACGTTGTTCAACGGGCTTTCTGTGCGTGAAAACCTGTATCTTGCTGTGCGGGCCGCCAAATCCGGCAGGTTTTCCCTGATCAAGGCAGGGCCGGGGCATGCGGATCTTGTGCGCGTGCAGGCATTGGCCGAACAGGTGCGGGTGGACCACATTCTGGACACGCGCATTGATGAAGTGTCACATGGCCAGCGCAGGCAGGTGGAAATCGGCATGGCGCTGGCCTGTGTTCCCAGATTGCTGATGCTGGATGAACCTGCCGCTGGCCTGTCCGCTGCCGAGCGGCCCGAACTGGTCAAGCTTATGGCCGACCTGCCGCGCGATCTGACTTTGGTGTTGATCGAGCATGACATGGATGTGGCGCTGGCAAATTCCGAGAAGGTCACAGTCATGAAAGACGGAGAGATTGTCGTGGATTCAACGCCCGACAAGGTTGCTGATGATCCGGTTGTTCAGGCGATCTATCTGGGGGAAGGGCATTGATGGCGGGCCAACTGGATATACACGACCTGTATGTGCGCTTCGGAAGGGCCACGATCCTGCAGGGCATCAACCTGAGTGTTGCTGATAAACCGTTATCGGTGGTCGGGCGCAACGGAATGGGCAAGACGACCATGTGCTCTGCCCTTATGGGAATGGTGCCCGCAACCGGCAGCGCATTGCTTGACGGGCAGGAAATCATTGGCCTTGGCACGGGCCGTGTTGCGCGAAAAGGTATTGCCCTTGTTCCGCAAGGGCGGCGCATGTTTCCGTCGCTGTCGGTGCATGAACACCTGCTGCTGGTTGCCCAGCGTGGCAACCCGCCCTGGACCATCGAGCGTGTCTATGACACGTTTCCGCGACTTGCCGAACGGCGCCGGAATGGCGGCAACCAGCTTTCGGGCGGCGAGCAACAGATGCTTGCCATTTCCCGCGCCCTGTTGATGAACCCGCGCCTTGTGATCATGGACGAGCCGTCCGAAGGACTTGCGCCGGTGATTGTCGATCATCTGATCGAAGTGTTGCAGACCATCGCCGCCGAAGGCATGGGGCTGCTGCTTATTGAACAAAACCTGCGCGTGGCGACATCCGTGTCCGAGAATGTCTCGATCATGGTGACGGGCCGGATTGCGGCAACGGTCGGTTCTGCGGAACTGGCCAGCGACCGCGACATGCAAAACCGGTATCTGGGGGTCAGCCATGGGCATTAGGCGCGTCTATGTCATCGGGACTTGCGACACCAAACAGGCCGAACTGGCTTTTGCCTGTGACAGGATCTGGGCTGCTGGCGCTGCGGCCGTGCTGGTCGATGTCAGCACACGCGGCCTATCCGGGGCCGCGGATGTGTCCGCCGCTGAAATTGCCGCATGTCACCCCGATGGCGCGGATGCCGTGCTTGGGTCTGATGATCGCGGGCTGGCCGTCACGCGTATGGCCGAAGCGCTGACGCATTGGCTGCTGTCGCGCGACGATATCGGCGCCGTCCTGGGCTTGGGCGGGTCCGGCAATACGGCCTTGGTCACGCAGGCCATGCGGGCGCTGCCTGTGGGCGTGCCCAAGCTGATGGTCTCGACCGTGGCATCGGGGCAGGTTGCGCAATATGTGGGGGCCACTGATCTGGGCATGGTGCATTCCGTGACCGATGTGGCGGGCCTGAACGCAATCAGCCGCCGCGTGATCGGCAACGCCGCCCATGCCGCCGCCGGCATGGCGCAAAACACAATCCCTGACGCTGCGGGGGATTTGCCCGGCGTGGGCGTGACAATGTTTGGCGTCACCACAACCTGCGTCGACCATCTGCGCAAGGAACTTGCGGGCAGGCTGGACCCCTATGTGTTTCATGCCACCGGAACAGGTGGCGCGTCGATGGAGAAACTGGCGGAATCAGGGTTTGTTGCGGGGCTGCTGGATGTCACCGCGACGGAAATTGCCGACCATGTTGTGGGCGGCGTCATGCCGTGTTCATCTGATCGCTATGGCGTTGTTGCGCGCACGGGTCTTCCATGGGTCGGGTCGGTGGGCGCTGTCGATATGGTTAATTTCGCAGGCCGTGAAACAGTGCCGGACCGCTTCGCCGGACGTCAGTTGCTGGTGCATAACCCGCAGATTACGCTGATGCGCACCACGCCTGCGGAAAATGTGCAGATCGCGCGCTTTCTGACCGAACGCCTGAACCGCTGCGACGGGCCGGTCACGTTGTTTCTGCCGCTGGGCGGGGTTTCAGCGGTGGACGCGCCGGGCATGCCCTTTCATGACCCCGCAGCCGATGACGCGCTGTTCACCACAATCCGCGACACATTCAAATCCGGCGCGAACCGCCGTTTGATCGAACTGCCCCAGCATATCAACGATCCGGCCTTTGCCGCTGCAATGGCCGCTGAATTATTCAGGATACTCCCATGACCCAGACCAAGAACGACCACCGCGACCGCCGCGCGCTGATGCGCAAGTTTCAGGATATGGCCAAGCGGCGCATTCCGATTATTGGTGGTGGGGCGGGCACGGGGCTGTCGGCCAAAAGTGAAGAAAGCGGCGGGATCGACCTGATCGTGATCTATAATTCGGGGCGCTACCGCATGGCAGGGCGCGGGTCGCTGGCGGGGTTGCTGGCTTATGGCAATGCCAATGAAATCGTGCTGGACATGGCGCGCGAGGTGCTGCCGGTGGTGCATGAAACGCCGGTTCTTGCGGGGGTGAACGGCACTGACCCGTTTGTGATGATGGACCAGCATCTGGACCGGCTGAAGGCGCTGGGCTTTGCCGGTGTCCAGAATTTCCCCACAGTCGGGCTGATTGATGGGGTGTTCCGGCAAAATCTGGAAGAAACCGGCATGAGTTATTCGCTGGAAGTCGACATGATCCGTATGGCCCATGACCGCGACCTGCTGACCACGCCCTATGTGTTTTCCGCAGATGAAGCTGTGGCCATGGCCAATGCGGGCGCCGATATTCTGGTGATGCATATGGGCCTGACATCGGGCGGGACCATCGGCGCGGAAACCGTGCGCACGCTGGATGATTGCGTGCGCGATATCGACCAATGGGCGGAAGCCGCGCTGCGCGTGCGGTCTGATATTCTGATTATCTGCCATGGCGGTCCGATTGCCACGCCGCAGGATGCAGCATACGTTTTGCAGCAAACCAGACTGTGCCACGGGTTCTACGGGGCCAGTTCCATGGAACGGCTGCCGACAGAATCCGCGTTATGCGACACCACCCGCGCGTTCAAGGCGCTTACCTTCTAAGGAGAAGATCATGGCCCACGCCCTTGCAACAACCATAATCGATGCGCCGGTCGAGAGTGTCTGGGCCGTCGCGCGTGATTTCAACGGGTTGCCACGCTGGAACCCCGGCGTGCGCGACAGCGTGATCGAGGACGGGCGCGACGCCGACACTGTTGGCTGCATCCGTGCCTTTCATCTGGCTGATGGCAGTTTCGTGCGCGAACGGCTGCTGGAACTGGACGACAGCCGCTACCGGATGCGCTATAACTTTGAAACGCCTGCCTTTCCTGTGGCGCAGTATCTGGCCACTTTGGAACTGATACCCGTCACCAATGGCGACCGGACATTCCTGCGCTGGCACGCGAGCTTTGACGAGGATGCGAAAGATAGCGGGATATACAGCGCGCTTATCTCAAGGGATGTATTCGCCGCAGGGCTGAAGGCGTTGGCGGAATTCATTGCGCGCGAACCGGCACCCGCCACGGGGGAAGTGCGCTGGCAGGGGCTGCGCCCCGCCAAGGTCTTCACCTCCAGCGTGATCCGTGCGCCACTGCCTTTGGTTTGGGACAGGATGCGCGATTTTGCGGGTATGAAGCACTGGCACGAAGATATCCCGCAGATGGACATGATTGACAATGTGCGGTCCGACAAGGTGTCGGGCGTACGGGATTTCATATTCGGTGACGGGCAGCTGCACGAACAGCTTACGTTTCTGTCCGATCAGGACCACGCGTTTCGCTACCGGATTTTGAAAAGTCCCATGCCGTGGATGAACTACCACGCCGGTGCACAGCTATATCCGCTGACCGACCGCGACCATACCTTCGCCGTGTGGACTGCGGACTGGACGGCAAGCCCGCAAGATGATCTGGCGCTGATACCGAATGTGCATGATAACGTGTTCCAGAAGGCCTTTGATACGTTGGACAGTCAGTTAGCGGGCAATGGTGCCGGTCACGGCCAATAGGGTGATTTACGATGATGCACTTGGCAGCATCGCGCGGGATGCTTAGCTGTCCCTGAACGGAGGCTGCCATGCAAAATTTTTCACTTCTTGATCTGTCACCCGTCCCCGAAGGCCAAACCGCCGCAGATGCGCTGGCGGGCAGCGTTGATCTGGCGCGCGCCGCCGAAGGGGCCGGGTATCACCGGTTCTGGCTGGCCGAGCATCATAACATGCCCGGTATTGCCAGTGCCGCAACGGCTGTGGTGATCGGGCATGTGGCGGCTGCGACACGCCGCATGCGGATCGGCGCAGGCGGCATCATGCTGCCAAACCACGCGCCGCTTGTCATTGCCGAACAGTTCGGGACGCTGGCCACACTTTACCCCGACCGGATCGATCTGGGTCTGGGGCGCGCGCCGGGCACGGATATGGCCACCGCGCGCGCCCTGCGCCGCCACATGGCCCCCGACGACAGCTTTCCGCAGGATGTGCAGGAACTGATCGGCTATTTCAGCGACGGCGTGGATGCGGCCCCTGTGCGTGCCATCCCCGGAACAGGAACGCATGTTCCGGTCTGGATACTGGGGTCCAGCCTGTATGGCGCGCAGTTGGCGGCCTATCTGGGTCTGCCCTATGCCTTTGCATCGCATTTCGCGCCCGATATGCTGGAACAGGCGCTGACGGTTTATCGCAGCACATTTCAGCCATCAGCGCATCTGGACCGCCCCTATGTGATGATGGCCGCAGGTGTTTGTGTCGCGGATACCGATTCCGAGGCCGCTTATTTGCGATCGTCGCAACTGCTTGCATTCGCGCGGCTGCGGACCGGGCGGCCGGGTAAATTGCCATACCCGACCCATGATATTGGCACAGAGGTTCCGCCCGCTGTTCTGGCACAGGTGCGCCACGCCCTGTCATGTTCCGCCACAGGGTCCGCAAAATCGGTGCAAAACCAGTTGCGCGACATCATTGACACCTTTCAGCCCGATGAACTGATGGTCACCGGCATGATTCACGACCAGACTGCGCGGGTGCGGTCATTCCAGATGGCCGCAGATATCCTGACCGACCTGCGCGCTGCACCTGTCGCGGCCTGATGTTTTTGCGCGCAGCCTTCCCTTCGGCTGGGCACGCAAACAGGGTGCGGCATTGGGCATTTGATGAATGCCCCCGCCTCGACACAAGGTCGGGTTTCGACTACTGATGCTGTATGTAACGGGTATTCGGAGGGGGCGGGTGCAATCCAAGCCGCGTGTTTTGGTTCTGGCAGAGGCCGCAAATCCCGAATGGGTCAGTGTTCCCCTTGTCGGCTGGTCGCTGGCGCAGGCCCTGCGCGAGGTGGCAGATGTGCATCTTGTCACGCAAGTGCGCAATCGTGACGCGATCTTGCGGGCTGGCCTTGTGGAAGGGCAGGATTTCACGGTCATCGACAGCGAAGCGCTGGAACGGCCGGTTTTTGCCATAGGCAACGCATTGCGGCTGGGATGGACGTCCAGAATGGCATTGGGTGCGCTGTCCTATCCTTATTTTGAGCGACTTGTCTGGCGCCGTTTCGGGGCGGAAATACGGGCAGGTGCATTTGACATTGTGCACCGGATTACACCGCTTTCCCCCACAATTGTCAGCCCCATCGCCGCAAAATGTGCTGCATCGGGCGTGCCCTTCGTGCTGGGGCCGCTGAACGGTGGCGTGCCTTGGCCGCGCGCGTTTGACGCCGCACGCCGCAAGGAAAAGGAATGGCTGTCATATGTGCGCGATGCCTATAAAATAGCACCGGGGCGGCGGCGCATGTTGAACGCCTGTTCGGCAATACTTGCGGGGTCGCACCACACCGCGAGTGAATTCCCCGCCGATATGCAGGGCAAGGTCGTCTGGATGCCAGAGAACGCGATCCACCCTGACCGCTTCGGCACTGCGCCACAGCGCGATCCGGCGGCCCCGTTGCGGGCGTGTTTCGTAGGCAGGCTTGTGCCCTATAAGGGGCCGGACATGCTGCTGGACGCGGCGGCCCCGCTGCTGGCGCAGGGGCGGTTGGTCCTTGATATTGTGGGCGACGGTCCGATGATGGCGCAGTTGCGTGCGCAGGCGACCGCGCTGGGCGTGGAGCGTGCTGTCACTTTCCATGGCTGGGTCGCGCATAAGGATGTCGCGGGCATCCTTGGCCGTGCGCATATTCTGGCCTTTCCGTCGATACGGGAATTTGGCGGCGGCGTTGTGCTGGAAGCCATGGCGCTTGGGACTGTGCCGCTGGTTGTTGATTATGGCGGTCCGGGTGAGTTGGTGACCGAAGATACCGGCCACAAGATCCCGATTGCACCGCGTCCACAACTCGTGGGTGCATTGCGCGACCGGCTTGAGGGAATAGCGGCCGCCCCCGAAAGCCTTGAGGCGCTATCTGATGCGGGACGTGCGCGTGCATTGAACGATTTCACATGGTCAGCGAAAGCCGTCGCGATTGCATCGATTTATCAGCGGCTTCGGGACAAAGCGGATCGGCGCGCAAGCTGAGGGTTTAAGGGCCTGATCATGGAGGTGCCACAAGTATACCGGCACTGGTTCTGACCATGCCCAAGGCAACAGAGGACACTTTCTGAATTCGGGCCGATCGATTATGCCGTGTGTTCCCGTGCCTTACACGATATTAAGGCCGATATGAACGCCCGTGTGTATCAAACAGGATGGTTTCTGAACAATGAAGATAGCGATGATTGGCACAGGATATGTCGGGCTTGTTTCCGGTGTGTGTTTTTCGGATTTCGGGCATGATGTCGTTTGCGTCGACAAGATGGACGCGAAGATCGCGCAGTTGGAACGCGGCGAGGTGCCGATTTACGAGCCGGGCCTTGATGCGGTGATGGCGCGCAATGTCGCTGCCGGTCGGCTGACATTCTCTACCGATCTGGCTGCGGCGGTTGACGGGGCGGATGCGGTGTTCATAGCTGTCGGCACGCCCACGCGGCGCGGTGACGGGCATGCCGATCTGACCTATGTGATGGAAGCCGCGTCGGAAATAGCGCGGGCACTGACCGGCTATACTGTTGTCGTGACGAAATCCACAGTGCCTGTGGGCACCAACCGAAAGGTCGATGCGGCCATACGGGCGGCAAATCCGCAGGCGGAATTTGACGTGGCATCGAATCCGGAATTCCTGCGTGAAGGGGCGGCAATCGATGATTTCATGAAGCCTGACCGTGTGGTCGTGGGCATTGAGAGCGACCGCGCGAAGGGGGTCATGGGCGACATTTACCGGCCGCTGTTTTTGCGCGATTTCCCGATTGTCTATACCGATCTGGAATCCGCTGAAATGATCAAATACGCGGCAAATGCGTTTCTGGCGACCAAGATCAGCTTCATCAACGAGATTGCAGCGCTGTGCGAACGCGTGGGCGCGGATGTCAAATCGGTGGCCAAGGGCATTGGGCTGGACGGGCGGATTGGCAACAAGTTCCTGCATGCGGGGCCGGGCTATGGCGGGTCGTGCTTTCCCAAGGATACCAGCGCGCTGGCGCGGATCGGGCAGGAACATGGCGCGCCGCAGCGTATCACCGAGACTGTCATAACGGTGAATGAGATGACCAAGCGGCGGATGATCGACAAGGTGCTGGATTTGTGCGGTGGGTCGGTCAATGGCAAGACGGTTGCAGTGCTGGGCGTCACCTTCAAGCCGGGAACCGACGATATGCGCGATGCGCCGTCCCTGACTGTTGTTCCTGCGCTGGTGGGCGGTGGCGCCCGCGTGCGCGTGGTGGACCCGCATGGCAAACGAGAAGGCGAGGCGCTGCTGCCCGGGGTGCATTGGGAAACGGACCCCTATGCTGCAGCCGACGGGGCGGATTGCTTGTTGATCCTGACCGAATGGAATGAATTCCGCGCGCTGGACCTGAAGCGCCTTGCCGCCGCAATGGCCACGCCGAACCTTGCCGATTTGCGCAATATTTACGACAAGGCGGACGCAACTGCCGCCGGCTTTTCGGGCTATGTCGGGGTCGGGCGCTAGCTTATGGGGCAAGGACTGGAACGGCAGCCAGATAGATCATGCAAAAGGCGGACATTGCGCCAAGGGTGGTGTTGCCTATCTGATGGTCTTCCAGATCAAGGATCAGAAAGTTCCACACGATTTCCTTCAAGGCAACAAGCGCGGACAGGAACAGAAGTGCGGCCAATCCTGTCTGAATTGTCGGCATGAACAACATGACGGTCAAAAGCGCGGCCCCCCCGCCGGGCCAGTATTCGGAACGACCTCCGCGAACGGACGGTCGGGCATTGAGTGTCGGCATGGACAGATCGGGCATTGCGTCCTCGGTCAAGTGGAACTGCGCGCGGGAGTCGTGGAACATGTTGCGCAACAGGATGAATAACCGCATCTGGTTGCGGTTTGGTAAACCACCAGCGCGCTTGCCGCAGTGTGCGAATTTCCGTCCAAACACAGGGTTACCCACATGAGAGCGTTTATCACCGGAACGGCGGGCTTCATCGGGTTCCATCTGGCCGAACTGCTGTTGCAGGAAGGGTGGGATGTCGCGGGTTATGACGGTATGACCGATTATTACGATGTGGCCCTGAAACAGCGTCGCCATGACATGTTGGGCCAGCATGCACGGTTTACAGCGACCGAGGCGCTGCTGGAAGATGCGGGTGCGGTGTCGCAGGCGGTTGCTGCGGCACGCCCCGATGTCATCATACATCTGGCGGCGCAGGCAGGGGTGCGGTATTCGATCGATAATCCCCGCGCATATGTTGAGGCCAATATTATCGGCACCTTCAACTTGATGGAAGCTGCGCTTGCGGTGAAACCCGCGCATTTGCTGATGGCCTCGACCAGTTCCGTCTATGGCGCGAACACGGATATGCCCTACGCCGAGCACCATAAGGCCGACACCCAGATGTCCTTTTATGCGGCGACCAAAAAAGCGAATGAAGCGATGGCACATTCATGGGCGCATATTCACAACCTTCCTATTACAATGTTCCGGTTCTTTACGGTGTATGGGCCATGGGGGCGGCCCGATATGGCATTGTTCAAGTTCACCAAGGCGATCCTGGCAGGAGAGGCGATTGACGTCTATAATCACGGGCAGATGTGGCGGGACTTCACCTATATCGATGATTTGGTGCGTGGCATCCGGTTGCTGATGGATGTTGTTCCGGGCCGTGGCGCGCAGGTCGCGGATGACAGCCTGTCGCCGGTGGCCCCTTGGCGGGTCGTGAATATCGGCAACTCCACCAAGGTACGACTGGAGGAATTCATCGACGCAATCGAGGCGGCGACCGGAAAGCCCGCCATCCGCAATTACATGGACATGCAACAAGGTGATGTGCCAGCGACATGGGCGGATGCAACATTGCTGCACAACCTGACCGGATACGCACCGCAAACAGATATGCGAGAAGGTGTTGCGCGGTTCGTGGCGTGGTATCGTGCACATTATGACAATGCCTGATCTGACTGCCGCACCGTAACCATTGCTTTGTGTCATGCCCCTGCGCACTTTCGCGCGGATTGAGTTCTTGTTCCCCCCTCTGTTTGAACGGTGTGTGCCACTTTGGCTGGCTGTAAGCACGCTGGGACGTGGTTTGCATGATCCAAAAAGGGCGGACACCATGAAGCATGCAGGAACAGTTTCACGACGATGCCGCATCCTGCCCCGTTTTGCGGGTGCGGCGTTGGTGGTCGCCGCGGGGGCCGCACCCGTTTTGGGGCAAGGCGGTCCGACGCAGACACTTGGCCAGATTACGGGCCAGATCGCGGACGCGCGTGGCACAATGACGGCCGAGTGGCGCGTGATCGCGCGCGGCGATCATAGTGAACGGGACATGATGGGGGCTTCGGTCGTGCTGGACAGCGATGATTGGGGCACAGGTGCCACGATCCGTTTGAATGCGCTTCCATCCGCGGCACCCGCACCGGCGGGGCGGCTGCGCGGGAACGGTTTCCTGCAGATTGATATGTTGTTTGATCTGCCGCCCGACGCCACGATTGCCGATCTTGCCAGTGCCGAGGTCGCGGATGCACAGCTTGTATTTGTCGAAGTCTGGCCCAGCACTGCAACGGTGCCCGCGTTGCAATACTCCACGATGTTCAATCCGGTTGACGTTGACATCACGGCGCTGAATGTCACCGATGGCGGGCTTGATATCGAAGGCAGTGCCACCGGACAGGCCTGCCTGTTCGTCTATCATGCGGATGATCAGGGGCATTGGGAACCATTCGAAGCCCGCGTCATGGGGGAACCCGTCTGCCCCCGAATTACGGTTCAGTTTGCATCCTTCGTTCCCGAAATATGAGGTCCTTTATGCGCGACATATCACTGGCCTGCGCCATGACGCTTGCATTCGGCGCGGCTTTGGTCCTGCCCGTTACCGCACAGGCCCAGACGGGCCAGATTGCCGGCAATATTGATGGCGTGCCGTTCGATCATCCACTTGGAACGCCCGAGCCGGAGGAGCAGGGCTTCTTCGTCCGGCATTATTCAGGGCGCGGGTTCACCGAGCTGGAGATGGACCTGATCGCCATCGGCGAAGGGACATCGGGGCTGGAGGGGGTTATGATTGGCCTGTCATTTGACAGTGAT
Source organism: Roseinatronobacter sp. (assembly GCF_051859525.1). NCBI lineage: Bacteria > Pseudomonadati > Pseudomonadota > Alphaproteobacteria > Rhodobacterales > Paracoccaceae > Roseinatronobacter > Roseinatronobacter sp. The sequence goes on along the minus strand of NZ_JBHYFM010000002.1, from coordinate 28,906 downwards.
GGCGATCTGGACCTGTCAGAATTCACCGCCGATATGTTGTTCGAGGCGGAGTTCGTCCTGATCGAGGACTGGCCGGATGGCCAGATGGACCCTTCCAGCATTTGGTTGGCGGATATGGACAGCGCCGAGGAGTTCGATGTCGTGCTTGCGCTGGACGATGACAGCCAGACCGTGCGCGGACAGTTCGCCAGCAGCCGGTTCTGCCTGCATCAGGTTGATGATCTGGACTACGTTCCGGTTCTGGAAGGTGGCGATATGGTCTGCAAGGCGGCTGTGCTGGATTTCGCGGCTGCCAGCGATGGGGCCGACACATCTGCCCCGACAGGTGGCCCGGTCGAGGTCGAGGTGCTGGGCCGCATGGCGGGCACAGTCGGCACAGATGCGTTTGAGTGGCTGACCATCACGCGTAGCGGCGGGCAGGGCACGGCAAGTTTTGCGCAGGCGCAGGATGGCACCCTACGTCTGCGGGTTCAGGGTCATTCGCCCGAGTCCGAGAATTTCCTGTATCAGGATGTGATGTCGATCAATATCTGGGCGCATGGCGACATTCCCGAGAATACGCCCCTGCCCGCCGAGGTCATGTTCGCGCTTGAGGGGACAAGCGGCCTGCCGCGTGTATTCTACACCAGCGACGAAGGCGCAGGAGAGGCGCTGGCGGTCATACGCAGCATTACACTGGAAGACGCCCGCCCAGAAATAGAACTTGAGGTGTCGGGCACGCTGTGCCGCGTCGAAGGCTTCACCCCGATTGACGGGGATTGCCGGATGTTCAATGTCACAGGCCAGTCGGAATTGCTTGATGATGGCGATCCGTTCTGACAGCGTCGCGCGTGCCGCGATGCAGGTTCTGTTTGGCGTCATGCTGGCCATCACCGGCATGGCAGCCCCTGCCAGCGCGCAGGACCGCGAGCGTTTTGAATTTGACCAGCCCGCACCAACACCGCAACGTGCGCGCAGCCGTGGGAACGGTCCGGTTCCCGTTGTGTGGCGTCTTGAGTCTGACGGCAGCTGGACAACCCGACTGGAGGGAGAGGGGCGCGCCCATATCATTGGCAACAGTATCGACGCGTTTCTTGAAGTTCCCGGCGAAGATGGGCCGGTCATTTTCAAGACACTTGGCGGCCCCCCCGAAGACGAGGTTTCGCATATACGGTTTTCGCAGCTAGGCCTGCCCATGACCGCGCCGACAGCGCTTGCCTCTCACGGGTTGAATTACCTGACACCGCAGGGGCGGTCTGTGTACTCGTTGGGGACCGATGGTGGCCTGCTGATGAATGAAGACGGGTTCGCCCGTATTGACCGGACCGGCGGGGAACTGGCGATAACATTGCGCACAAGCGCGGTCAGTTGCCTGCAGGCATCAGAACCGCCGTGGCAGGCCATCGCGCCATGTGACCAGTCCGTTTTATTGTCCGCGCGCCCTGTCGGGCGGGCCAATGTGCGACTGTGCATTGTCGCGCGTGAACGCTGGGATAATGACCCCTTCGCCTGCGAACCGCCGTTTCGCGTTGACGCCGTCCGCCCCGACCCGGACCGGGAGAATGTGAATTTCGAACAACCCGGGCTGACGGTTACTTTCAGTGAACCAGTGTTATTGCCGACCCTGACGCGGGCGTTTTCCCTTTATACCTATGCCCCCGATGGTGCCGCGCTTGCGATTGATGGCGCCTGGGACCGGGACGGGGCGTCGCGCTATCGTTTCACACCGAATGAACCGCTGTATTCCGGCACTATGTATCGCGCCCGCATTGAGAGCGGCGGAACCGGCGTGCTGACACCAGACGGGGCCATGCTGGAGGAGGATTACAGCTGGTCCTTCACGACCATGCTGGACCTGACCGCCCAAGCCCCGGAGGATGAGACGGCGGTGCGTTTGCACATGTTTCAGGTTGTGCGCGATGCGGCACTGACACGGAACAAACCAACATTGACGCGCGCCTATGTCACCTGGCAGCCGCATGAGGATGTTGCGGCGGACATGCAGCCTGACAGTTTTATGATGCAGCTGGACTATTCCGAGCATCACCCCCGCATCGTAGGGCAGTTCGGGCGCGCGCCGCGCGGCAAGCGTTTGCGCGTCTGGAGGCATGACGATGATGAGGTTTTTTCTGATGAGGATCGCCGCCATGCGCGCCATACGATCAACGCGTTTGGTTGGCGGCCGGGGCCGGATTCAGGCATCATGCAGTTGCGTGTTGAACCCGCCAACCCCTATCCCGACCCGCTGGAGCAAGCGCGATACAATGCCGAACACCCCTATCAGGTATGGGACGTAGACCCTGGCCAGTTATCGATTGTTTACGCTGTTTTGCGCATTGGGGACTGGCTTGACGGTATTCCCGATGACAAGCGCATTCTTATGCTGAACACGATCAACATGGCCGGCACCTATGTTCCGCAATATCTGCCGCATCGCGGGGTCAGGACAAAATACATCCGGCATAGTCTGAGTTATGCGCATTTCCTTGAGGCCCTGTTGCGCGATCCTGCAATGCTGGCGGCATATGGCGGGGCGCTGGCCATGCGTGAAATCGGGCGTTTTGACGCCGCTGTGGAACATGCTGTTCGGCAACGGCTTGCCGATGGTGCGGAGTCTGCCACCCCCGGCCGATGGGAGGTGTTCCGGACATACCAGCGTGGTGATGCGCCGGAGCACGCCTCGGAATCGATACCCAACACTGTTCTGGCAGCGGCGTTCGCGCGCTGGGTCCAGCAGCAACTGGGGGAACAACTGGGTCCGGATGATATGCTTGCCATCATTGCCCCCCCCGGATTTCTGGGAGAGGCGACTTTGGGCCGCGCACTTTCGGCGGCGGAAAGGACGCTATTCAAGGGGGTTTTCAACAATTACCGTGCGCGGGCTGTCATGATGTTCATGGATGCGACCCATAGCGCTGATGAACTTGCGGCTGGGCTGGTGCATGAATTTGGCCATGCCTTCGGGTTGCCGCATCTGCCGGGTGATTCCAGTCAGGTGGGCGCGGCCAGTGACTTCAAGGCGAATATAGAAGCGTATCGTATTGCACCTTCAGGGGTGGATGGCTGGAATAAATCGGCGACCGAAGGAAACGCGCAGGATGAAGATACGCTTGTCACGCTGATGTGGCCAAGTGTGTTGCCATCTGCGGCCAGTTCCATGCATATGGCGGAATACCGCACTGTGCAGGCCGATATCTGGCAAGGTATGCGGCCGGGTATGCGTGATCTTCTGGATGCCAGCCTGCCGCGCGCGACCCGTTGGGCCGAAAGCCCCAATGAAATGGCCACTGATGCACGCAATCCGCCCGCCCGAAGTCTGGCGGTCAGCGGTTGGATGGCACCTGATGACGGCCCCATGCTGCTGAATCCTGTCCGCTTGCGCAACGCGCCGCCCGTGCAGTCGGAAACCGGCAGGTTTGCTGCGGTTTTGCTGGATGATGCCGGTCGTATCCTGTCCGAAGCGCGGTTTGATCCCGTTGCACTGCGTGGGCAGCCGCAAAATCCGGCGATGCGGCGACTGATGCATCTGGATAATCCGATGAACCCGCTGACATGGGCGGATTTCGCATTCAGCCTGCCCGTCGACCCTGATGCGGCCAGCATAGAAATACATGACGGCCCGGACGTGATTGCCGCGTTCGCGCCGCAAACCGATGGCCTGTTGGAGCTGGATGTGACACTTGCCCCGTCGGGCACCTTGGAATGGCAGGTTCGCGGGGCCGCCACCAGCAGTGTTGACATTGCCTATAGTCCGACAGGTGCCGCCCCGTGGACGCCGGTGCACCTGCAACAAACCCGATCGCCGGTCCGGATTGATTTGGCCGCATTGCCTGACGGTCCTGCACCAAGATTGCGCGTCAGCGCAACAGACGGGTTGCGGTTCGTCGACCAGGATATTGACCTGCAACGCCAGCCCCTGCATTGGGCGGAACCTGATTTGCCTGATGCATCTGAATTTGCACTTGGTGCCCCGATCACATTGTTTCTGCCCGCTGATATTGATGCCGCGCATCTGGCCAATCATCTGTCGATCACTGACGTCACAGGGCAGGCATTGGAAACTGATCTTGTCGTGAATGCGGCAACGCTTTCAGCCGGATTGTTCCTGACTGGTGACATGCCGCATGCTGGCCCGCTGACACTTGTGGCAGACCACGGCTTGCGAAGCCGCAACGGCACGCCCGTTCCCGCAATGCGCTGGGATCTGCCATATCCGGAACCGGCCGGCCAAGGCCCGACGTCGGGATTGCCATAAGGCGATAGCCGCACATTGCCTGTGACAATGCGGTTTGCTGGAACCGAAACAGGATTGAGCGGTTCTTCCTGATACGCCTTGATTTTGAGATATGTTATGCACGGATTGATCCATGCCTTATTGGCCTTCAGGTTTTGCCAATGTCATTTGCCGTTGCAGATTGGCCTGACCGCCGCGTTTGTCTGGATCTCAGGCGAGATCGCATTTGATGGCGGGGCTGGTGTCTTCTTGGCGGCAGGTCTGCTGATTTGGGCGGGTGCAGCAATCAGCAATGAACAGCCTGACCGCTGGCAGCCGGTTCTGTTCACGACGGGCCGGAAGTGGCGCGCGTGATGCAGTCGGGGTCAGTGGCAGGGGCAGGGGGGACCAAGCCCGCTTTACGCTTGGGGATCATCGGTTGCGGTCCGCGCGGACTTGCGGCTGTTGAACATGCGTTGGCCAGCCTGCCAAGGTGCAGTATCGACATATTCGATCCAAGCCCCTGGCCCGCTGCGGGGCCGAATTTCGCCTTGGACGAGACTGCCTGCTGTCGTCTGAATCTTCGGGCCTGCGATGTGGATATTCCAGCGCTGGCCTTGCCTGAACACCCTTCTTTCAGTGACTGGTTGTGTCAGACAACAGCGCACGCGGCAGAAGAGTATCCGCCCCGTCATCTGTTGGGCGAATACCTGCACAGCCGCTTTTCCGCCTTGCTAGCGTCGTTCCCCATGGCGCTGGCCCATCACCAACAGGTCGTAACAAAAGCACGGCGCGATGCGTCAGGCTGGTGGCTGGCAACGCATATGGGTGAATACGGACCATATGACGAACTGGTTCTGGCGATGGGCCAGCCGGTCACCCAACCCGACAGCACATGGCAGCGCTGGTGCGCGCAAGCGGTCGGGTGCGGGGTAACCCTTGCCCCGGCGTATCCGGGCCATGCGCTGCAACAAAAGGCCGCCCGTTGGTCTGGAAAGACAGTCGCAATTCGTGGGCTGGGTCTTGCCGCACTGGATGTTCTGGCCATTCTGACGCTGGGTCAGGGCGGGCGGTTTTCCGGTGGTCGCTATATCCGGTCGGGCGCGGAGCCAGCGGTTATTCTACCTTTCTCGCTTGACGGGATGCCGCCGCTGCCGAAACCTGTTCAGGCATTGGAAAGCCGGTTTGACTTGACTGGTGGTGAAGCCGCGCTGCTTGGTGACGCCCTCACTCGGGCGCTGGACCTTGGGCCGGATGCCGCGCTGGCCAAGGTGAGGCGCGCCCTTGCCATACCTGCACAGCGGCTGACAGGCGAAGATCCGACAGGCTGGCTGAAGGTGGAATGTGACACGGCTGGCGCACAAGACAGTGCGCGTTCGCCACTAGCGGTTTTGCGGGACGGAATCGATATGGCCGCAGGGCGCAAGCCCGCTTCGGTCGGCTATTGCATCGGGCAGATCTGGCGCAAGTTTCAGCCGGACCTGCGTCGCATCTTTCTGGCCTCGGACGGTCCGGCGGAAACACGCGCTGCGATACTGGGGTTTGATCGCGGGCTAAAACGCATGACCTACGGCCCGCCCCTGACTTCGGCCCGGTTGATGCTTGCGCTTGCCGATGACGGGCTTGTGCAGCTGGCCGTTGCCGATGACCCCAAGATTAAGCTGACGGCGCAGGGTTGGGTGCTGAACAAGCACAGTTATGCGCAGGTCATGATTGATGCAGTTTTGCCCCCACCAAGGCTTGATGTGATCGATGACCCGCTGATCCGCGCGTTCCGATCCGACGGGGTTTTGCGTGAAAACAAGGCAACAGGCGGCATTGATGTTGACGATGCGGGGCGCGCATCCGAAGGACTTGCCGTTCTGGGGCGTTTGACGGAAGGTCGCAGCATTGCTGCAGATTCAATCCATGATTGCTTTGGTGTGATGACCCGAAACTGGGCGCGCGGCATGGTGCGTGCCGCAGAACCGGTTCACGGTTCGGATGGGCCAGATGTTTGACCGGCTGCGTCACGCGCGGCGGCGCATTGTGCTGTGCGTCACGGTGCTGGTGTTGACGCTGGCGGCTGTGGTTGTCGCCCTGAATCTTATGCCCGACCGGCGAGAGCTGCGCAGGCCAGTGGACGCAATCCTGTCGCCCGCGGATCCGGAGTTTCAGCGCAGTGTGTCCGGGTTGTTCGGATCCAACTTGATTGACGGGAACGCCATCGACATCTTGCAAAACGGAGATGAGATTTTTCCCGCCATGCTTGAGGCCATTGCATCGGCACAGACAAGCATCAATTTCGAGACGTATGTTTACTGGTCCGGCCAGATCGCGGATGAATTCGCAGACGCCTTGATAGAGCGCGCGCAGGCGGGGGTGGACGTGCGCGTTCTGCTGGACTGGGCAGGCTCGGAGCCGATGAATCCGGAACTGGTGGATACGATGGCCGCCGAAGGGGTCAAGGTCAAGCGCTTCCGTCCTTTGCGCTGGTATACGCTGGACCGGATCAACAACCGCACGCACCGCAAATTTCTGATCATTGACGGTGAAACAGGGTTTATTGGCGGGGTCGGAATTGGTGATGAGTGGCTGGGGGATGCCCGCAGCCCGGATGAATGGCGCGAAACGCATTACCGCATAGAAGGGCCGGTTGTCGCCGCCATGCAAGGGGGCTTTGCGTCAAACTGGGTCGAAGACACAGGCGAAATATTGCAGGGCGACAGGTTTTTCCCACCTTTGGAACCTGTGGGAGAGGTCGCTGCCCAACTGGTGCTGAGTTCCACTGGCAGCCGCAATTACATGCATCTGATGCTGATGACCGTGATCGCATCGGCGCAGGATCATATCCGGATCACAACCCCTTATTTCGTGCCCGATAAGGTGGCTGTAAACCAGTTGCTGGACGCGCGGGCGCGCGGGGTCGCGGTGGATATCATTGTTCCGGGCGCGCATATGAGCAAAGAAATGGTGCGCAACGCGTCCAGACACCTATGGGGGCCACTTCTGGAGGCAGGGGTGCGCATCCATGAATTCCAGCCGACCTTCATGCATGCCAAACTACTGATCGTGGATGTTATGTTCGCGTCCATCGGCTCTACCAATTTCGACGAACGCTCTTTCCGGCTGAATGACGAAGCCAACCTGAATGTGTTTGATCCGGAATTTGCAGCAGCCAAGATCGGCATTTTTGAACAGGATCTGGCGCGGGCGCGGCAAATCACCTTGCAGGAATGGCAAGACCGGCCACTTCGGACACAGGCGGCTGATTGGGTGTGGAGCTGGCTGCGCACCCAGTTCTGAAGTGCAGGCACGACTGGCCCGCTTCTGGTGCGTAGACTGCGATTGCGCGCAATATCGCGTTCTTGGCACCTTGGCCGCACCCGCGATGGCATTTGCCATACCCCCCCTTGGAAACAATCAGCCGGCCGCGATCATAGCCTCGGCCAGGCGCCGATACGCTGCCACATTTGCCGCGCGGCGATAGTCAACCGCGCCGGTTTGCGTGTAGCAGCTTCGCCGCTCAGACGTCAGGCGGTCATGGATGGTGCACATGATTTCGCGCAGGCAACCGTCAACCTGCGCCGCGCTCCAGCGTGAAAATCCGGCATTCTGCTGCATTTCCAGCCCCGATACGGCAACCCCGCCTGCATTGGCGGCCTTGCCCGGTGCTTGCAGGACGCCCGCGCGCGCCAGATGCGCGATGGCGTCCTGCGTTACGGGCATATTCGCCCCTTCGGCCAGATAACGGCAGCCTGCGTCGGCCAAGGCCTTGGCATCCTCCAGCCCGATTTCGTTTTGCGTCGCGCAAGGAAGGGCAATGTCACAGGGCACGCCCCAAGGGCGCGTGCCTTCTTCAAATGTCAGTTCGAGCGCTTCTGGCGGGGAATATGCGCTATCGCCTTCGGCGGTGACCAGCCAGTCAAGGGCTTGCGGGCTGAAGCCGTCGGGGGCGTGCCATGTCCCTTTGCGGCCCGACATGGTGACAACGCGAGCGCCTTGCTCAATCGCCTTCCGGGCGGCAAAACGCGACACATTCCCGCGTCCGGACAGGGCAATGCGTTTGCCCTTCAGGGTTTCGCCTTCCGCGTCCAGCATCGCGGCCGTGAAATACAGCAGCCCGTACCCCGTGGCCTCGGTGCGCATTGCACTGCCCCCAAGGGCTACCGGCTTGCCCGTCAGGACACCGCCCCAGCGGAGGGCGCGCTGCATCCAGACCCGCGCCATCACGCCGATTTCCTGCGACCCGACCCCGATATCGCCTGCCGGCACGTCTGTATCCGGCCCGATATGCGCAGCAAGCTGTGTCATGAAGGCCGTAGCAAACCGCCTGATCTCAGCAGTTGACCGGCCGGACGGGTCAAAATCCGCACCACCTTTGGCCGCACCCAAGGGCAGGCCTGTCAGGGCATTCTTGAACGCCTGCTCGAAGGCCAGAAACTTCAGCACCGAAGGCGACAGATCGGGCACCCAGCGCAGTCCGCCTTTGTATGGCCCCAGCAGATTGGAATGTTGCACCCGCCATCCGCGATTGATCTGCACCTGACCGGCATCATCTTCCCAAATGACCGAGAAACTTATGATCCTGTCAGCCTCGGTCAGCCGCTCCAGAATGCGGGCTTTGGTATAGGTGCTGTTCGCTTTCTCGATTGTAAGGACGTCGCGCGCAATCTCGGTGACGGCTTGCAGATACTCTGTTTCGCCTTCATGGCGGGCCGCAACGCGGTCAATGAAGTTGCTTAGCAAGGCGTCAGCGCGGTCGTTCATGGAAAGCTCCTTGTCTCAAGTCGAGAGGGGGGATGTGCCGCCAGCGGGGGGGGCAGCGAAACACAGAATGGCGCGGGGCGTAGTTCATGCCGTATCGCGAGTTTCGTGATTGATAAGGGGTATGGTAGTGCCCAAGTCCTTCAAGTCACGGCGTGGGGCGGAAACCACGATGAAACCCATAGGCAAAATCGCGAACACATGCGGTCCCGCAGGAACGCGCCAGTGTTGCAAAGGCGGGCGGGCTTGCGCATTCTTGGTCGTGCTGTCCGGGGCAATGTGGTCGGCCATGACAGTTAACGCCAAGCGGTGATCAAGGTTCCCTGGCCTTTATCGTTGCGCTGGACATAACATTCGGAGCGGCGCAGGCGCGAGTGGGGGAAGATAGGACAAACAGGATCAGGGATTTGTCAGTCGAAGCGGAATGCCGGAAGTCCATGCGACACGGCAAGCCAATGCCCGCCATTTGCAACGCTTGGGCAACCTATTCCGTCCACGGACGCCCGCCTGCCAGTTCCCGCGCAAGATGATCGACAAGGGCGCGCAGTTTCGCGGGCATGGGGGAAATCGGTGGCCACAGCGCAAGGACCGGCATTTTCCGCGTTGCGTAGTGCGGCAATACGGCTTCCAGTCTGCCTGCCGCAATCGGTGTCGCCACCAGAAAGCCGGGCAACATGGCCAGCCCGATGCCAGCCACTGCAAAATCGCGCATCGCCTCGCCATTGTTAAGGGTCAGGCAGCTGCGCACAGGGGCCGGTGTAAATGTCCCGCCTGTTGCAAACTGCCACAGTTGCCCGTCCGGCAAGTGGCTGTAGCTCAGCACCTGATGGCCCGCCAGATCTGCAGGTGTTGCCGGATGGCCATGACGGGACAGGTAATCGGGACTGGCGCAGGCGACCATCTGATCGGTGCACAGCGTCCGGCCAATCAGGGCGCTGTCGCGCGCCTCGCCAATGCGCACGGCCAGATCGAACCCGTCACGGACCAGATCACGGGCACGATCATCATAGTCGATCCGCAGTTCCAGCCGCGGATGCGCCAGCGCAAAACGCGCAAGGATCGGGCTAAGGAAAAGCGTCCCGAAACTCATGGGGGCGGTGATGGACAGCCGCCCGCGCAAGGGCGCTGCGCCATCCATACCCCAGGATGCGCTGTCGGTGGCTGCGGTCAGGGCGCCAAGTGCGGGGCGCAGTTGCAGTGCCAGCCGCTGCGCCGCTTCGGTGGGCGTGACACGACCGGCATTGCGCAGGAACAACGCTGCCTGCAAGGCGCGTTCCAGATCGGCAATGCGCTTGCTGACAACAGATTTCGACAGGTTCATATGCGCCGCAGCAGCGGTGACGGTGCCAAGTTCCATCACCGTCAGGAAGGTCTCAATCTCGTCCAGTGTATAGCGCATCATGTCATGGTATACTGCCCCTTGTCGTTCGACAATCGCGAACACCGGGTTGGCGTTGACAGGGCTGCGCAACCAGGCAGTGCCGTGCCATGTTGGAACAAACGAAAGGAGGCCCACATGGACCTGACCGGAATTCACCATCTAACCGCAATCACCGCTGACGCGCCCGGCAATAACCGGTTCTACACCGAAACCCTTGGATTGCGGCGTGTCAAGAAAACCGTGAACCAGGACGACACATCGGCCTATCATCTGTTTTTTGCTGATGGTGCAGGCAGTCCCGGCACGGATCTGACCTTCTTTGACTGGCCCGTCGGGCGCGAGAGGCGTGGAACCAATTCGATCAGTCGCACGGGGTTGCGTGTGTCACAGGACAGTCTTGATTATTGGGCGTCCCGCCTGCAAGACGCCGGACTGACACGCAGCGATATTACACAGACCGATGGCCGCGCCACCCTTGATTTCGAGGATCCGGAAGGCCAGCGTTTCCGCCTGACCGCAGATACACCAGCCGCCGCGCATCCTTGGGCGCGCAGTCCGGTTCCGGCCGAACACCAGATCCATGGTCTGGGACCAATCACCATATCCGTGCCGCAACTGGCCCCGACCGATGCGGTTCTGACCCGCCTGATGAACATGCGTGCAGTGCGCGATTATGCCAGCCCCGATGGGGTTGGTCATGTGCATGTCTATGAAATGGGCGCGGGCGGGCCAGCCGCAGAGCTGCATGTGGCCGTACAGTCCGGCCTGCCAGTGGCGCAGCAGGGGGCGGGGGCTGTGCATCATGTTGCATTCCGCGTGCCTGACAATGCCGCACTTGGCCAATGGGCGGCGCGGTTGAACGCCCTGCGCATGCCCAGTTCCGGCGAGGTGGAGCGCTATTACTTCCGCAGCCTGTATTTTCGTGAACCGGGCGGGAACCTGTTTGAACTGGCGACCGACGGTCCGGGCTTCGCGGTGGATGAACCGTTCGGGACGATGGGCGAGGCATTGTCCTTGCCGCCCTTCCTTGAACCGCGCCGTGCCGCGATCGAGGCGGGGTTGAAACCGCTGGACTAGGCGAATGACGGCCGACCGCCGCGATGCGCGGCGCCTGAGCGAACAAGTGCAGTCCGTTGCCTTGTCGGGGCGTGACAAAATCCCGATAGCCCCCGTGCCAGCCCCCCGACGCCCGCGAAACCAATGTCGAAAGGAGTGATCTGATGACAAAAACAATCCTTGGCCTTAGCGGCAGCCTGCGGCAGGCATCCTTCAATTCCGGCTTGTTGCGCGCAGCAGCGGAACTGATGACGCAGAACGCAAGGGTCGAGATCGGGTCAATCCGTGATGTCCCGCTTTATGATGGAGATCTGGAAAAATCATCTGGTCTGCCGCCTGCGGTGCAGGTGCTTCAAAGCCAGCTAAAGGCCGCTGACGGTGTGCTTTTGGTGACCCCTGAATACAACAACGGCATTCCCGGCGTGTTCAAGAATGCCATCGACTGGATGTCGCGCGGGCCGGGATTGCAGATGTGGGCGGGCAAACCGGTTGCTGTGATCGGCGCATCGCCCGGCGGGTTTGGCACGATCATGGCGCAAAATCACTGGCTGCCTGTGTTGCGAACGCTGAAGGCGGATGTCTGGGCCGACGGGCGGCTGATGGTGTCGCGGGCGGGTGATCTGTTCGACGCGGATGGGAACCTGACGGATACGGCCAGCCGCGACCGGCTGGCGGCGTTCATGGACGGGTTCGCGAAAAGTATCTGAAGGACGTCAAAAGCCCCCCGCCAAGGTTGTTGGGCGGGGGGCTTTCACCATGTGCTGGTCAGGGTGCCATTTTCTGGTTCAGCCACGCTTTTGTCACGTCCAGATCCGCCGCGCCAAGGTCGTGGCCAGCGGGCAGGGTCTGTGCGTCAAGGCTGGCCCCTGCATCGCGCAACGCCGCTTCAAGCGGCGGGGCCATGCGGGCAAAAGGATCATGCGCCCCTGACAGAAGCAACACGCCGGTCCCTGCCAGATCGGGTTCGGGCGGGTCTTCCAGAACCGCGATGCCGCGCAGCAGGATCGCGCGCTGCACCAGACCGGGATGCAGCAGCATAACCGCCCCCAGAAGGTTTGCCCCGTTGGAATAGCCCAGATAGCTGATGCGCCCCGCCTCCAGCCCGTAGCTTTGGACGGCGCTTTCCATGAACCCTTTGAATGCGGCGGCCTCGGACCGGATATCGGCCTGATCATAGGTCACGGCATCAAATCGGCGAAACCAGCGGTTTATGCCTTCCTCGTTGGACCGTCCGCGCACGCCCAGCAGGGTCGCACGGGGCGCAATGCGATGTGCAAGTGGCATCAAATCGGCCTCGCTTCCGCCGGTGCCATGCAGCAGCACAATGACCGATCCATCAGGATCGTCCGGTGTATGGAAGCGGTGAATGAAGGGCAAATCACGCATGGGTATCCTTTCTGCGCCGGGGCGGGCGAATTGTGGCAGCATCACGCGCAGGTCTTGCGCACGCGCCGCGTCATGTGGCGGGATCAGCAGGGACTGGCCAAGGGCGTCCGCGGGTTCGTCCACTGCAAAGCCCGGACCATCGGTTGCATACTCGATCAAATGACCGGCAGGGTCACGCACATACAGGGACAGGAAGTAACGCCTGTCATGCACTTCGGTCAGCCCCTGCACGGTTCCAAGCCCACGCCGCATGGCGCGCACGGCATCCGCATCCCGCGCGCGAAAGGCGACATGGTCGATCATTCCGGTGCCGGGGATTGCAGGCACAAATCCGCTGCCATCGCGCAGGTCGATCACATCACGGTCTGACACCATGCGTTGCACTGCACCTTCCGAAGGGCCTGCGCGATAGCCGAATTGCGCAAGGAAGCCCGCGCTTGCATCCCGCTTGTCACTCAGCAGGGTGACCGCGCGCAGGCGCGTGGGGGCAATGGGGTCCGGCAGCGGTGCCGTTGCAGGCAGGTCGGCCCCCACCAGCTTGACAATAATGCCGTCAGGGTCGCGCAGACGCAGGACCGGTTCGCCGAATTCGCGCATGGGGCCTTCGACAGGGATTTGCGCCTGCAGTGCACGCGCCAGCCACTCGCCAATGCTGGCGGGCGGGACGGCAAGTGCGATCTCGAACACCTGTCCATGTCCGCTACGGCCACGCGCGCCCGCTTCCCATACAAGGAAGCTGATCAGGCTGCCGGGGCAGCCTTGTGCATCGCCATAGAACAAATGCAGCTGTTCGCCATCGGCGAAACCGGCGGTCTGCTTGACCAGTTGCAACCCCAGAAAACCTGCATAGAAGTCGACATTGGCCTGCACCCGCGCTGTGATTGCGGTCACATGGTGAAGTCCGGATGGCATGGGAAATCCTCCGTTCTGTGCGCGAATGCGCTTTGGGGTCGCCCGTCATATATGGGTCATGGGCATGGACCACGACCCGTGCAAGGACGAATGCGGTGTTCGGCGCTGGCGAACAGGCCTTGCGTGCCTGCCAAAACTGTACCACGCGCACAGGCCGCGTGGTTAGCGTGATCTGGCCCTGCGCGTCGACAAAAGCAGGTTCGTTTCCGAGGATGTCACACCATCAAGCGCCCGGATCTGGCTTAGCACCTTGTCAAGTTCGTCAAGCGACCGGGCTGACAATTCCACAATCAGATCCCACCTGCCATTGGTGGAATGCACCGCTGTTACCTGCGACATGCCCGACAGCCGCGCCATGATGCGTCCGGCGCCGCGCCCTTCAATCCCGATCAGCATCAGCCCGCGCACAGGTGCATCGGCCACATCGCCCCGTGTGATTGCGGTGAATCCCAGAATCTCGCCTTGCTGTTGCAACCGCGATAGGCGCATGCGCACCGTTGCGCGGCTGACCCCAAGGCGGTCTGACAGCGCCATCACGGACGCCCGCCCGTCACGCCGCAATTCCGCGATCAATTGCTGGTCTGTGCTGTCCATTTCGAAACCTTTTGGTGTCAATATGGTCAATTTATGCACCTGACTGGCGATTTGTCCAGTTGAATGCTGCCCTGTCTGCGCGCCACATGGTGTAAACACAGGAGAGAGAGAGATTGATGCACCCGCCCACCCTGATTGGTGCCCCGGTTGACAGCGGCCAGCGCCAGCCGGGCTGCCTGATGGGGCCCGCCGCATACCGAGTCGCGGGGCTGCATGCGATGCTGATGGCCCTTGGACACCCGACGCAGGACCGCGGCGATCTGGTATTGCCCGACAGCCTGCCTGCCTGCGATGTGCCCAATCCTGCCCTTGACCAGTTGCCTGCAACGCTGGCCTGGACTGCGCTGATCCGCGATGCGGTGCAGGTGGAACTGGACGGCGGGCGGCTGCCCATTGTGCTGGGCGGGGATCATGCGTTGGCGCTGGGGTCGGTGTCGGGCGCAGCGGCCCATGCGGCGCGTGTCGGGCGGCCCTTGTTCCTGCTTTGGCTGGACGCACATAGTGATTTTCATACGCCGCAAAGCACCACCTCGGGCAACCTGCACGGCACACCCGTTGCCTATGCCGCCGGTCGCGACGGGTTCGCGCCCTTCCCGCCATTTCCCGCGCCAATCCCGCCCGAACGCATCTGCCTGTTCGGCATTCGCAGTGTCGATCCGGCGGAATATGTTGCGCTGGCAGAGTGCGAGATTGCCGTGAATGACATGCGTGTGCTGGATGAACAGGGCATCGCTGCCCCCTTGCGCGCATTTCTGGACCGCGTCCGTGCCGCGCGGGGCATGCTGCATGTCAGTCTGGATGTTGATTTTCTGGACCCTGCAATCGCCCCTGCCGTTGGCACAACAGTTCCCGGCGGCGCGACCTTCCGCGAGGCGCATCTGGTCTGCGAGATGATCCACGAAACCGGACTGATGACCTCGCTCGATCTGGTCGAGTTGAACCCCGCACTGGATGAACGCAGCCGAACCGCGCGGCTTATGGTCGATCTGCTGGGCAGTCTGATGGGCCGCAAGGTTTTTGACCGTCCCACCCGTAGTTTCACCTGAAGGAGTCTGCCATGTCATCCCCCTCTCGCCACGCGCTTGTGCCGTTTGTCAGTGTCGATCACATGATGCGCCTTGTGCTGCATGTCGGCATTGAGCGCATGATGCTTGAGTTGGCCGACGCCATTGAAGCCGATTTCCGCCGCTGGCCGGAATTTGACAAGACCCCGCGCGTGGCCAGCCATTCGGATATTGGCGTGATTGAGTTGATGCCAACGTCGGACGGGCAACAATACGGGTTCAAATATGTGAACGGCCACCCGTCGAACACACGGCAGGGGTTGCAGACCGTCACCGCCTTCGGGGTGCTGGCCGATGTGGCAACGGGCTATCCGGTGCTGCTGTCGGAAATGACCATCCTGACTGCATTGCGCACGGCGGCAACCAGTGCAATGGCGGCAAAATGGCTGGCCCCGCACGATGCGCGCGTCATGGCCATGATTGGCAACGGCGCGCAGGCCGAATTTCAGGCGCTGGCCATGAAGGCCGTCTGCGGTATTGAGGAAGTCCGCCTGTATGATACCGACCCTGCCGCGACGCGAAAATGTGCGGCCAATCTGGCCGGGCGGGGGGTGCGCATCGTGTCTTGCGCCACCGCCGAGGATGCCATCCTTGGTGCGCAGATCATCACAACCTGCACTGCCGACAAACAATATGCCACGATCCTGACTGACAACATGATCGGGGGCGGCGTGCATATAAACGCAGTCGGCGGCGACTGCCCCGGCAAGACGGAGTTGCACCGCGACATTCTGTTGCGCGCGGGCATCTTTGTGGAATACCCGCCGCAGACGCGGGTTGAAGGCGAAATCCAGCAACTTGCCCCCGACCATCCGGTGAGTGAGTTTTGGCAGGTCATCACGGGCCAGACGACGGGCCGCACCGATCAGGGGCAGGTGACACTATTCGACAGTGTGGGCTTCGCGATCGAGGATTTCAGTGCGCTGCGCCACATCCACCAGCGCCTTCAGGGCACAGGGTTCTTTCAGGAACTGGACATGATTGCCGACCCTGACGACCCGCGCGACCTGTTTGGTATGCTGTGCCGTGCCGAAGTGGGCACGCGCGTGGCTTGATCGCGGGCGGCCGGTTTCGGGGCGGCACGGCACCTGCGGTGTGGATTTTGGCTAGGGGCTTGCGTCACCGGCCCCATCGCAAGATGTATCAAGGCCGTAAGTGCGCGAAGATATGGGAACCGACGAAATGGCGTTTTGAAGTGCGGCAAGAAGCGCTGTCTCGGCGCGGTTCAGCGCCGCCTTGGGGTTCCATGCCAGATGCACGTCAATGGGGGGCGGGTTGTCATAGGGCGGCAGGCGCCACAGCAGCCCGTCCTGCACATCGCGCGCCACGACATGCAGCGGCAGGGGGCCTATCCCAACACCGGCAATCACCATCCGGCGCACTTCTTCCAGATGGCTGGATGTGCCTATGATCCGCTCGCTCAATTCCGATTCTGCCCGCAGCAGCGTGACGGACCGCAGCGCATCATGCAGCCGGTCCGTTTCGAAGCTGACCGCAGAATGTCCGGCCAGATCCTTCTGGCGCAGGCCCTTGCGCCCGAATAGCGGGTGGGAGGGCCCGCAAAACAGGCCAAAGAATTCCCGATAAAGGCGCATATATTCGATCTTCGGGTCGCGCCGGTGGACAAGGCAGATCGCGAAAGATGCCGTTCGCGCGGCCACGCTGGCCAATGCAGACCCTGACCCAAGAACCGATATTGACAGCGTCGCACTTGGATGACGGGCATGGAATTCGGTCAGGACACGATCAAAAAGCGGGCAAACCACATGGCTGGCCACCGCAATACGCACATGGCCGGTAACTTCATCAGTGGTGTCGCGCATCAACGTAGACAGGCGATGGACGGCCCCGTGAATTTCGACCGCTTCGCGATACAGTAACGCACCTGCACGGGTCAGTTCATAGCGCCCCGGCGCGCGGTCAATCAAACGCTTACCGATGCGATCTTCCAGTTTTTTCAATGCGGTAGAAACTGAAGGCTGCGTCAGCCGCAGCCGCTGGGCCGCATCCGTGATCGACCGCGCTTCGGCCATCACAACAAAGCTGCGCAGCAGGTTCCAATCCAGATCACGGGTCAGGCGATCTGCATCTTCCTCGTATGCCATTGACAGAACCTATAATCAATATTCCCATTATCTATTTGCACTATGGCATGGGGCTTTGCAATCATTTGCTTTGTGGCGGTTGCCGACCAACTCACAGGAACCAAGTCATGTCTGTTGAAGCCCGTGAAAAGCGGCAGCCCTGGATTTTGCTGTCCCCTGCGCTTGGGGCCGTCACCCTGCTTTTGCTGGTGCCGCTGTTGTTCATTGTGGTGTATTCCTTCTGGCTGCGTTCGGCGGTTGGCCCGGATACGGCGGGGTTTCATCTGGACAACTGGCAGCGCGCGCTGACGGATCCGTTTTTCCGCTATATCTTGCTGAACACCCTTAAGATTGCGGCCATTACGACCGTTATTTGCGCGCTACTGGGCTACCCTGCGGCCTATTTCATCGCCCGTTCCAGTGGCAACAAACTGATCTTGTTGCTGCTGCTTATGCTGCCGTTCTGGATCAGCTATATCATTCGCACGATGAGCTGGATCAACATTCTGGGCAGTTCCGGCGCGTTGAACACGCTTTTGATGACTGTTGGCCTTACATCCTCGCCCATTCAGATGCTGTATAACGAAGCAACCGTCATTCTGGGGCTTGCGCATTTCCTGCTGCCCTTCATGGTTCTGAATATCTATGTCAGTCTTGACGGGATTGATACCAGTCTGGAAGACGCTGCCACATCGCTGGGGGCCACGCGCTGGCAGGCATTCTTGCAGGTCACATTGCCCTTATCCCTGCCCGGACTGGCGGCGGGGGGGCTGCTGTGTTTCGTCCTTGGCGCCGGCACCTATATCACCCCGCTTATCCTTGGCGGCCCGCGCGATGCGATGTTCGCCAATCTGGTGTTCGAGGCGATTATCACACAGTTGAACTGGCCCATGGGGTCCGCGTTGTCGTTGCTGCTGCTGATCGTATTGGGGGTGCTTGTGGCCATTTACAACCGCTACCTTGGCATGTCGCAAATCACGAAGGGGCTGGGCTGATGGGCTGGGGGGCGATCCGGGCATATACAATATGCGTCTACCTGTTCATGTTCCTGCCTGTGGTCGTGGTGGTGCTGCTGTCGTTCAACCAGAACCAGTTTGGCAGTTTTCCCATGACGGGCTTTTCCCTGCGCTGGTTCGAAGCCCTTTGGAACAATGATGCCGTGATGCGCGCGTTTCGCACGTCGCTTGTCCTTGGCTTGTTGACGGCGCTGATCTCGACCACGCTGGGTGTGCTGGCCAGCCTTGCGCTGGTGCGCTATGCAGTGCCGGGCAAGAACCTGATCACCACCATCCTGATCGCACCCATTCTGGTGCCAGAAGTGGTGCTGGCGGTGGCGCTGTTGCTGTTTCTGAACTGGCTGGGCATTGGCAAAAGTTTCGCACTGCTGCTGGCAGGGCATGTCATCTTTACCCTGCCATTTGTCATTCTGGTGGTGCAGGCGCGGCTGGTTTCCATACGCCGCGATGTGGAAGAAGCCGCGCTTAGCCTTGGGGCGTCGCCGGTGCAGACCTTCTTTTCTGTGACCCTGCCGCTGCTGATGCCGGCTGTCGCCGCAGGGGCGCTGTTTGCCTTCACCATATCCTTCGATGACATCACCGGCACATTGTTCTGGAAACCGGGCGGGGTGGAAACCGTGCCCACGCAGATCTTCTCAATGCTGCGCAATTCCATCAGCCCCGAAATAAACGCCCTTGGCACAGTGATGATTGTCATCACTGTGGGCCTGCCTTTGCTGGGGGCCGCAATCGCCCGCAGTATAGCCATAAAACGCGGCATGTAAGAACCGCACAACCCAAACCCGACAAGGAGATCAAAATATGGATAATACAAAACGCTACGAGCGTCTGCTGGAGCGCTACCGCAACGGTGATCTGGATCGCCGCAGTTTTCTGGGCCTGATCGGTGCTGCAGGCGTGGCATATGGCGTGCAGACCCCGTTTGCGAAAATGGCCTTCGCGCAGGATGTCAGCCAGGTGCGGTTCGATGGCTGGGGCGGCGTGGTGTCCGAAGCGTTCCGCCGTCACGCATTCGACCCCTATACGGCCGCCACTGGTATCAATGTGGTTGACGGCACATTCGCAGGGGGGGACGAATACCTTGCGCAGGTCCGGTCCAGTCAGGAAGGCGAATATAACATCGCCCATCTGTCAGGTGTGTTCGACTATGCCCGCTATGTGAATTTCGGGCTGGATGTGGAACTGAACCTTGCAAATATCCCGAATATGGAACTGGTCATGGACGCGCTGACCAATGCGTTCCGCGGCATCACGCCCGACCACCTGTCGGCTGTGCCCTATAACTACGGTACCACAGGGCTGGCCTATAACCGGGCCTATATCTCGGACGAGGAAATTCGCGAGAAGGGCGCGTCCATCCTGATCGACCCCGAATATCAGGGCAAGATCGGCGGCTGGAGCGACTGGCGCACGCGGCTGTGGTATGCGGCCCTGCAAACCGGCCAAAGCCCCAATGACATTCAGGATATGGACGCCGCATGGGATGCCATTCGCACGCACCGCGATCTGGCGCTGAAATACTGGGGGTCTGGCGCCGAATTGATGAGCCTGCTGGCCGAAGAGGAAATTTATGTAACCGAAGGCTGGTCCGGCCGGATCGCGGCACTGCAAGAGCAGGGCCATGATATCGGCTATTATGACGCGCCCAGCAGTTTCGGCTGGCAGGAATGTCTGTTCGTGATCAAAGGCTCGCCAGTCGAGGCCTGCGAAGAACTGCTGAACTTCATGCTTGCGCCCGAAACCTCGATCGCGGTGGCAGAGGGGCAGAACTACCCACCTGCACTGGATGGCACCAAGGTCGATCTGGGCGACAAAATCCCAACACTGCCTGCCTATGATCCGAGTGGCACACTGGAGGCGCTGACCTTCGCCGATCCCGTCTATTGGAACGGCAACGAGGCTGAATGGTCCGAAACCTTCGCCCGTGTCCAGCGCGGTTTCTGAATGCAAGGCCGGGGGGCCAGCCCCCCGGAACCCCCCGGAGTATTTCCGGCAAGATGAAGATGATCCCGCGTACTGCTGGGGCGGGTCTCATCCCATGAAAGGCGAAGTATGGGCGCTGTCAGTCTGAACAATATCGTCAAGCGTTTCGGCACGTTCCAAGCGGTCGAGAAAACGTCGCTGACCATACCGGAGGGTGCGTTTGTCACGCTGCTTGGTCCGTCCGGCTGCGGCAAGACCACGACCTTGCGCATGATTGCAGGCCTGCTGGACCCGACCGAGGGCGAGATCATCATCAATGGCAAGCGTGTCAATGATGTGCCTATTCACAAGCGCAATCTGGGGCTGGTGTTCCAGAATTACGCGCTGTTTCCGCATAAGACCGTTGCCGAAAACGTGGCCTTTGGCCTGCGCTACCGCAATGTTGCGAAATCCGAGATTGCGCGGCGTGTGCAAGATGCGCTGGAACTGGTGCAACTGCCGCATCTGGGCAACCGCTATCCCAAGGCACTGTCGGGCGGGCAGCAACAGCGCATTGCGCTGGCGCGGGCGATTGTGATTGAGCCGGATGTGCTGCTGCTGGATGAACCGCTCTCGGCGCTGGACGCCAATCTGCGCGAAGATATGCGGGTGGAGTTGAAGAACATTCAGGCGCGCATTGGCGTCACGACCGTTTTTGTGACGCATGACCAATCCGAGGCACTGGCCATGTCCGACCAGATTGTGGTCATGTCCAATGGCCGTGTCGAACAGGTCGGCGCCCCTGAGGAGGTGTATAACACCCCCGCCAGCGAGTTTGTGGCGAAGTTTCTGGGCGCGTCCAATATTCTTGACGGGCATTGCCTGTCACGCAGTGCCGACGGGGCCGTTCTGGACGTGCCGGTCTTTGGTAAGGTCACGGTGCCAAGCGCCAAGGCCCCGCATCTGGCTGGTGAAGGGGGCGCGAAGCTGGTCATCCGCGCCGAAAAACTGCTGTTGCGCGACAGCCCGCCCGAAAGCGGTGTATTCTGTGCCGCTGCCACGGTGGAAACGGTCGATTATCAGGGCCAGTCCGTGCGCTATTTCGTGCGCGCGGGCGATACGCAGTTGCAGGCCATCAATATGATCGACGAACGCCCGTTCCCTGCCGGTGCGCAGGTGCATATTACCCTTAGGCCGCGCGATTGTGCGGCCCTGCCCGGATAACCGTTATGAGTCACCTTTTCTATCAGACCAGCCAGCGCCGCCCCCTGCTGGATCAGGCGCGCGGCGTTTACATGTGGGACGTGGACGGCAAGCGCTATCTGGATGGGTCAAGCGGCGCGATGGTGTGCAATATCGGCCATTCCAACCCCAATGTGCTGGAGGCCATGCGCCGCCAGATGGAAAAATCGACCTTCGGCTACAGGCTGCATTTCGAAACCGAAGCGTCCGAGCAACTGGCTGCCAGAACTGCTGCGCTTTGCCCTGAAGGCATGAACAAGGTGTTTTTTGTATCGGGCGGGTCGGAAGCGGTGGAGTCGGCCATCAAACTTGCGCGCCAGCACGCGCTGGCTGTGGGGCATGGGAACCGCTGGAAGGTCATCAGCCGTGCCCCGTCCTATCATGGGTGCACATTGGGGGCGCTGGCCGTGACCGGCTATGCACCGCTGACGGACCCTTTCGCGCCGATGATGCAGGCGATGCCCAAAATCCCCGCGCCGCGCGCCTATCTTGACGGGCTGGACCCCGCTGACCCCGCCACCGGCGCGCATTATGCCGCCATGCTGGAGGCTGAAATCATGGCCCAAGGGCCGGACAGTGTTCTGGCCTTCATCGTTGAACCCATTGGCGGCGCGTCCACCGGCGCGCTGGTGCCGCCTGCGGGGTATATGCAGGCCGTGCAGGACATCTGCCGCCGGTATGGTGTGCTGTTGATCCTTGACGAAGTCATGACCGGCGCGGGTCGCACCGGCCGTTTTCTGGCGCTGGAGCATTGGGACCTGTCGCCTGATATTGTTGTGCTGTCCAAGGGCTTCGCGGCCGGATATGTGCCCCTTGGTGCGATTGCCGCGCGCGATGAACTGGTTGCCGCAGTGATGGAGGGGGGCGGCTTTGTGCATGGCTTCACCTATGCGGGTAACCCGCTGGCCTGCGCGGCGGGGGCGGCGGTCATTGACGAGATTGCGCGGCTGGGCCTGATGAGGAACGCCGAAATCATGGGGACGGAATTGCGCAAGCACCTGGAGGGGTTGGCAGCGCGCCATCCAGTCATTGGTGATGTGCGCGGGCAAGGGTTGTTGCTGGCGTTCGAGTTGATGGCGGACCGCGACACCAAAGCGCCGCTGCCCGCGCGACTGAATGCCCATCAGCGCCTTGTCGATATCGCCTATGAGATGGGCTTGATCGTCTATTCCCGCCGCACGCGCAACGGGGTGGAGGGGGACCATATTATGGTGTGCCCGCCCCTGATTGTGTCTGACCAGCATCTGGTCGAGATTTCGGACACGCTGGATGCGGCCCTGACCCGTCTGGTGCGCGACATTGCGCCCGCCTTGTCGGAAATGGCGTGATCGCATGTCGGGCATTATCATCACCTGCGCGCTCACCGGCTCTATTCACACGCCCAGCATGTCGCCGCATCTGCCCGTGACTGGCGCGGAAATCGCGCGGCACGGGATTGACGCGGCACAGGCGGGCGCGGCCATTCTGCACCTGCATGCGCGTGATCCGGTGACAGGCCAGCCTTCGGCCGCGTTGGAGCATTTCAACGGCTTCGTGCCCGCACTCGCACGCGACACGGACGCGGTGTTGAACCTGTCCACCGGCGGCAGCGCAGTCATGTCGCTTGATGACCGGCTGGCCGCCCCTTTGGCGATAGCGCCGGAAATGGCGTCGCTGAATATGGGGACGATGAATTTCGCATTATATCCGATGCTGGGCAAGGATCGCGAGTGGCAGCATGAGTGGGAAAAGCCCTTTCTGGAAGGCACTGACGATCTGGTCTTCAAGAACACGCCCCGCGACATTGCCCGTATCCTGACCAGCCTTGGCGTGGAGCGCGGCGCGCGATTTGAATTTGAATGCTATGACCTGAGCCATCTGTACATGCTGCGCCATTTCGCGGATCGCGGGCTGATAGAGCCGCCCTTTTTTATCCAGTTCGTGTTTGGCGTGCTGGGCGGAATGGGGCCGGATGCAGAGAACCTGACGCATATGGTGCGCATGGCCGACAAGCTGTTCGGCGGGGATTACCTGTTTTCTGTATTGGCGGCAGGACGGTTCCAGATGCCGCTGATCACCATGGCGGCGGCCATGGGCGGGCATGTGCGCGTGGGGCTGGAAGACAGCCTGACCATTGCGCGCGGCCAGCTTGCGCGGTCGAACGCCGAACAGGTTGTGAAAATCCGCGAGATTGTGGAACGCCTTGGGCGGGTGGTCATGTCCCCCGAACAGGCGCGCGCCACATTGGGGCTGAAGGGGCAGGGGGGCATGAATGCGCGATGATGTGATGAATTTTCGACAGGTCGCGACCGCCGATGACCTGGCGCGGCTGGAAGCCGCATTGCGCGCCCTAAGTGCCGGTATCGCAGAGGATTATTCCACTGATCGCGCGACACTAGCCGATGCCCTGACAGGGCCGCGCCCTGCCGCGTATGCCATATTGGTCTTGCGCGGCAATGATACTTTGGGGGCGGCCATGTTCAGCCCCGTATTTTCCACCGTGCGCGGGGCTGCGGGGCTGTATGTGTCCGACCTGTGGGTAAGTCAGCATGCTCGCGGGCAGGGGCTTGGCGCGCGCCTTCTGGCGCAGGTGGCGCAACAGGGCGCGCGCGACTGGCAGGCAACATGGATCAAGCTGGCAGTCTATGACCACAGCACGGCGTCGCAGCGGTTTTACAAGCGACTGGGTTTCGAACCCGCGACAGGCATGCAGGAAATGCGCCTTGGCGCGCAGGGCGTGTCCAAATTGATGGAAAGGGCCACATGAAAGCCGTATTCGACGACCGCCAGCGCCTGCATGACCCGCGCCATTTCATGGCCAATGGCAAAACCTATCCCAGCCCCGAAGCGCCTGAACGCATTACCCGCCTTATGGCGGGGGCAATGGCGGCGGGCTGCCGGTTTGATGCGCCGCAAGATGCTGGCCTTGGCCCGATCGCCGCCATTCACAGCGCGCAATACCTGCATTTTCTGCGCACCATCTATCCGCGTTGGCAGCGTATTCCCGATGCGGGGGCAGAAGTTATCCCGAACATTCACCCTGCCACGCGGGGCGACAA
Organism: Roseinatronobacter sp.; assembly: GCF_051859525.1. Classification (NCBI taxonomy): domain Bacteria; kingdom Pseudomonadati; phylum Pseudomonadota; class Alphaproteobacteria; order Rhodobacterales; family Paracoccaceae; genus Roseinatronobacter; species Roseinatronobacter sp. Next base: position 4,293 of record NZ_JBHYFM010000002.1, on the reverse strand, counting down.
CTACCCGAGATCCGCCATCGGGCAGGCAGGCTATCATCAGGCAGACACGGCTTGTCCCATCGGGGCGCAGACATGGGATGCGGCCTATTGGTCGGCACAATCGGCCATTTCGGGGGCTGATCTGGTGGCGGGTGGTGAACAGGCGGTCTATGTGTTGTCACGCCCGCCGGGGCATCATGCGTTCGCCGATCTGGCGGGGGGCTTCTGCTTTTTGAACAATTCGGCCATTGCGGCAGAACGGTTGCGCACATACGGGCTGCGGCCGGCAGTTCTGGATATCGATGTGCATCATGGCAATGGGACGCAAGGCATATTCTATGCCCGTGATGATGTGCTGACAGTGTCGCTGCATGCGGACCCCGACCGCTTCTACCCCTTTTTCTGGGGGGGGGCGCAAGAACGCGGCGAAGGGCGCGGGATGGGGTGCAACCTGAACCTGCCGCTGCCGCGCGGCACGGATGATGCGGGGTATCTGGCGGCGCTTGACACAGCCCTTGCACATATAACCGCCTTCGGGGCCGATGCGGTGGTCGTGGCGCTGGGGCTTGATGCGCATGTTGACGATCCGTTCAAGGGGCTGGCAATTACCACAGCGGGGTTTGCGTCAATTGCGGCGGCGATTTCGGGACTGGGCCTGCCCCTGCTTCTGGTGCAGGAAGGCGGCTATGTCAGTGACGCGCTGTCCGACAATCTGACAGCATTTTTGAAGGGTGTCGCATGAAGGTCGAGTATCAAACACTTTATCTGAAGAAGCGCTTTCCCTTGCGCATCTCTCGTGGTGAAATTTCGGGCGGTGACAACCTGTTTGTGTCGGTCACCGATGGCACATTGACCGGCTGGGGCGAGATGGCACCGGGCGAAACCGAAGGCGCGGCAACAGTGGCAGAAGGGCGCGCGCAACTGGAGGCGTTTTGCGCAAACGGTCTGGACGGCGCGATCTATGATATCTGGGCGCGCGCGCATGCGGGCGGGGTGGGGGCCTGTGCGCTGGCCGCGCTGGACATGGCACTGTGGGATTTGCGCGCCAAACAGGCGGGTATGCCGCTTTACCGGCTTTTGGGGCTGGCGCGGCGCGGGGTGATCTCATCACTGACGGTGGGCATAAACCCGCCCGATGTCGTGTCCGAGCGTGTGCCCTTGTTGTTGGCGCGCGGGGCCAAAGCCCTGAAAATAAAGCTGGGCAGTGCGGACGGAATTGACGCGGACAAGGCCATGTTCATGGCAGTTCATGACGCCGCAGCAGGCAGCGGGGCGGCGTTGCGCGTTGATGCCAATGGCGGCTGGTCGCTGGCGGACGCGCGCCATATGATGGGCTGGCTGGCCGCGCGCGGTGTGGAATATGTGGAACAGCCGCTTGTTCAGGGGGCTGAAGACCAGTTGCCTGCGCTGTTCAAGGACCGCGCCTTGCCGGTTTTCGTCGATGAATCCTGCCGGTTTTCCAGCGACATTCCCGCATTCGCGCAGTGCGTGGACGGGGTGAACCTGAAGTTGATGAAATGCGGTGGGATTACCGAAGCCTTGCGGATTGTCGCGACTGCGCGCGCGCATGGGCTGAAAACCATGATCGGTTGCATGGGCGAAAGCGCGGTTTCCATCGCTGCGGGTGCGTCATTGTCGGCGCTGTTCGACTATATCGACCTTGATTCCCATCTGAACCTTGATCCCGACCCTGCTACCGGCGCGCCGTTTGAACATGGCGTGACCCTGCCCGCAGATCAGCCCGGCCACGGAGGCGCCTTGCATGCTTGACCCGACCCGACCTATCGCCTTATTCGCCGAGGCCACAATGGGCAGCCTGAACGCCAAGATGGCCGAAGGTATCCTGCGCTACGGGCGCAATCCGGTGGTCGCAGTGATCGACAGCACTCAGGCGGGAAAACGCGTGCGCGATCTGTGCGCGTTGGACAGCGATGTGCCGGTTGTTGCCACTGTGAACATGGCGCAGAAGATGGGCGCGGAAGTTCTGGTGCTGGGAACCGCCCCGTCCGGCGGGCGCTTGCCGCAAGCGTGGGTTGCCGTTCTGGAACAGGCCATTGCGGGCGGGATGAGCCTTGTCAATGGCATGCATGACCGCCTTCAGCCAATGTTCGCAGACAAGCTGCGCGTCGGTCAATGGGTCTGGGATTTGCGCGTACCACAGGGTGATGCCCCGCCCATCGCGATGGGACGCGCCGCAAAACTGGGCAATACCCGCGTGTTGATGGTTGGCACCGACATGGCCATCGGCAAAATGACAGCGGGGTTGGAACTGACGCGCAGTTTGCAGGCATTGGGTCGCGACGCGGCATTTCTGGCCACGGGCCAGACCGGCATTGCCATCACGGGGCGCGGCATCCCGCTGGACGCGATCCGCGTGGACCATGCGGGCGGCGCGGTTGAACGCATGGTGCTGGAGGCCGCAGATCAAGAGATCGTCGTGATCGAGGGGCAAGGCTCGCTTCTGCACCCCGGCAGCACCGCGACCCTGCCGCTGATGCGCGGCAGTTGCGCGACACATATGATCCTGTGCCACCGCGCGGGCATGGAAACGCTGGACGAGTTGGACACTGTGCGTATTCCCCCGCTGCCCGATGTAATCGCCCTGAATGAAGCGGTGGCGCGCGCAGCGGGTGCATTGACGCCAGCCAAGGTCGTGGCAATCGCGCTGAACACATCACGGCTGTCACAAACAGATGCCTTCGCCGCGCTGAAAGCGGTTGAGGATGAGACCGGCCTGCCCGCCTCCGACCCCGTCCGCCAAGGGGCAGGGGTGTTGGCGCAGGCCGTAACGGGGGCAATCCCGGCAATGGGGCAAGCCGGTTCCTGATATCGGGCTGTCCGCAGGCAGAACGCCCTTTTCGCCCCTGAATGGCAACGCAGGCGCATGGGCTGCAACAGGTTCGGGTGCCTGACGCTGTCAGAACGGGTCGGATTCCACGCGCGGCAATGGAATGCCATCGCGCCAGTCTGCCCCGCTTGGTCAGAATCCGCCGACACAGAGATGTGAATGTCCAGCCCACTGGGATGATCCGTGCAAGCAGCGTAAAGCGCCAGCCGGAAATAACCATCCCGGAGACCCTATGCAGACCCAAGCCCGACCGGCCGCATTCAGCAGGCGCAGCTTTCTATTCGGTGCCACTGCGGCGCTTGGCGGCGTATCAGCGGCACCAGCCTTCGCATTGCCCTTCCTGCGAAGGGCAACGCAGCCGGACCCCGCCGAGGCACGCAGCCTGCTTATGGTCAATCAGCGCACCGACGAGGTGTTCAATCATGTCTATTTCGACGGTCACGCTTATATTGCGGAATCGCTTGCACGATTTGCGGTTTTCGCCCGCGATCTGCGCACAGGCGAGTTGGGTGAAATGGACCCGCATCTTCTGGATCTGGCGTTTGAAATCCAGCAACGTGCCGGCGCGGAGGAGCCGCTGATCCTGACCCACGGATTTCGATCATCCTCGCGCAATGTGCGTGGAGGCGCTGCCAATTCACACCACCTGCACGGTCAGGCGCTCGATATCACCCATCACAGGCTTGGTCCACGCGGGCTGCATGAAATCGCGGCATCAATCGGTCGAGGTGGGCTTTCACGCTATTCAAGCTTCATCCATATCGACACGGGCGAGACGCGCACCTGGTAGCGCAGTGAAGCTGCCGCAGGCACGCTGAATCGTGGCAATCTGAACCCGCAAGAATGCCGGTTTCAAGAATACTATCGTGGATAGGCTTCGAAAATCAATGTGCATCACGGTGCTGCCCCATTGTCAGATCACAACACCATTACGCGTCACGCTGATCAACCAAGCCTGGAAAACTACATGGGGAAATGTGTGCACGAAACGACCCTTTCGCAATGGAATCATTTGCTTGGGTGAGTGTTATGGCGGAGAGACAGTCTGTCTCACTTTGGGAACAAGTATATGTTTATAAAGTGTTTAATTTCTTTTCTGGGTAGACATACCACACTTTGCACCACGCCCTGTGCCAAAACTTAGGCTCGGTGCATCCTTTCGACCAAGTAGTGGAGACCCAAAAGAGTAACCACGAGCAAGCTACAAACCATCCAAGTATAAAGCGCCCAACCGCAAGCCTCGATAACTTGGAGCGCATCGTCGCTCCAAGGCGGGCCAGAAACGTCCACAGATACATGTGCGGAAACGACGCCAAACATGTAGAGCAGGATCGAAAGAGTCGCACAGTAGCCGAAGAGCACGGACAAAAAGCGTCGACGTGTAAGCGTCTCCTTTATCTCCTGCCCCTTGCGAACAGTAGTCAGGGTCGGGGCACGCCCCTTCATGACCTGATCAAGGTTCTCAT